>SXSC01000370.1 GCA_005792355.1 Opitutaceae bacterium
CCGTCAATAATGTGGAGTCACCCCGCCAAGGGCTCGCCGTTCAGAGCCAACGACGGCCGCTCCACTCCACATTATTGACCACTTCACATTAAATCCCTAATGTGGAGCTCCACATTAAGGATCTAAATGGATCAATAGTAGCGCGGCTTTTTTCCGAGACTGAGCTCGGAAAAAATGGCGCGCGGCGCCTGCAGCCCGTGACCAAGCCTCGGAGAATGGAAACGCGGAGGACGCGGAGAGCGCTGAGTGAAAAGGCTCATTCTCCGCGCCCTCCGCGCCCTCCGCGTTTAACTCTGTCCGTGGCATTACGACAAACAGGTTGGTCTCTACGTTCGGATAGTCAGACACTCTGCTCGCGAGCGGAGTCACACGGTGTTCGAGATTTTTTCTGCGTTCGCGGTCCTCAGGGATGTCCGGGCTAAGTTCAAAACCGCCCGGCGGTTTTGTTTTAGCCCGCATGAACTCCAGAGATTCAAGCTCACGCCGCCCGAAACTCGTCAAGCGCGGGGAGAATTCCGCGGAAAGTGTGAAAAATGCGGGCTAGCGTAGTGCGGCGGCCTGGTTCTGCGCCACCTTGGTCAGGTGGCCGGGCGGCAGCGCGCTGATGACACTTTCCAGCAATTTGCGCGCGGCGGGGCGGTCGCCGTCCTTGGCGAGTCGCGCGGCGGCGGAAAAGGCGGCATGGGCGGCCGGCTCGCGCAGATCCGCAGGGCCGCCGGTCAGCACCGTCTGGAGAGTCTTCGCCGCCTCGGTGGTGCCGATCATCCCGAGGGACGCCAGCGCTTCCGGCGCGACGCCGCGCTTGGGATCGAGGACCAGCCTCTGCAGGTCGGGCACCGCCGCAATCTCGCGGCGCACACCGAGCGAGTTCACCGCGCCGGAGAGGAAACGGCCGGCAAGCCGTTCCAGGGACTGGCGCAGGGCCTTGCCCGCCGAGGGATCCTGAATGCCCTCCAGTCCGCTGCGGGCGTAGTCGGCCAGATGCTCCTGATCAAGCAGGGCGGCGAGAGCGGGCACGGCGGACGGGCCGCCGAAGTCTCCGAGTTCCTGACAGGCGCGGGCCTTTTCCTGCAGGCCGGCGGTGGAGGAGAGCACGGCTAGCGCCGCGGTTGCCTTCGGGTGTGGCGGCGTGGTGACGCAGCCGGCCAGCGCGAGGATCAGGACGGCCGGAATAAGTGAACGAATGGAAATCATGGGACAACTTTTAAGGTTTCGGTTCAGGCGCGCCACGGTGCGCGGCGGGCGCGACTGCACATGCGGTTGGCGTCGGCGTCGTTCAGGAATGTCTCGCTGACTGGATCGAATTGCACCTTGCGGCCCAGGCGCCAGCCGATCGACGCGACGTGCGAGATGATGTGGCCGCGGCGGGTGACGTCGGCATTGGCCGCCGGCTTCGCGCGCGTCTTGATGCAGTCGAGGAATTCGCGGACGTGCTTGGTCGAATCGGTGCCCGCCATTGGCTTGGGGGTCCCCTTCTCCAACAAAGAAGGCGAGGAAACCGCGACTTTGCCGGTATCCGCCGCCTCGACCCAGCCGTCGTCGCCTTCAAAGCGCACCGGGCAGGTGCCGGGGGCGACCCAGTTGCCCTCGCCCTTGAAACCCGCGCGGCGCATCACGAGCTTGGTGCCGTTCTTGTACCGGCCGTAGATGGTCTGCCCATCGGCCTCGTACTCGATCGGAACCGTGTCGTCCGCGCTGGCTCCCCACTGACAGAGATCAATGGTGTGCGCGCCCCATTCCGGCAGGGCCGCGCCGCCATGGAAATCATAGTAGCCCCGCCAGCGTCCGTTCACGTAGTCCTTGTTGAAAGGACGCCACGGGGCCGGGCCGAGCCAGCGATCCCAGTCGACCACGTCCTTGGTCGGCTCGGGCTCGGCGGGCAGCCATTTGTGGCTCTCCTCGAGCGCGAGGATGCCGGCGTGGACGGTGTGGATCCGGCCGAGTTTGCCGGTGCGCGCCAGCTCGGCGGCAAACTGGAAATTGTCGACGTTGCGCCGCTGCGTACCGGCCTGGAAAACGCGTCCGTAGCGATTCACCGCATCGGCGAGTTCCTGGCTCTCGCGGACGGTCATGCTGCAAGGCTTCTCGCAATAGATGTCCTTGCCCGCCTTGGCGGCGAGGATGCTGAGCAGCGCGTGCCAGCGATCGCCCGTGGCGATAAGCACGGCGTCAATATCGGAGCGCCCCAGAACCTCGTACATGTCGCGCGTCTTGACGCAGTCCTGGTTATTGTACTGCCGGTTGGCCATCACGCGGACGACCTCGCGGCGCGCCTCCTGGACGTCGGCAATCATCACAAACTGCACGTCGGATTGGCTCAGGAATCCCTTGAGCACCTCCCGGCCGCGCGGGCCGACGCCAATGCCGCCAACCACAATCCGGTTGCTGGGTGCCACCGTGCCGTTTTTTCCCAGGGCGGAAGCCGGGATGATCGTGGGCATGCCGAGGGCGACGGCCGCGGTTTTCAGAAAGTGTCGTCGAGATAATTTAGTGGTCATCGAATGAGCGGATACCGTGGAGGCAGGGAAGGATCTTAGGGTGAAATCGAGGGGAACAAACATCCTATCCGCGGCCGACGCAAACGCCTAGTAGCGCGGCGGCGTTCTTTGGTAGGAATGCGGCGGTGGGCCGACCGCACCGGGGTGGTTTCGCCACTGGGCGGAGCGCGATTTTTTCGGGCTAATGATCTTCATGGTTCACGCTAATTGTACGGAGTGGATCGAGATTGGCGTGATCGGTGCCGTCCGAAAATTGTCGCCGACATGCACGATTCGAACGGGCAGCAGACCTGCCCGACCGGTCATCACCTCGACGCCGACCCGCTCCGGTAGTCAGTCGGCGTCACTCCGTAGTGGCGGCGGAACTGATTGGCGAAATACTGGCTCGAGGCAAAGCCGCAGCCAAACGCGATGTCGGTCACACTCCGCGCCGGCTCTCCCCGTAACAAACGCGCGGCGGCTTCCAGTCGGACGAAGTTGAGATAACGCAGCGGACTGTCGTTGGTCAGGCGCCGACTCAACCGGCTGAACTGCGTCGTGCCCATTCCGCACGCGGCGGCCATCCCGGCCAGCGTCCACTCCTGTCCGAAGCTGTTGAGATTAGTCCGGAGGTCTCCAAGAAAAAGCTCCACCGAATGCTCGGGGCTGGCCAATCGCGGCCTCTCGGCGCGGTTCTCGGTCCGCAACAGTTCCAGCACGCCCAGCAACAGCTCATTTAACCCGACCGCCACCCGCGAGATCAGGCGATCACCAGTCTCATCCGCAATTGCCGCTCGCATCCGCTGAAAGCTGCGCACCACTTCGGGCGAAGCCCGCCACACCGGCGACGCCGTCAGGCGCAGGCGTCGGCTGAGTTCCGCCGTGTCCCCCGGCGCCAGCAGGTTCCAGCGCGGCCAGCGCCAGACCTGATCCGGACGCCGCGCGCCCACCGCAATCGTGGCCCAGTGCAACCGACCGGCCGCGATGCGCGGATCGCCCTGCCGGTGGGCCTGCCAGGGTCGCGTGATCGTGAGGTCGCCGGGGCCCAGCGGATAGCTCCCCTGATCGACGGCGAAACGCATCGAACCCGTCTCAAGCAGACAGATTTCCACCCCTTCGTTGCGGTGAAAATCCATGCCCCAGTCTTGATCTCCGCGGGCGTCCCAGTAACCGAGACTGAGCAGGCCCGGCAACTGGTCCGGCGCGAGACGATCGCCGGGATAATGGCCGCGGCCGAGCCCGTGAAAATCGATCTTCCCCGCCCGAATCGACGCCAACAGCGGCTCGTGCGCATCCACCCGGGAGGTTGGTCCCCGATCCCGAAAAAGCGGCGGCCGGCGAAGCATGCCGCAACGTCTGTGTAAAATCCTACGCCGTCAATTTCTGAAAGACTCGCGCGGTAAACTGCACCGTGCCCTAACTTGAACTCCCGTCTCCATTCCAAGGTCGCCCTCGTCACCGGTGGGGCCGCCGGCATTGGCGCCGCCATCGTCCGGCGCTTCGTCGCCGAAGGCGCACACGTGCTCGTCGGCGATCGCGATCAGCCGCACGGCGCCGCCCTCTGCGCCGAGTTGGGCCGGGCGACCGCCTTTCAAGTGCTCGATGTTTCCGACGCCGACTCCTTCGCCGCGGCCATTTCCCGCACCATCGCTGAGTGGGGTCGCCTCGACATCCTCGTCAACAACGCCGGGATCGCCCTGCCGGCCACGACGGTGCAGGACACGTCACTCGACGAGTTCGAACAACTCGTGAGCGTCAACCTCCGCAGTGTCTTCCTTGGTTGCAAGCTCGCCCATCCCCACCTCAAGGCCACGCGCGGTTGCGTCCTCAACATCTCGAGCATGGCCGGCGTCACCGGCCAGGAACGCCACGCCATCTACGGCGCCACCAAGGGCGCGATCAACGCACTCACCAAGTGCACCGCCGTCGACTGGGGGCGCGACGGCATCCGGATCAATGCCCTCTGCCCCGCCGGCGTCCGCACTGAAACCCTGCGCCAGTGGATGAAGACCCAGCCCGACGCCGCCGGCATCGAAACCTACCTCAACCAGATCCACGCCCTCGGCTACTGCCCGGAACCCGCCGAGGTCGCCACCGTCGCCGCCTTTCTCTGCAGCGACGAGGCGAAGTTTATTACCGGATACGTCATGCCCGTGAGCGGCGGCAGCGAATGCGGCTACAATATCCACGCCCCCGTCTCGCTCGCCGATCCTCACTCGTAGGCCCAACCGCCAGACACCCTCCTTCGATCCCCTCTTTCTCTTTCCTCTTAATCTTTCTCTTTCTCTCCATGCCCCCTGCCGCGCCTGAGGAGAAAGATTAAGAGAAAGAGGAAAGAGAAAGAGCCCGCCTCCCTTCCTGTTCTCCCTCTCTCCCTCTCTTCCCCCCGAGTCTCCCTCTCTTCCTCCATGACCTCCCGTGAACGCGTCCTCGCCACCCTCGCCCATCGCGAGCCCGACCGCGTGCCCGTCGACCTCGGCGCCACGCCGTCCTCCGGCATCTCCGCCATCGCGTACGGCAACCTCAAACGCCACCTCGGCCTCGCCGGCGGCCAGACGCGCGTCTACGATGTCGTGCAGCAACTCGCGGAACCTGAGGACGAGATCCTGGATCGTTTTCGCATCGACGCCGTCGACCTCGGCCGCACCTTCAACACCCGCCCCGCTGACTGGCGCCCCGTCACGCTCTTCGACGGCAGCGCCGCCGCCTACCCGCGCTGGTTCCAGCCCGAGGCCACCGCCGACGGTGGCTGGCGCGCCCGCGCCCCCGACGGCGTCGAGATCGCGATCCAGCTCAAGGACATGAATTTCTTCGACCAGACCTGCTACCCCTGGCTCGACGATTACCCGGCGGACTTCAGCGGACTGCACGCCGCCATGGGAAAGATCCACTGGGCCGCCCTCGCCCACTCGCCGTGGGATCACGCCGGCGAGCCGGACTTCTGGGAAAAACTCCGCGCCAACGCCCTCGCCCTCCGCCAGCAGTCCGACCGCGCGATCATGGTCGTCGTCGGCTGCAATCTCTTCGAGTGGGGCACATTTCTCCGCCGCATCGACAACTTTCTCATGGACCTCCTCGCCGAGCCCGAACGCGTCGAGGCCTTGCTCGACGCCTTGATGGAGGTCCACCTCGCCACCTTGGAGAAGGTCTGTCGCGCCGTCGGCGACATCGCCGACGTCTGCCGCTTCGGCGACGACCTCGGCACCGACACCGGGCCCTTCATGTCGCCCGCCACCTACCGCCAGCTTTTCAAGCCGCGGCACACTTTGCTCTGCGACTACGTGCATCGGCACTCGTCGATGAAGACTTTTCTC
The DNA here is from genome assembly GCA_005792355.1 of Opitutaceae bacterium. Taxonomy (GTDB): domain Bacteria; phylum Verrucomicrobiota; class Verrucomicrobiia; order Opitutales; family Opitutaceae; genus ER46. Next base: position 5,792 of record SXSC01000370.1, read on the forward strand.
CACTCCTGCGGTTCGATCCACGCGCTGCTCCCCGATCTCATCGCCGCCGGCTTCGAGGTCATCAACCCCGTGCAGACCGCGTGCCGCGACATGGACCCCGCGCGGCTCAAGCGCGAGTTCGGCCGCGAGATCACCTTCTGGGGCGGCGGCGCCGACACCCGCCACCTGCTCAACCACGGCACGCCCGCCGACGTGCGCCGCGATGTGCTTGAGCGCCTCGCGATCTTCGCGCCCGGCGGCGGCTTCGTCTTCAACACCATTCACAACATCCTGCCCGACGTGCCGCCGCAGAACGTCGTCGCCATGTTCGAAGCGATCGACGAATTCGCCCGCGCCGGCGCGTGACTTTCAGTTCCAACCTCAATCCCTCATGAACCGCTCCCTCGTCTGCCTCGCCCTGCTGCTCGGTTGTTCCGTCTTTGCGGCCCCCGCCGCAAAGCCCCCCGCGTCCGGCCCCGCGCCGACTCCCGCGCGCCTGCAATGGTGGCAGGACGCCCGCTTCGGTCTCTTCGTGCACTGGGGCTCCGTCAGCCTCAAGGGCACTGAGATCGGCTGGTCGCGCTCCGGCGAACGCCGCGGCTACCGCGGCCCCGGCACGATCATTCCCGCCGAGGTCTACGACAACCTCTACAAAGAATTCAACCCGACCCAATTCGACGCCGCCGAGTGGGTGCGGATCGCCCAGGCCGCCGGCATGAAGTACATCGTCTTCACCAGCCGCCACCACGACGGCTTCAGCATGTTCGATACGCAGGCGAGCGACTACAAGATCACCAGCCCGCTGAGCCCCTATCGCCGCGACATCGTCAAACAACTCGCCGACGCCTCGCACGCCGCCGGCCTCAAGTTCGGCCTCTACTACTCGCAGCCCGACTGGCACCACCCCGACGCCTTCACGCCGGATCGCCACGCCAGTTACCTCGCCTACCTCCAGGCCCAGGTGCGCGAGCTCTGCACCAACTACGGCCGCCTCGACATCCTCTGGTTCGACGGTCTTGGCAAAAAGGCCGAGGACTACGGCGCCGTGGCGGTCAATCGCATGGCGCGCGAACTCCAGCCACACCTCCTCATCAACAATCGCAACGGCCTGCCCGAGGACTTCGACACGCCCGAGCAACGCGTCGGCAAATACCAGGACACCCGCCCCTGGGAGAGTTGCATCACCATCTGCAAACAATGGGCCTGGAAACCCGACGACACCATGAAGTCGCTCGAAGAGTGTATCCAAACTCTGGTGCGCTGCGCCGGCGGCGACGGCAACCTGCTCTTCAACGTCGGCCCGATGCCCGACGGTCGCATCGAGCCGCGGCAGGTGGATCGCCTGAAGGAGATGGGCGCGTGGCTGAAGAAGAATGGCGCGAGCATCTACGCCACCCGCGGCGGCCCGTGGCACCCCACGCAGAAGTTCGCCAGCACGCGCCAGGGCAACACCGTCTACCTCCACGTCTTCAAGTGGGAAACGGACACGCTCGAACTGCCCGCCCTGCCCCGCGCTGTGAAATCGGCGACGCTCCTTGGCGACGGCCGCGCCACCGCGCGTCAGGTCGGCGACAAACTCACCATCGCCGTCGATCCCGCCGCGCGCCAGCCGATCGACACCATCGTGAAGCTCGAGCTCGACGGCTCCGCCCTGGACATCCCCGCCATCGGTTTCACCAGCCCCGTCAAAGCCACCGCCTCCAACGTCTACCACACCAACATGGCCGACCACGGACCGCAGGAGGCCTTCGACGGCAATCCCTCCACCCGCTGGGCCACCGACGCCGGCACCAAGCAGGCCTGGATCGCCCGCGATCTGGAAAAACCCACCTCCATCGCCCGCGTGAAGATCAACGAGGCCGTCGCCGAGCGCGTGCGGAAGTTCGAGCTGCAGTACCGCGACGGTACCGCCTGGAAGACGATCTTCACCGGCGAAAAGATCGGCAAGACCTTCACACGTTCCTTCCCGCCCGTCACCGCCCGCGAATTCCGCCTCAACATCCTCGAAGCCACCGACGGCCCGACGATCGCCGAGATCGAGCTGCTCGAGAAATGAGTCGCGCCACGCCGTCCCTTGTCATCATGAAGCCCACCCCACGTTGGTCATCCGTTTGCCTGGGCTTCCTCCTGCTCGCCTGCCCGTTGTCGGCCGCCGAGCCAGCCGGCGCCACCCTTTCCGGCCGCGTGAGCAACGCCGCCACCGACCAGTACCTCAACAACGTCCGCATCTCCGTCAAGGGCACCAACCTCGTCGCGTTCACCGACGAGTCCGGCACCTACCGACTCGACCGCGTCCCAGCCGGCAACGTCATCCTCGAGGTTTTCTACACCGGTCTGGATTCACAGCAGATCCCGCTGACGCTCGCTGCCGCTGTCGCCACGGAAAGAGACATCGCGCTCGCCCCTCCCTCGCGCGCCGCCGCGGTCAGCGAAGTCGTCAAGCTAAGCTCATTCGTTGTTTCCGATTCACGTGAGATGGACGGCGCCGCCATCGCCATCAACGAGCAACGCTTCGCCCCCAATATTGTCAACGTCGTCGCGGCCGACGAATTTGGCCTCGTGCCCGATGGTAACATCGGCGAGTTCCTGAAACTCCTCCCCGGGATCACGATGAGCTACCGCGGCGGCGATCCCCGAGAAGTATCGATCGACGGTGTGTCCTCGGCAAGCGTGCCGGTAAGCGTCGGCGGCTTCAGCCTCGCCACGCCGGAAGTGTCCGGCACGGGCCGCAACGTCGAATTGAATTCCGTTTCGATCAACAACATGTCGCGCGTCGAGGCCGTCTTCTCGCCGACCCCCGAGTCGCCCGGCTCGGCGCTGGCCGGCACCATCAACCTCGTCCCGCGCAGCGCCTTTGAACGTTCGAAGCCCATCTTTACCGGCAGCACCTATGTCATCATGCGCGACAACGCCCGGGACTTCCACAAATCCCCCGGCCCGCGCGCCGAACGCACCCGCAAGGTTCAGCCCGGTTTCGAGTTCACTTGGATTGTCCCCGTGAGCAAGGCGTTTGGCTTCACCCTCTCGGGCGGCGCGTCGTCCCAGTATTCCTCCGAGCCGATCATGACCAACACGTGGCGCGGCGCCGGCGCGGCCACCGACGGCGGCGCCCTGCCCGACACCACCCCGGACCGGCCCTATCTCACCAATTACCTCGTGCGCGACAGCACAACCGGCCGCGACCGCACCTCCCTCGGCCTCACGATCGACTACCGGATCACCCCGCACGACCGCCTGTCCTTCTCGCTCCAATACGGCACGTTTCACTCCTACTACAACCAGCGGGACATGACCTTCATCGTGAACCGCGTGCTGCCGGGCGAGTTCTCCCCCACCTACACCCACGGCTTCGCTGGCGCCGGCGAGGTCCGGCAGAACAACAACGCCCGCGACCGCCTCAGCCGCACGGTCATGCCCAGTGTCACCTTCCGCCACGATGGGCCGATCTGGAAGATCGAGTCCGGCTTCGGCCTCTCCCAGGCCACCAATCAGTTCCGCGACATCGACAAGGGGTACCTCAGCACGTCGCTCGTCCGCCGCACCGGCGTGACCGTTTCGTTCGACGACATCTTCTACCTCCGCCCGGGCCGCATCACCGTCAGCGACGGCACGACCGGCGCCCCCGTCGACCCGTACCAACTCTCCAACTACTCGCTCAGCACCGCGGGCAGCACCCTCGGCCGCTCGGTCAGCCGGCACCGCACCGCGTTCGGCAACATCCGCCGCGACTTCGGCGGCCGCTGGCCCCTCTCCCTCAAGGTCGGTTTCGATCTTCGGCAGAGCATGAGCGACTACCGCACCCACAACCGCGCCCTGACCTACGTCGGGGCCGACGGCCGGGCCAGCACGACCCCCGTGGGGAATGACGACGGCGCGGCGCCTTTCCTGGACCGTGATTTTTCCACCCGCACCGGTCCCTACGGCTTCCCCCAGATCCAGTGGCTTTGCAACGAGGGCCTGTGGGAGTTCTACGGTTCGCGTCCGAACCACTTCACGGCCGACGCCAATGCCGAGTATCGCTCGAAGATCAGCAATTCGAAGCACTCCGAGGAACTCATCTCCGCCATCTATCTGCGCGGCGACCTCCGCCTGCTTGATTCCCGTCTGCGGCTCACCGGTGGCGTGCGCGCCGAGCAGACCAACATCGAGGCCGAGGGGCCGCTCACCGATCCCACCCGCAATTTCCGCCGCGACGCCGCGGGGCGGGTCATCCTGGGCCCCAACGGCCGGCCGCTCCCGATTGCGAGCGACGCGCTCACAGTTTCCCAGCTCACCTTCATCGACCGGGGGCAACACGCCGAGAAGGAGTACCTGCGCTTCCTCCCGAGCGTGAATGCGACCTACCAGATTCGGGAGAACCTGCTTGCCCGCGTCGCCTGGTACGAGTCGCTGGGGCGCCCGAGCTTCAACCAATACTCGGGCGGCCTGACTCTGCCCGATGTCGAATCGCCGCCGAGCAATACCAACCGGATTTCGGTGAACAACGTCGGCATCAAGGCGTGGCAGGCCCGCAGCACCAAGGTGACCCTCGAGTATTACTTCGAGCGCGTGGGCCAGCTCTCCGTCGGCGCCTTTCGCCGCGACTTCGAGAACTTCTTCGGCAGCACGGTCATCGACGCCACCCCGGAATTTCTCGCTCTCTACGGGCTCGAACCCACCGTGTACGATCCCTACGAGGTCGTCACAAACCACAATCTCTCCACCCGCGTCCGCATGGAGGGTTACAACGTCAACTACCGCCAGGCACTCACGTTTCTGCCGCACTGGGCGCGCGGCGTGCAATTCTACGCCAATGGCAGCGCCCAGCGCGCCACGGGCGACGGCGCCGCGAATTTTGCCGGCTACTTCCCGAAGAGCGGCAGCTGGGGCATCAGTCTCTCCCGGCCCGGATACAACGTCCGCCTGAATTGGAACTACCTTGGCCGCCAGCGCCGCGGCATCGTCACCGGCCGCAGCCTCGAGGCCGGCACCTACAACTGGGGCTCCAAGCGCTCCTATATCGACCTGACCGGCGAGTACTCACTCACCCGGCGCCTCGCGCTTTTCGCCAATCTGCGTAACATCAACAAACCCGTCGACGACGTCGAGATCACCGGTCCCAACACTCCCGCCCACGCTCAACTCCGCCAGCGCCAGGACTTCGGCTCCCTCTGGACAATCGGAGTCAAAGGCACCTTCTAGCCCAATGAACTCCACCGCCCCACGCCTCCTCGCACTGCTGTTGTCGCTCGCGACCCTGGCTCCGGCCGCGCCTGCCCCCGCCGCCAGCGACGCCCGCGTGAAGGAACTGCATGACCTCCGCTGGGGCATGTTCATCTGCTGGTCGTTCAGCACGTTCTCCGGCAAGGAGTGGACGCCCGGCGTCACCGACGTCGCCTTCTTCAAGCCCACCGGCTGCGACACCGATCAATGGGCCCGCACCGCAAAAGAGGCCGGCATGGGCTACATCCTCTTTCTCACCAAACACCACGACGGCTTTTGTCTCTGGGACACGCAGACCACCGACCGCAAGGTCACCAAGGCCCCGCTTGGTCGCGACGTCCTCGCCGATTTGAAGCGCTCCTGCGATCAACACGGAATCAAGCTAGCGCTCTACTTTTCGGAGGGCGACTGGACGTGGCCCGGTGCCGTCGACGGCAAGGGCCGCAATGCCGGTATCGGCCGGAATCCGGAGATGAAAAAAGCCCAGCTCCGCGAACTGCTCACCAGCTACGGGCCGATCGAGTACATTTGGTTCGATCATGCCGTAGGCGACGGCGGTCTGAGCCATGCCGACACCATCACGTTGGTGAAGAGCCTGCAGCCCGGCTGCTTTGTCGGTTTCAATCACGGCGATCAGCAGGGTGCGGATATCCGCCTGGGCGAGATGGGCCGGCCAGGGCCCCTCGACGACCACCAGGCCGCGGGCCCGCACATGAAGGATGCCCCTGCGAAAAGCTACCGCCTCGCCGAGTTCACCTACCCGATTCTGCCCAAGGAACACAAAGGCGGCGCCATGTGGTTCTACTCCCTGCCGCAGCATGATGGACTCTGCCACTCCGCGGAAAAGATCTACGCCGACTACCTCGGCGCCGTGCGGTACGGAAATATCTTCTCGCTCGACGTCGGCCCCGACTACGCGGGCCGCCTGCGCGCAATCGACGTGCAAACCCTCCGCCGTGTCGGTGAGATGATCCGGGCGAAGGCACCTGCCCCCGGCCCCAACGCCCCTCCTTAACCCCACCAGGCGCGCCGGCCGTGCCTCCTCCACCCCTCCCCATCATGATACCCAAAGCGAGCCCAAAAGGGTCAGAGCGTTACCCGTTAGCGGGACTTCGACCGACTGTCTTTGCACACCGGCCCTCGGCCGCTAACGAGTAACGCTCTGACCCTCTGAACGCACCCCTCCTCCCCGAGGCTCAACTGACATGATGACAGGATAAATACACAATATGAAACACCCTCTGGCACTTATCACCCTACTGGCGGCCCTATCGTCAGCGCACGCCGCCGATTCGTCCAAGCCTCCCACCGCCGGCCTGGCGAACACCGTCACAAGAGTGTCGGCTCCACAAGCGACGGTCGCGGAACGGCGTTTGCCAAACGGTGACAGCGAACTGCGGCTCCTGGACGCGCAGGGGAAAGTGCTGGAGACCACCGTCGTCAATCTCTCGCGCCATCACCGTCCTGCCACGTCGCCCGAGGCCCCCCTGATCAGGCTATGGCGTTCTTGGAAATTCGGCGCGTTCCTCTGCTTCAACTCGAACCAGTATTCCGGCAGCGAACACTGCACTATGCGTGACCCGATGCAATTTGCACCCGCGCATCTGGACGTAAAACAGTGGGCGCAAACAATCAAAGCAGCCGGCATGACTCACGCCGTGCTGACGACCAGCCACACCAGCGGTTTCCTCCTTTGGGACAGCCCAACCAGTGAGTTCGACGTGGCCAATAGCGATTGTAAGACCGATGTGGTAAAGGCGTTCGTGGACGAATGCCGCGCTCATCACATTGTCCCGGGGCTTTATTATTGCGTGTGGGGCGGCCCGAAATATCCCAAAGACAAGCGGGTCGAGAAACGCGCCGATTCGCCCCGCGCCGTCATCCTCTACCAACTTCGGGAGCTGGCCACACGCTACGGTGAGATTCCGTATTTTTGGATTGATATGATGAACTGGGCACCATCCGACCTGAAGCCTCAGGAAGTTTACGACCTGCTCAAGAACATCAATCCCAACTGCGTCGTGATGCTAAACCAGCACATCCAGGACGGCACAAAGCTCCACTACTTCCCCACCGACATCCTCAACGGCGAAGTGATAATGCCCCCGGCCGTCGGCCATCAGGCCATCCGCAACGTAGATGGGACCGATTACCACCTGCCCTTTGAATACGAGCCGTGCTCCCAATGGCGCCCCAAGCAGAAAAGCCCCGGCAACAAGAACTATGTCTGGTTCACCTACGGCGCAGGCAAGGGCTTCGAAGCCAGTCAACCCTATCCCGCCACAGCCTTGGCCGCAGATATCACCGAGGCCCGTCGCCGCGGCGCAGCCAACATCCTTCTCTCTTGCGCGCCCGACCACACTGGCCGGTTCCGCCAGGAGGATGTTCTACAACTTACCGAGCTGGGCCGTCTGCTGAATTCGACAAGCGACGCAAAGGCAAAAACGCCTGCGCCTTGAATAACGGGCCTGTTCATCCACAGCCATGCTTGGCGGAATCTGATTTTTGCAACGCGTCATGACCTCCCGCGAACGAGTGCTCACGGCGTTTGATCATGTCGAGCCCGACCGCGTCCCGCGCTGGTGCGGGGCGTCGCCGGAATTCATCGCCAAGGCGAGACGACAACTCGGCCTGCCCGACCCGGAGGCGCTGTTCGTACGATTCGGCGAAGCGAGCCCAAAAGGGTCAGAGCGTTACCCGTTAGCGGGACTTCGACCGACTGTCTTTGCACACCGGCCCTCGGCCGCTAACGAGTAACGCTCTGACCCTCTGAACGCACCCCCATGCAACCTACCCCAGCACCGCTCCTCCTTCGGCAATCTCGCTCGCTCGCCTGTCTGCTCCTACTCGCCGTCGGCTTGTTTGCCGCATCGATCCCGACGTTTGCCCAGAGTGCCACCGCCGCCACCGCCAGCCTCTCGGGCCGCGTCCTTAACCAGGCGACCGACCGCTACGTGAACAACGCCCGCGTCGCGGTCAAAGGCACCGCGCTGCAGACGTTCACCGACGAATCCGGCGCCTACGTGCTCGACGGCGTCCCCCCCGGCACTGTCACGATCGTCGTTTCCTTCACCAATACTGCGCCGACGGAAAAGACGTTCACCCTCGCTCCCGGCCAGCGCGCCGAACTCGATCTCACCCTGGCCGCCACCGACGGCGCCGTCGTGCGCCTCGACGAGTTCAAGGTCAACGCCGCCCGCGAAACCGACGCCGAGTCGATCGCCGCCAACGAGCAGCGTTATTCGCGCAACATGAAGAACGTCACCTCGACCGACTCCATGGGCGAGATCACGCAGAACAACATCGGCGAATTCATCAAGTACCTGCCGGGCGTGGGCGTCGAGTACCAGGGCAGCGACATCATCCGCATCAACGTTCGCGGCCTCAGCTCCGACAAAACCGAGGTCACCTCCGACGGCCTGGGCGAGGCCTCCGTCTTCGCCGACGAACGCGAAAACACCCGCGCCCCGCGCCTCACCCAGTCGAGCACCGTCGGCATCGCCCGCATCGAGGTGCGCAAGGTGCCGCTGCCCTCCGACAGCGCCAACGCCATCGGCGGCTCTGTCAACATGGTTCGGCGCACCGCCTTCGAGTACGCCCGCCGCGAAATCAGCCTCAAGGCCTCCTTCAACACCAACAGCTACGATTTCACGCTCCGGCGCACCGGCGGCCCGGGCGACGAGCTCTCCCGCAAGGTCCGGCCCAGCTTCGATTTCAGCCTCGTCGATCCGCTGACCAAGAATCTCGGATACACGCTCGGCCTCGGCTACAGCGACGTCATGATGCCGTGGCATTACGCGGTGCCGACCTACAACTACGGCAACGCCGCCAGCCTCGCCAACCCGCAGCCGGGCGCCCCCAGCATCTACAACCCGGCGATGACCAACTCGCTGCTCCACCAGTCTTACTCCCGCCGCGTCCGCGTCCCGGTCAGCCTGCGGGTCGACTGGCGCCCCGTTCCCTCCCTCACGCTCACGCCCTTCGTCTCCTACACCCGGCTCGATTCCCTCCACCGCGCCGACGTCCGCTTCCAGGTCAACACCGGCGCCACCGTCTACAACGACAGCACGCGCGTGATGGGCGCGCGCGGCACCGGCGTTCTTTCCTACGTCAACCAGCTCGAGGCCTGGCGCGACGAATACGCCATCAGCACCAACGCCGGCCTCATCGCCAAGTGGCGGCGTGGCCTCTGGCACATCGAGGGCGCCGCCAACGCTTCGCGCTCCATCTCCGAGTTCAAGGACACCGAGAACGGCTTCTTCTCCTCTCCCTCCGACCAGGAGGGCCGCAATCCGCGCATCAACAACGTCACCGTCAACTTTCTCGATCTCAACTGGCGCCTGCCCGGCCGTTTCGAGGTACTCGACGCCAACAACGCCCCGGTCGACTGGAGCCGCGCCGCCAACTACTCCCTCCGCGCCGCCACCTCGCGGCCGCGCCTGATTCAGGGCGACGTCCAGACCGCCTACCTCAAACTCAAGCGCGACCTCGCCACCCGCCTCCCCGTCAGCCTCGAGCTCGGCGCCAACTACAAGCGGGAGAAACGCGACCGGAAGCGGATGGACCTCAACACGTGGACCTTTCTCGGCCCCGACGGGGTGCCCGATTCCGCCGACGATCGCCTCGGCCTGATCGCCGCCGAGGTGTATCAGAAAGCCCCCGACGCCGAGTACGGCTACCCGGCCGTCGAGCACCTCAACCTCGCGAAGTACTACAGCCTGTATAAGGCCCACCCCGAGTATTTCCGCTACGAGGAGGCGATTTCCTACCGTCGCAGCGCCGAGAGCGTGAACAAGCTCACCGAGACGGTGAAAGCGCTCTACCTTATGGGCGACACGCGCCTGTTCACCAACCGCCTCGGCCTCGTCGGCGGCGTCCGCTACGAACGCTCCGAAGGCGAGGGCCGCGGCTATCTCCAAACCCCGACCGCCGTCTTTCAGACCCACCCCAACGGCTCCTTCGTCCTCGTCAACGGCCAGCGCCAGCGCAAGCCCGAGGCCGGCGTCGCCGGCAGCCTCGCCGAGGCCAAACTGATCTACCACCGCAACGGCTCCCGCGGCCAGGGCATGAAGGAAGGGTACTTCCCCAGCCTGCACGCGTCGTGGAGCATCGCGGAAAACTTCGCCTTCAAGGCCGCCTTCGCCAGCACCCAGGCCCGGCCGGACTTCAACACCAGCCTCCTGCCGTCCACCACCGTCAACCCGAGCAACAACACCGATCCCGCCCTCGGCTCCCTCGGCACCGTCACCATTCGCAACTCCGCCCTCAAGCCCTGGACCGCCGACAACTACGACGGCCGGCTCGAATACTATCTAAAGAGTGGATACGTGGCCGTCGGCTACTACCGCAAGTTCATCCAGGACTTCGTCGTCTCCCGCGCCGAGCTGCTCGAGACTCCCGAGGAAGCCGCCGCGGTCGGCCTCGAAGCCGAATACGTGGGCTGGACCGCCAGCACTTCGTTCAACGCCGGCAAGGCGATCGTCTCCGGCTGGGAGTTTGAGATGCGCCATTCGCTGGATCCACTCCTGCCGCGCTGGGCCCGGGGACTCAGCCTGCGCGGCTCGCTCAATCTTTCCGACGCCGATGGCCAACGCGGCGGTTGGGGCCAGATGAGCCGCCAGAAGGCCTCCGCCATGCTGAACTACCAGAACGCCAAGCTCCGCCTCGGACTCGGCTGGAATTTCGAGGGCCGCATCGACGGCGCCCTCACCACGCTTGGCGGCGAACCGGGCCAGAGCTACATCGAGGAGCGCCACCTTTTCGACGCCACCGCCGAATACCGTCTCACGCGCCGCGTGTCGCTCTTCGCCTCCGGCACCAACCTCTTCAACGCGGGCCGCATCACCGCGCGCGAGTCCGCGCACCTGCCCCGTTGGGCCCGGCTCCAGCAAGCCTCCGCCTTCGGCGCCAACTACACCCTCGGCGCCAAGGCGTCGTTCTAACATCAAGGGGTTTCGCTCCGAAGTATTGCCCTTGGCCCGGCCATGAAACGCTCGTCCCTCTTCCCGCTTAGCCTCCCATGAAACGTCTCCGCCCTGCCCTGCTCGTTCTGGCCTTCGCCGCCGCCGTAAGCTGCCCCCGCGCCGCCGTCCAGGATCCCCTGGCGGGCTCGCTCAACCAGCCCGAGCGCCTCGAGTGGTTCCGCGACCTCGGCTTCGGGCTCTTCATCCACTGGAACGTCGACGTCCAACTCGGCACCGTCATCAGCCACTCCCTCGTCGGCGCCTCCGACGACTACCTGGCGCGCTACTTCCACGAGCTGCCCCGCACCTTCAATCCCCGCAAGTTTCACCCGGCCGACTGGGCCGCCCTCGCCAAGCTCGCCGGCATCCGCTACGTCGTCCTCACCGCCAAGCACCACGCCGGTTTCTGTCTCTGGCCGACCCAGACTACTGACTTCCACATCGGCCACACGCCCTTCAAGCGCGATCTCACCGGCGAACTCGTCGAGGCCTTCCGCGCCCAGGGCATCGCCCCCGGCTTCTACCATTCCCCCGACGATTTTTGGTGGCTCTGGAAGAACAAGATCCCGCTCCAGCGCAACATCCCCGCGGTGCAGCCGTCGCAGAATCCGGGCCTGATGAAGCACGATCAGGATCAAGTGCGCGAACTTCTCACGCGCTACGGCCCGATCGATGTCATGTTCTTCGACGGCGAGCCCCAGGGCCTCCGCGAGGTCGCCTGGCAGGTGCAACCCAAGATCGTCGTTACCCGCGGCGCCATTCCCACGCCCGAACAGAACATCCCCGGCATCCCCCTGGAGGGCGCCTGGGAGTCCTGCATCACCATGGGTCGCTCGTGGGGCTACCAGCCCACCCACGAGGTCTACAAGAGCGGCCCGCAGTGCCTCTCACTCCTGATCGAAACCCGCGCCAAAGGCGGCAATCTGCTCCTCAATGTCGGCCCCAAGCCCGACGGCGAACTGCCCATCGAGCAGGAGGAGCGCCTGCGCGAGATGGCCCTCTGGATGTACGTCAACCAGGAGTGCATCTACGCCGTGCGCCCGTGGGTCATCACCAACGAACGCGACATCTGGTTCACCAAGCGCAAGGACGCCGACACCCTTTACGCCATCATCAAACGCACCGCACCCTGGCCCGACGGCACGTGGAAGGAATTCGTGCTCAAGTCCGTCCGCGCCACGCCGCAGACCGAGGTCTCGATCCTCGGCCAGAACGATCTTGTGATGGAGTATCAGCCGAACGTCGTGCCGAAAACCACCTTCGCCCAGGAGGCGGGCGGCCTGCGTATCCGCGCGATGCACACGCAGCGCCTCCACGACGACCGCCGCTGGCCCAACCCCATCGTCGTCAAACTCACCCATGTGCAGCCCGCCTTGACCCCGCCGCGCGTCGACACCGTCCGCGCCAGCTTCGACCAGACCAGCCAGGCCATCGCCTGCGAGGGCAACCTCCTGCAACTGGGCGACGCCCGGAGCCTCGACGTGGGGTTCGAGTATCGCGACATCACCGGCCTCGATCTCAACGACCGCCCCGACACCTGGACCGCCGTGCCCGTCGGCCCCCGCACCGCCACCGGCCCCTTTAAGGCCAGCGCCCCCGGCCTCGCGTCCGGCCGCACCTACGAGTTCCGCGCCGTGGCCAGGCACCCGCTCCTTCCGCTCTACGGTCGCGATGTGAAAGTACGCACGCCGTAAAAGCTCCCCTGGCCTACGCCCGGCGAGCGCGGTCCAGCATCGGTGTCTTGTATCCGAGTGTTACTGACATGAGAGCTTCTCATCCCCGCGCCGGAGAAACGACGCGGGAGCGATTGGTTCGGCTGCGGGATTTGCGACGAGGTCTGCCGGGGCGGGTGGCGATTTCGAATCCG
>SXSC01000031.1 GCA_005792355.1 Opitutaceae bacterium
CGCCGGCTTCGGTAAGTTGAATCTGGGTGGCTTTGCGATCAGCTTCGATTGCCGCGGCGGCTTGCGTGCGACTGGCTTCGCCGGCGGCGAGGGCGACGCGGAGATTTTCGACTTCGGTGCGAAGGGCGGATTGCGCCGACGTGGCGGTTTCTTTTTCCCGACCAATGGCGGCGAGGTTTGCGGCCAGAGTGTCGCGTTCCTGTTTCGCTTTTTCGAGTGCGGCAACCTGCTCGGCGCTGGCGGAGGAGCGCGCGGTGAGTTCGGCGGCGAGCCGGGACTTTTCGGCGGCGAGGGCGTCGCGCTCGGCGGTGGCGGTTCTGACGGATTCCTCACTGGAATTCCTTGCCGCGGCGAGGTCGGCCGTGAGCTGTACCACCCGCTCGTTGGCAGAGGTCTGGCTCACCGCGAGCTGTTCGTGCGCGCGGGACAGCTCGGCCCGGGTCTGATTGGCCAGGGCTCGGGCGGCCTCGAGTTGCCGCTTGGTCTCATCGAAGATGCCCGAGCGGGACTGGAGCTCGGTCAAGGCAGCCCGCGTTTCAGCGTGGCTTGTGCGCTCTCGCGCCAAGGATTCTGAAGCCGTGCGATCCGTGTTGGCGCGGGCGGAGAGCTCAGAACGGACGGAGGCAAGTTCGGCGGCTCGTTGGCGGCTTTCCTGAATGGCGAGGGCGAGTTGCTCTTGCAGTTGCTTTGTCTCACCAGCCGGGACCGCGGCCGTTGTCACCACTGGGGAGGTGGGGCGTCCCATGGGAGCGGCAGAAATCGGTGGGGTGACGATTTCCTGGGGTGGTGGCGTTGACTCATCCTGGGGAGGGGCCGCGGCGATCGGCGGGGCTTTGCCGGGAGAGGTGGATTTGCCGGCCGACGGTGCAGCCAGGCGAAGCTGCGGATAGGCGGCGCGCAATGCCGCGATCCGTCTTCGACCTTCCTGAAGGTCCGTATCTGACATCGTGCTTAAGACGTTGCCGAGGACTTTGCCGGTGCTTCCGCCTTCGGCAGCGAGGGCCAGCCAGACGAATGCCTCGATGCGATCGGCTGCTGACGGGCTGGCGGAGGACTGAGCGTAGGCGAGGCCGAGGTTGTATTGGGCGATGGAATTGCCGCGCACGGCCTTGGCGCGGAGGGTTGCGAGTTCAGCTGATTCGCCCTTGGGCGCAGCCTGCTGGTTGTCAGCGGCGCGCGCCAAGAGGCAAAGCGCGGCGAAGAGGAGAATACGGGTCGCTGAGCGTACGGATGGCATGCGGTCGAGACGCGCCATGCTGGGACCTGCGGACGCGGACACAACACGCGAAGTTGAGGAAGCCACCATTGGTGGGAAAATGAGGCTGGGTCGGTTGCAGCCAAGCGTTAGCGTGAAACCTTGCGGGCTGGTCGCTGTCGGACATGCTCTCCCAATCATGAAATCACTGCTTGTCCTCACCTTTGCCGTCGTCGCGCTCTCCTCGGCTCAAGCCCAGGTCTTTCGCCCTGGGGCGGGGCGCGGAGGCCGGCACGGCGGTTCTCACGACCGTGGCGTGGTTCAAGTCGTAAGCCGGGGCGCCCCCCATGGGGCCTACGTCTATCGGCATGCTCCGGTTGTATACGGGGGGTACCGGCCAGCCGTCTTCGGCGGTTATGGGTACTATCGTGGCTACGGGGTTGATTATCCGTATTACGGCACAATCGGCTACGGAGGGACGGGTAGTGCGTCCGCGAGCGGCTTCTGGCTGGGGGCTCTTGCCGGTGGGATTATTGGAAACAACAGCGGTTCGTTTGGCCACAGTGGCTGGCGCGGTGCGGCTTGGGGAGCTGGTTTGGGCTGGCTGCTCGGCTCCGTCGCCGATGCCAACCGTCGCGTGATCTCCTACGAGGCGGCTCCATTCGGTGTGACATCGCCAGCGTCGGTCCAGGCGGCGGTTCCCACCCAGGCGCCGCAACAAGTCACGATCATCAACAACTACTACAATTCATCCTCTCCCATGAGCGGGGCAAACAGCCTGTTTGGCCGTTGAGGTGGTGGGAGCGGGTGCGCGGATTGCTTTTGCCGCGCCTCGCACCCCGTGAAGCTATTCGCCCAATCCAATTCGTTTATCCGCCCGAAATCATGAACATCACTTCCCGTTTTCTTCTTTCCGGTTTTGCCGCCGCATCGGCAATGCTGGCCGGCTGTACCACCACTGAGGGGGTCAAGAATCCCTCTGGCGTGCCCGTGACCGAGCTGCGGCCCGACGAGCGAGGCTTCGTCGCCGGCACCGGCATCGAGTCGCAGGATCTCGTGAGTGTCACCGACCGGATGGCGCGCAGCATCTTGGGGATTCCGCAAATCGGGCGGGCGAAGACGCCGCCCAGCGTCGTGCTGGAGCCGGTGGTGAACAACACGCGTTTTCCGATCAACAAGGACATCTTCCTTACGCGCATTCGCACCCAGCTCAACTCGAAGTCCGCCGGCCAGGTGAGCTTCCTCGACCGCGAAATGATGAAGACGCTCGAGCGGGAGCGGGAGTTGAAACGCAGCGGACAGGTGACGGCCAGCGCCGATCCAAACGTGGTCGAGTTTGGCGGGGCCGATTATTTTCTCACCGGCAAGCTCGATGGCATGACGACGCGGACCTCTGCGGGCACGAGCGATTACGTTCTGTACAGCTTTCGCCTGACGGATGCCCGGACGAGCCGCATTGTCTGGGAGGATGTCGCGGAGATCAAGAAGCAGGGGCTCGAGGACGCCGCCTACCGTTGAGGTTCCCGGGGTTTGCGCCCCGGCGTTTCGCCGCATGGTCCGCTTATTTTCAGTGGCTGCGGTTTCGTTCCGCAGAATCGATGAATCGCTGACGCCCGGCCGGGGTCGCACGCCGGGTCCTGCGGGCGCGCTCGGGTTGGTCCTGGCGCTTCTCGCGGGATGTGTTTCGGCGCCCGACGAGCCGCGGGGCCGCGAGTCGCGCCCGGGCGCCGCCACCGTCGCGGATCGTCGCGGGGAGGAAATTCCGGAGAAGGATCGCGTGCTTTACGCGTATCGCGCCGCGGCCACGGCCCTCCGGGCCGGGAACTTCACCGAGGCGAAGGCCAGGCTCGACGATGCCATCGCGCGGATCGGCGGGATCATCACCAACGACGCTGAGGCGGCGCGCGCCCGCGGCCTGTTTTCCGCCGAGAGCACGAAGATCTTTATTGGCGAGCCCTATGAACGGGTGATGGCCTATTACTACCGTGGAATCCTCTATTGGCGCGACGGTGAGCGCGACAACGCCCGCGCGTGTTTCCGGTCGGGGCAGGTGATCGACAGCGGCACAGAGCAGGAGAAATACACGGCGGACTACGTTCTTTTGGATTACCTCGACGGACTAGCCTCGGCAAAACTGCAGGCCGATGGGAGCGATGCCTGGGCGCGGGCGCAGGCCCAGGCTGGTGAAAAGCTCCATCTGCCGCCCTACAATCTCACCGCCAATGTCCTGGTTTTTGCGGAGTATGGGTATGGTCCCCGCAAGTTTGCCGCCGGCGAGCACGGCGCGCAGTTGCGTTTTCACGCGGAAGATTCGCCGTCACGTTCCGCCCGGCTGATCCTGAATGGTGGGCGGATGGTGGTGCCGTTGCCGGTCTACGATGATCTCGGTTATCAGGCGACCACACGCGGCGGCCGGGTTATGGATCATATCCTCGGAAACAAGGCGTATTTCAAGGCGGGTGCGAATCTGGCCGGTGATGTGGCCCTGGCGGGTTCCGCCATCGCCCACGAACAGGCGCGCCGGCGCGAGCGCAAGGGCAAGGATGGCGACGAGGCCGAGGCTGCCGCCATCGGGCTGGGCATCCTCGGTGCAATCGGCAAGGTCGCCGCCGCCGCCACCCGCACGGAAGCCGACACCCGCCAGTGGAGCAACTTGCCCCAACGGCTCAGTTTCGCGGCCCTCAAGCTCGCGCCCGGCGAACACACGGGCCGCGTCGAGTTTTTTGATCGCGAGGGGAACGTGCTGGCGGCGCGCACCCAACCAGTGGCGATTTCGGTGGGGGCCGACGATCGCGACACCGTTGTATTTTTGAGCGAACATAAACGCTGACCCGGAGTCTCACCTTTCACCACCGCGCACCGTATCATGAATTCCACGCCATCCTTCCTGCTGTTTGCCGTCACTGTCTGCGCCCTCTCCGCAGGCTGCGCGACCCAGACCGGCCCGTTCGCGCCACTCGACACGACGAAGTTCACCCTTGAGAACACCGATCGCTTTGTGTTGCTCGACCAGCCGGCGCAAAACTCCGTGACGTGCACCGGCCTGCAGGAGATCCCGCTGGCCGACGGGCGAATCGAAGTCGTGGCCAATGTGAAGAACCGCGAGAACCGCCGCATCCAGGTTCAGATCAACTGCGTGTTCAAGGATGCGCAGGGGTTCTCCACCGGCGATGAGACGCCGTGGCAGACGCTGATTCTCTCCGAATTCTCCACCGAGGCGGTGCGCTTCACCGCGATGAATGCGCAGGCCAAGAAATACACGGTCCGCGTGCGCCAGGCGCGATAAACGCCCGCCGGCCTCCGTCTCTTGCCCGTTCCCCTTGCTTCAGCGCGGCCCGCCCGCCCGTCACACCCGCCCGCGAACCGCGACCAAGCCGGAGAAAGATCGAGAGAAAGAGGAACGAGAAAGATCCAATTTCAACCCTCCCGCCCATGAACCGTTCTCTCCTCCTCGCCCCGCTGTCGTTTACTCTGGTGCAGCTGCTCGTCGCGCAATCTCCGAATCAACCGCCGCTGCCGCCACCGGTCGCCCAGGCGATGCCGCGCACCCCGGCTCCCGGCCTGGAGGTCTGCCAGGCGGCCCAGCGCGTCTACGGCCCCGGCGCCGACACCCTGATCGCGCGACCGACCGCCGAGGGCATTCTCGAAGGCTTCCGCAAATCCTACAAGACCGACGGGACACCGCGCGTCGTCATTTATGTCAATCGTGCGCTCGTGGACACCGCCTCGGGCCTGAAACTGACCGCCCGCGCCGAGCAATTCGAAATGACCGCAGCCGCGCCCAAGACCAGTGGCACAAATTCGTACAAGGTGAAGGATTCCGCCGCGCCCACGCTCGCCGACCAGCAGACCGTGCGCGAAATCGAGCGACTCTTCGGTCGCGCCTTCCGCCACGCGGGTGCACAACTGGCCGACCAGACGGTCGCCGCCTCGCTCCTGCCGGAGCAGGTGGGCGCGCACCTCGTCGGCGACCAGGCGGCGAAGGATCGCCAGGCGCTGGCCAACATCGCCGACATCGCGATCGAAGTTTTGATTTCGAGCCGCAACCTCGTGGTGCCCGAGGTGTCCGGTGACGCCACCTATGCCGTGCCCGACATTCAGGCCACCGCCATCCGGCTGAAAGACGCGGCGATCGTGGGCCAGGCCGCGGCGAGCGACATCGTGGGCCGCGGCGCTCAAGCTGGCCGAGTGGCGCGCCAGTTCAGCGTGCAGGACATCACGGAAGCCACCGCGCTCGCACTGATGGAGGACATGCTGACGGGAAAGCGGTGAGGTGGATACCGGTGACCAGTAATCAGTGATGGGCGATCGGGTGGCGCGGGTCCTTGACCTGCACCGACGGAAACCGACGGACGAATTTTCCGTGCCCGGCCCCGGCATCCGATCCTACTTCTTCGGTGGTGGAAAGGTCGTGTTCTTCGTCGCCTCGGCCATTTCCTTCAGTGCGCGATCCAAGGCCTGCTGATCCTTGCCCTGCCGTTTGACCAGCGCCGTGCCGGTGGAGAAATCGAGGGTCGCGCCATTTTGAATCGGCACCTCGAGCGGCGCGGGCACGGGATCGTTGCGCGGCGCGACGATCGGCACCGGGCGAGGAGGAGGAGCGATTGTCGGAGTGGCAATGACGAGTTCCGGCAATGGCGGCGGAGCAATTTCCGGGGCTTTGAAATCCCGGTTGATTTGGCGCCGGTCCAGGCGTGGTCCGGGCTTTTGGGTCGCCGGGCGGATTGTGGCAAAATAGAAACCAACCGTGGCGGCGAGGACGATGGCAGCCCAGATGATGCGGGATTTCATATGGCGCGGAAGAGGTGCGGATGGCAGTGTGGCGCAAAGCTCACCCCGCGCGAGCGCTAACGCATTGCGTGGCGCCGGCCGGTGGGTGACAGTGGGGGTTGCATGTCCCGCCTGGCCGTCTATCTTCGCGAGATTCGTCCGACGCTCACGCTCGCCGCGCCGATCATCGTGGGGCAGGTGAGCCAGATGCTGATGGGAGTGACGGACAGTGCGATGATCGGTCACGCCGGCACGGTGCCGCTCGCGGCTTCTGCCTTTGGGCACAACATCTTCAGCATCTTCTATGTGTTCGGCATCGGGCTGATGATCCCGGTTTCGATCTTCGTCTCCCGCGCGCGGGGCGCCCAACAACCGGCGGAGGCGGCGGAATACCTGCGGCACGGGATCATGGCGGCGGTGGTCTGCGGCGCCCTGGAAACGATGGCGATGGTCTTCCTCGGCACGCAACTCGCCCGCTTCGACCAGCCGCCGGAAGTGCTGGCGATGGTGAAGCCGTTCTATCTGCTCTTTGCGGCGTCGATCACCCCGGTGTTGATCTATCTCGTCCTGCGGCAGTTTGCCGAGGCGATGGGGCATCCGTGGGCGCCGATGTTCATCATGCTCGGCGGGGTGGGACTCAACGCGCTGCTCAACTGGGTGTTTATTTACGGCAACCTCGGTCTGCCCGCCCTCGGGCTCACCGGCGCCGGAATCTCGACGCTCACGTCGCGCACGCTTGGTGCGCTGATGATTTTCATGTGGCTGCAGCGGGACCCGGCCGTGCGTGCGGCGTGGCCCCGCCGTTGGCTGGGCGGATACTCGATCGCGCGCATCAAGGAAATGGTGGGCGTGGGTGCGCCGGCGTCGGGGATGCTGCTCTTCGAGGCGACGGCGTTTGCCTTTTCCGGAATCATGATCGGCTGGCTGGGCGCGGTGCCGCTCGCCGCCCACCAAATCGCGATCACGTGCGCGTCACTGGCGTTCATGGTCCCGCTCGGGCTCTCCATTGCGGCGGGGATGCGAGTCAGCCACGCGGTCGGGGCCGGAGAGCGGGCGCGGCTGCGGCCCATCGCGTTTGGCGCCATCGGGCTGGGGCTCGGCGTGATGGCGGTCTTTGCGATTTCGTTCGGACTGGGCGGCCGGATGATTGCGGCATGGTTTGTGCACGATCCGGCGGTCATCGTGCTGGCGGGGCAATTGCTGGTGGTCGCGGCCATTTTCCAACTGGCTGACGGCGTGCAGGTCATCGCCTCCGCCGTGCTGCGCGGCATCACCGATGTCCGGATTCCCGCGCTGATCGCCCTCGTGGCCTACTGGGTCATCGCCCTGCCGTTGGGCTATGCGCTGGGCATCGCCGGCCCATTCCAGGCGATCGGCGTCTGGACCGGCATCGCGGGCGGCCTGGCGTTTGCCGCGGTGTTTCTCACGGTGCGTTTCGCGCGACTCACGCGGTGAGCGCACGCGCTATCTGCCGTGCGCCGGTCGATCGAATCTGGCGCGCACCTCGGCGAGGGAAAGTCCGTCGATTCGCAGGAGTTTTTCCCGGGAGGTAGCGCCCCGCCGCACGGTCACGGCGCGCCGCGGGAGGTTGAGTTCCTCGGCCAGGAATTCGCACAGGACCGCGTTGGCGCGACCCTCGACGGGAGGGGCGTGGACCTTGACTTTCAGTGCCTCGCCCAGCCAACCCAGCACTTCGCTGCGCGGAGCGTTGGGGATCGCCTTGAGGGCAAGGAGACAGCTCTTTCCGGCGGGGATCATCCCAGCGCTTCCGCAAGGGCCGCGATGATCTCCCCGGCGGGCTCGGTGCCGCAGCAGAGGCGGAGGAGATCGGGATCGAGCTGGCTGGCGGCGAGCTCCGCGAGACCGCCGGGAGTCGTCACGAGATCGTAGTGCGCCAGATACATGAAGGGACAGATGAGCGTGGTCCTCATGCCGAAGCTGGGTCCTTTCGGGAGCCGCAGCCGATCGTAGAACGGCTCGAGTGCGCCGCGGAGGGTAAACGTGATCATGCCGCCGGTCGCCTCCGGTGCGCGGGTCACTTTCTCGAAATTCGCGCGCGATGCGACGTGCCGCGCCCAGAAGACGTCACGGACTCTTGGATGCGCCTCGAGAAACGCGGCGATCTTCGCCGTGTTGGCGTGGATTTGAGCCAAAACCGTTTCGGTCGCACCGATCTGGGCGGCGAGCCGCGCGAGGTCGCGCGCATAAACCGGCTCCAGCGCGGTCGTCGCGCCCCGGCGCAGTTCGTCCGCATCGCGTCCGGCGGAGTTGATGGCGATCAGACCGGCGGTGAGGTCGCCCTCGCTCGCGGTGTATTTCGTGAGGCTTGAGACCACGGTGTCGGCGAGGGCGAGCACCTCGACGTTGAAGACCGAAACCACCGAGGGATCGACGATCAGGTGCGCACCGTGCCGGCGGCAGAGGGCCGAAAGCCAGCCAACGTCAGGCGTCTGGATCAGCGGGTTCGTCGGCACTTCGACGAAGACACCGGCAATCCTGTTTCCGTGCTGGGAAAAAATCCGCTCGAGGCCGTCGCGATCCAGCGGATCGCGGACGTACACATAGTTGGCAGGCGGGTGGGTGAACTGCTTGAGAATCGCAATTGTGTCGAGGTAGAGCCAGCCGAGTTGCAGCCACACGGTGCGACCCCGGCTGGACTGCAGCCGGGCGCTGGCGGAAAACGCGGAGTAAATCGCGTTCATGCCGGAGGGGGCGAGGAGCAGGTCGGAATTAGCGGCCGTGGGCAGCGCGCGCCGCAGGACCCGCCGGATTTCCGCACCGGCGTCGCCGGGGAAAATTTCCTCTTCCGCCGGCGCCCCGGCGAGCCCGATGCGCCCGAGGGCATCCTCGGCTGCGCGCGACGACACGAAGCCGCCGATGTTCTGCAGATAAGTCTTCGCGCGGGCGAAAAGTTCGGACGAGGCCGGGTGCGAGACACCGTGCAGGCCGTCGCGGGCGAAAACCCGGCTGTCGGCGGCGGCGCCGCCGAGATGGGCCGCGAGGGCGGCCGCCATCCGGTCGGACGTCACCAGCCAGAGCGACCGCCCGGCGAGGTCGGCCAGCGTGGCGGTGTAATGCGTGACGAGTTGCCGGGTGAACGGATGCACGACGAAACGCGGGTAACCCGAGGTGAGTTCGCGCATGATCGCCGGATCTTTCTCCTCGTACCCTCGCACGGCGCGCATCGTGGGCAGGCTGCACGACACCGCATGCGGGCTGGCGGGGATGCGTTGGCCGAGAGGCAGAGGAGGGAAGGCGGACATGGCAGGGCGCAAGTTGAGGGCCGGGAATTGCCGGAGGCAAGAGTGGGCCACGCGCGCGGGGTGCGCTGCGCTGGGCCTTTGATTTCGGCGGGCCGTTGCGGGGCGGGGATTATTTGGTTGTGGGCTGCAAAAACCAAGTGACTTTTCCGTCAACGGCGGAAAAGTGCGCGGATGAAAATCCTTTCCTGGAACGTCAATGGGGTGCGCGCGGCGCTCGGCAAGGGATTGCTCGAGTGGATGGGCGCCTCCCGGGCGGACGTCATCTGCCTGCAGGAGGTCAAGGCGACCGCCGGCGATATCCAGCACGTCGTGTGGCCCAAGGGCTATACGGTCGCTTGGAATGCGGCGCAAAAGAAAGGCTACAGCGGAACCGCGCTGCTGCTGAAACGCCGCCCGCTGGCGGTGACGTCGGGGATCGGGTCGCCGGTGCACGACGCGGAGGGCCGGGCCATGACGGCGGAATTCGACGACTGTTTTGTGGTTGGCGTGTACGTGCCGAATGCGCAGCCCGAACTGGCGCGGATCGATTTCCGGCAGGCGTGGGACCGCGCCCTGCTGGCCTACGCGAAGAAACTCGAGCAGCGAAAACCGGTGTTGTTTTGCGGCGACCTCAACGTGGCGCACGAGGAAATCGATCTGGCGCGACCGAAGGAGAATGTGGGAAGCCCGGGATTTTCGGACGAGGAGCGGGCGGGTTTCCGGGCGTTCCTCGAGGCGGGATTCGTCGATACGTTTCGCGAATTCGAGAAGGGTGCCGGCCACTACAGCTGGTGGACGTACCGGGCGGGCGCGCGCGCGCGCAACATCGGCTGGCGCATCGACTACGTGATGGCGAGTCGCGCGCTGCGACCGCGGCTGAAGCGCGCGTGGATTGAGCCGGACGTGCCGGGCAGCGATCATTGCCCGGTCGGAGTCGAGCTAAGGTAGGAGGGACGTTTCGAACCGCGTCGCATTTTTGCTGCGCGCGGACGCGCCGTGGCCAGGCTCCGTGTCCTCCCCATGAAGATACACCCCCGCCGACCAAAGTGAATGGAGCATGCGCAGAACTGAAGGCCTTGCTGCTGTCGGCGCCGGTCCGCCGCCGGCTGGCGGTCGCCGAGAGCATGACAGGCGGTCGCGTGCAGTCGCAGATCACCGGAATTTCCGGGGCATCGGAGTTTTTCCTCGGAGGCATCACGGCCTATACGCTCGAGCAAAAAGTGACACTGCTTGGCGTTGACCGGGAGCACGCGGCGTCGGTGGATTGTGTCTCGGCGCGGGTCGCGGAAGAGATGGCCGCCGGAGCGTGCCGGCTGTTTCAGGCCGATCTTGCGGTGGCGACGACGGGCTATGCGGAGCCGGCTCCGACGCTGGGGGTGGCGACGCCCTTTGCGTGGGTGGCGGTGGCGGCGTGCTCGGGGGGCATGCCACGGGCGGTGCGCGGCGAGCGAATTGAGTGCGCCGGAGCGACGCGGGCCGAGGCGCAGGGCCGCGTGGCCGACGCGGCCCTCCGTGCGCTCCTTGCAGTGTTGCGGGAACAGGCCTGGCGCGGGATCTAGCCGCCAACGTGGCAGCGCAACCAAAGTCCGCCCCCGAGAGTACAGACGAAACCGGCGGTCGCCACCTGCCACGCCGCGCAGCCAAGCAGGGCGGGCTCGCGTTGTCGGAGCTTTGCCACGACCCCGACGCCGAACAGCACGGTGCCCAGAAGCACGAGCGCCGCGGCGGAGAGGAGGGCGCGACGGCGGGCGGAACCGGGCGGAGTGGGGGCGGAGCTCATGTCGCGGTGTTCTGAAAAAACTCGAGCACTTCGCCGCTGGGACCCTCGCAGAAGAAGAGCCGGACCGGCACGGTGCCGGCGCCGTTGGTGGTGGCGATGGCCACGTCCTGGGGCTCCACCGTGATCCGGGCGCCCGCGGCGCGCACCCGGGCGGCGACGTCGTCGAGGCGCGTCGTGCGCAGGGCGAAGTGCACGACCGAACCATGGGGCGCGGGCACGTAGTCGGGGTCGTCGAACAGCTCGAGATAATTGCCATCGCCCGTATCCAGCATCACCGCACGCCGGCCGGTGGCGCGCAGGTTCCAGGCGATCTTCTCCGTGCAGCCCAGCACGTCGCGATAGAAGGAGATCGAGCGGTCCCAGTCCCGCGTCTTCACACAGACGTGATGGAAACCGCCCGGGCCGAGGATGGGGTTGGTCATGACGGCAGGTAGCAGGGATCAAGCGCCCGGGGCCGGGTGACCAGGAGGAATCCGGTGGCGGGGATTTGACCGGGCGACTTGAGACTCGCTCCCTGGTGCGGCGGCCGCGGCGCGCGTCAGGGCGCGAGCCGCTGCACGAGGTTCATGAGCGGCAGGATTTCGGAGGTCGGCTGCACCCAGTCGCTGTAGAGCATTTCGGGCAGCGTGTAGCGCGTGTTGTAGAGGAGAAAATTGGCCTTGTCGCTGCGGGAAATGTGCCCGGCCTTCACCGTGGCGCCGGCGTAGAGGCCGACCGATTTGGTGTAGGCGAGCATCGGGGTCCGGAGAATTTCCTCATTGAAGCGCTCGGCCTCGGCGGCCTTGGGGCCGATGACGGCTTTGGCATCGACGCCCACGTTGAAACGCTGCGTGAAAAGAAGGCGCGGCGTCGCGTCGTCGGTGATGATGAAGATGCTCTCGACCGCCTTGGCGCCCAGTTGGAAACCGAGGCTGGCTTCGCCGGCGTTGACGAGCACTGGCACGCTCCAGCGGCCGCTGGCCTTTTTGACCATGATCACGCCATATCCTTCCTGCACGCCGATGAGAAAGCCGGCCTTGAATTGGTTGAGGATGATGATCGCGCGGGCGCGTTGCCAGACCGAAGGCGGAATCGCCAGCGCGGGGCGCGCCTGAAACTCCTGCAGAATCGCCTCGCAGGATTCGACACGAGCCAGGAGGTCGGCGCGCGTGGTTTCGGCGCGGGCAAAAGCGGCGCCCAGAAGCGCCAACAGCGAAAGGATCAGGAGTTTCTTCATAACGATGCGAATAGCTAAATTGGCTGCAGTGTATGCATGGGCTGGCAGCCTTGGAAAGCGCGGAGTGCGCGAGGTTCCGCCGTCGTTAATCCAGCCCCCGGGCGGCGATTTCGTCTTCATCCCAGCCCAGAAAGTGTCCCAGCTCGTGGAGATACGTCAGTCTGACCTCCCCCTGGAAGGCCGCAGTGTCCTCCCCGGAAAATTCCCAGAGGCTCTGAAGATAGAGAAGAATCTGGGGTGGCACCGGGTTGTCCTGGGCGAGTTCCGAGCCGTGTGGGCTGCCGGTGAACAGCCCGAGGATGTCGGGTTCGAAGCCTTCGGCGAGGACATCCGGCGCCGGGGCACGCTCATAGTGGACCGCTACGTCGCGAGCCAGCGAGCGGATTTCAGGCGGGAGCTGGCGCTGGGCGGCCCCGACGGTGTCGGCGGCGATTTGGGTGAGGCGGGCGAGGTCCATGGCTACGGTGCGGCCGGCAGTTCGGACGAAAGATCCAGCTTTTCGAAGCGGCCGCCGAGCAGCCACAGGCCGCACCATACTTCGCCCAACAGCACCGCCAGAACCGCAAGGGTGGCGATCATCACGGCAGTGGCCGGACCAAGCAACCATTGCCCGATGAAGATTAGCAGCGCGGCGATCGCCACGGCGGGCACGAGCGCACAGGCCATGGTCACAATCTGGGCAAAAAAGAAGATCATGCGCTGGCCGATCGCCTCCGGGCCTCCGCCGCGGGTGCGGGTCATCTGAAACCAGCCTGGGAAAAGCAGCGCGGCGGCATTGGGCACCAGCAACTGCAGGGCGACGAGCGCCGGCGCAATCAACGCCAGGCCCGCAGCAATCGCGACGCGCACCTGTGGGGTCAGCCACTCGAAACCCGGGCCGCCGGGGCGAAACGAAAGCGCGGCCGCCAGCAGCGCGAGCCACAACAAACCGGTGAGGATTGCGACCGGTGCGAGCAGTTCGCCGAGGATGATTTGCCAGCCGTGCAGCGGGTAGGTCTTGAGGATGTCGACATGTACCAGGTCGCTGCGAATATCCTGCCGCGCGAACTGGGGTCCGACGATCAACGTGTACGCGGCGAACAGCAGCGCGATCCCTCCGACCACGGCCTGGTGACCGCGCGCAGCCGGCTGCGCCCCGAGCCAGAGGCAGCCGGCCGTGATGACGGCGGCGCTGACGAGCAGCACCCGCTGGGTGAAATACGGCCACGTGGAGAGCAGGTTCTTCCAGAGAAACGCGAATTCCGGCCGGCCGGTGCCGCCGAGCAGAAACGGACCGGCGCGGCCTTTGGCGGGTGCGGCGCCCCGCCGCGCGCCGGCGCGCCAGGCGGCGATTCGCGCCCCGCTTTTCTGGGCGTGGTCGATCGACGCGTCCTCAAAGGCCACCGCCGAACGCAAGACCCAGAGAAAATGGAGGGCGACAATCGCGAGCGCCGGGCCGAACGCGCGAAAGAAGCCGGGTCCGTCAATCGCCAGAAACGGCCCGAGCAGGATTCCGACCGGCCAGAGCAGCCAGGACAGCGGCGCCGTTCGGGTGAGCGCGACGACCCAATCGGTGAACGGGCGCAGATCGAAAAGATTTCCGGGGTCGGGCAGTTGCACCTCGGCCGGCAAACGCGCAACGGCAGCCGCCACGACCCCCGTGATGGCCACAAGGATCAGTCCCCGCCGCCGCCAGGAGCCAAGTCCAAGATCAGCCAGGCGAGTGAGGGTGAAGTTGGCGCCGCTGAAGTGAAGGTTGAGCGCCGAGAAGATGAACCACCAGCCGACCGCATGCGTCAGGGCATTCCCGCCGAGCACGGTCCAGCGATTGGAAAATAGCGTCAACACGAGTGCTCCGAGCAGGCTGCGAAATTGCGAACTCAGCAGCTGGAAGAAAATGAGCGCCCGGCGCGTGATGGGGGCGGGGAAAAGAAACGCGATTTCGGCCTCGGTAAATCCCAGCGCGGCGCGTTGTGTGGGCACGATCCACATCAGGGCGAGGACCGCGAGCAACATGAGGGTGCCGAAGGCGGTGGTGACCGGCAGCCAGTCGAGCGGGAGAGAGGCATTGGCCGATTCCATCGCGGCCAGCGCCTGCGCGGTGGCCGCGCGCTTCCCGCGGGATCCCGGGGAGCCGCCGAACCCGCGGAAGAAGAAAAAATACAAGTAGGCGCAGCCGACGACCGCGCCGATCAGATATTTTGGCTGCCGCAGCCGCCGCCCGCGGGCCACCAGCCAGTTGCGGAGGGACATCAACCGGAGATAAAGGAGGGCGCTGAGCATGATCAGTCAGGGGTCAGAGGCCGGAGGTCAGAGGTCAGCGACCGAGTTCTTGGGTTGGAGGTCCGCCAGGACTGGTTCAGACGCGAAGGGATTGGTTTCTGCCATCTGATTTCTGCCGTCTGATTCAGCGTTCCGACCCTCCGGTCGCGCGGAGGAAGATTTCCTCAAGATTCACCCCGGTTTCGCCATTGCTGAAACGCGCGGCGACATCGGCGATCGTGCCGTCGGCGATTTTCTCGCCCTGCTTGAGGATGAGGACGTGGGTACAGACTTCCTCGAGCAGATGCAGCAGGTGCGAGCTCAACACGATGGTCGCTCCCTCGCGGGCGCGTTTGACGATCGAGTTTTTCATCCGCCGAATTCCCAGCGGATCGAGCCCGGTCAGAGGTTCGTCGAAAAACATCACCTTGGGCTGGTGGAGGAGCCCGCACGTGATGGCCAGCTTCTGCTTCATGCCCCGCGAGAGTTCACCCGGCAGCTGGTCGGCTTTGTCGGCGATCTCGAACTCCTCCAACAGTGGCTGCGCCAGCGTCGCGTGATCGTGGATGCCGTAGATGCGGGCGACGAAATTGAGATGCTGCCGCACGGTCAGATACTCGAAGAGCCGTGGTTCATCGGGAAAAAACGCGAGCATCCGTTTCGCCGCCACCGCGGCGGTGGCGATATCATGGCCGGCGATCCGCACGGAGCCGGCGGTTGCGGGGATGATGCCCGCGAGGCAGCGGAGAGTGGTGGTCGTGCCCGCGCCGTTGGGACCGACCAGACCGAGCACCTCGCCCGGGCCGACGGCAAACGACAGGTCGTGCACCGCCGCGAAATCACGGTAGCGCTTCATCAGGCCTTGAACCTCAATCATGAGCGGGAACCCTGCGGGGCGGGGAGGCGGGCCGCAAGCCCGCTCAGGATTTGCGTAACTACTTCCCCGGGGCTCCGTCATGCCGGGGATCCGGTTCTTACCGTGATGCCTCAAACCCAAAACCTCAGTTGCTCGTAAATTCCATGAACATTCGTAAATTCCTCATTGGTGCGGTCGCGTTTGGCGCGATGGCTTCGACCTCACTCCTGCAAGCGCAGGACCAAAAAAAGGGCGGCCGCGGCATGGGCACGCCGGAACAGCAGCTTGAGCGTCTGGAGACGGCGGTCGGCTCTTTGACCGCCGAACAAAAGACCAAGATCAAGGCCATCTACGCGAAGGCGGCCGAGAAGCTGCAGGCCATTCCGCAGGAAGAGCGCCGCGAAAAAGGCATGGAAATCATGCAGGCCTCCCGCAAGGACGTACGTGCGGTGCTGACCGCCGAGCAGCAGAAGAAATTTGACGAGATGGCGGCGCAGGGTCGCGGTGGTCAGGGCGGCCAGGGCGGTGAGGGCGGAAAGCGCAAGAAGAACAACTGAGTCACCTCTTTGTCAGGGGTTGGTGTTACTGGCCGCCGCGGATCGCAGCCCGCGGCGGCTTTCTTTTTTCCGCCGGTTTCGCTTCGACTCTCCGGCGGGCGCGGGCACCTTGCCGACATGCCCGAAAAAACGCGCGTGCTTGTCGTTGGCGGCGGTGCCGCGGGATTTTTTGCGGCCATCGCCTGCGCGGAGAAACTCGGCGCGGCGGGCGAAGTGACTCTCTACGAGGCAACGGCGCACCCGTTGGCCAAGGTCCGGATCTCGGGGGGCGGGCGCTGCAACGTCACCCATGCGTGTTTCGAGCCGCGGGAACTCGTCAAAAAATACCCCCGGGGCGGTCGCGAATTGCTCGGGGCGTTTCATCGCTGGCAGCCGCGCGACACCGTCGCCTGGTTCGCGGAGCGCGGCGTGGAGACCAAGACCGAGGAGGATGGCCGGATGTTTCCCATCACCGACAACTCGGCGACGATTGCCGACTGCCTGTTGCGGTCCGCGGAGCAGGCAGGAGTCAGGCTGGTGACACCACTGGGAGTGAGGAAGGCGGAGGCGGCGGGGCCCAATTCATTTTGGGTGACGCTGACCGACGGCACCGGTGTGCGTGGCGAGCGGCTGTTGCTGGCGACGGGCGGCAACCGCTCGTCGGTCGGTTTCGCGATTGCCGAGTCACTGGGACACATGATCGAGCCGCTCCTGCCGTCTCTGTTCACGTTTCACATCGACGATGCGCGGCTGATCGGGCTCTCCGGCGTGGCGGTCGAGCACGCGACGGTGTCCGTGAGCGGCACGAAACTGCGCGAAAGTGGACCGTTGTTGATCACGCATTGGGGGCTGAGCGGGCCGGCGATTCTGAAACTGTCGGCCTGGGGCGCGCGCGACCTTGCCGCGCGCCATTATGAGTTTCCGCTCACGGTGAACTTTGTGCCGCCGCACACGCGCGACTCGCTCGTGCGCGAACTCGCGGGCGTGCGCGACAAGAACCCGCGCAAGCAGCTCGCAACGTGGAGCCCGCTGCCGATGCCGCAGCGGTTGTGGGAGCGCCTGGTCGCCTCCGCCGGCATCGCCCCGACTTCCCAATGGACAGTGGTGGGCAACGCGGCTCTCGGCACGCTCGCCACCCAGCTGACCGCCGCCGAACTGAAGGTCGTGGGGAAAAGCTTGTTCAAAGAGGAGTTTGTCACCTGCGGCGGTGTGCGGCTGAGCGAGGTGGACTTTCGCACGATGGAGAGCCGGTTGTGCCCGGGTCTCCACTTCGCCGGCGAGGTGCTCGACATTGATGGGGTGACCGGCGGTTTCAATTTTCAGTCCGCGTGGACGACGGGCTGGCTGGCGGGACAGGCGATGGCGGGAGGAGTCGGCAATCAGTGATCAGTAGCCAGTAATCAGTATTCGGTGATCATTGCGCGGCTTTACGGCGGTCACCCACGCACTGCGGTGTAAGTCGTGTTGGGCCCGACGGCCCTGGGCGTCCTCGTCATCCCTTTCTGGCTGCGCGGGGATGGAACTGCTGGGGCTTTGACGGATCGGCAGAAGAAAGGCCGGTCTTTCGACCGGCCTTTCAAAAAGAAACAAGATCCCGACGGAGGCCTCAGACCTCGTAGGCTGGCAGCGATTTGTCGACCCGCGACTTGTCGAGTCGGGCAAACACCGGCACGCCGTTGTCGTGGGGCACCACGACTTCCCCTTGAATCAGGGGCTGGGCATAACGGAGGAACTGGAAGTTCATGCTGGTGCCATCCTCGTTGATCCACTCGCGGGGCAGCTTCTTGACGGAATTGGCAACGTCAGCGAGCGGCGCGAGACCTGTTTCCGAGGCGTACTGCTCCCCGTCACCGCGGAGCAGCGTGACCATCTTGTCGGTTTCGCCCCGGATGGCGGCTTCGACCGCCGCCTGGCCGGCCCGATAGGCCTCGTCGGAGTCGGTCTTCGAGACGGCGTGCCCGGCGCAACGCTGGAGCAGACCGGGCTTCGCCACGCGGATCTTCACGCCCGGCAGATTTTGCCCGATGATTTCGGCCAGTGCGTCGCCGGCACCGCCGAGCTGAGCGTGACCGAAGGCGTCGGTCTGGGCATCAGCGGCCACATAGTTGCCATCGGCATCGACCAAACCCTCGGCGACGACGATTTGGCAGAAGCGCTCGCGCTTGAGCACGCGTTTGACCTCTTCGAGGACCTTTTCCTGGTTGAATGGAATCTCGGGCAGGAGAATCAGGTGCGGCGGATCGTGCGGGTGATCGCGGCGTTTGGCGAGGGCCGCCCCGGCCGCGAGCCAGCCGGCGCTGCGCCCCATGACCTCGACGATTGAGACCAAATCGCCGTGGCCCATGGACTCGTTGTCGCAGGCGAGCTCACGGACACTGGCTGCAATGTACTTAATCGCGCTGGCGTATCCGGGGGTGTGGTCGGTGATGGACAGATCGTTGTCGATGGTCTTCGGCACGCCGATGACACGCAGATCGTAGCTCTGGGCCTGCGCGTGTTTGGAGATCTTATCCGCCGTATCCTGCGAGTCGTTCCCGCCGATGTAGAAGAAATAGCGGATGTTGTGTGCTTTGAAGACCTCGAGGATGCGGTCGAAATCCTGCTGCTTCTTGAGCTTGTAGCGGCAGGTGCCCAGCGCCGCGCCCGGCGTGTGCCGGAGGGCGCGGATCTGCTGTTGAGACTCCGAGGCGAGGTCGATCAAGTCCTCTTGGAGGATTCCCTGCACGCCGTTCAGCGCGCCGTAGATCTCCTCGATGCATTCATGGTTTAGCGCTTCGGAGATGATTCCCGCGACGCTGGCGTTGATGACGGATGTGGGTCCGCCGGACTGGCCTACCAAGACATTTCCTACGAGTTCAGCCATGAGTGTGGTGTGATAAAGGTTTGAGAGAACCTGAAGGTTCAGGAAAGCGGGTCGCGGTTGGTTGTGGCAAACTCAAATTTCCCGATTGGTGGAAAACACCAAACGGTGGAACCCGATGTCCTCATCGGGTTTTGCGCCGTACACTCCCAAATCAGCCCGTTGGGGACGACGGGCTCCACTTCTCATGGAAACCGCCACCAACCACTCGGAATGCGCCCCTACAACAACCGGCCAGGCTGGTACTCGGCGGCTCCGCGGTGTTTGCGGGCGAGGGGTTTCACTTCGGCGAGAAAAGCATCCACCTGGTGCGGCGCGGCGCCGACGAAGCGGGCGTTTTCCGACAGAATCGCCTGCAGGGCGCGCTTGCTGAGGCTGATGCGTTTGTCGCCGGAGAAGCGGGCCAGCAAGTCGGTGTCGCCGTCGCCGGAGCGTAACGCCTTGGCCGCCGCCAGCGCGTGCTCCTTGATCGCTTCGTGGGCCGTTTCCCGACCCGCGCCATGTTTTACGGCCTCCATTAGGATGGTGGTGGTGGCCAGGAAGGGGAGGTTGCGCTCGTTTTCGGCGGCCACGGCCGCCGGAAAGACCTCCATTTGTCGCAGCACGGTCAGGTAGGTCTCGAGCGCGCCGTCGATGGCAAAAAAAGCGTCGGGCAACGCCACCCGGCGGACGACGGAGCACGAAACGTCGCCTTCGTTCCATTGATGGCCGGCCAGTGCGCCGGTCATGGTCACATAGCCGGCCAGAATCGTCGAGAAGCCGCAGATCCGTTCGCAATTCCGGGCGTTGACCTTGTGGGGCATGGCCGAGGAGCCCACCTGGCCATCCTGAAATCCCTCGGTGAGCAGGCCGGCCCCGGCCATCAGCCGGAGCGTCGTGGCACCGCTGGCCGCCGCGGCGCCGAGTTGGTGCAAAGCCGACACTACTTCAAAATCGAGAGAGCGCGGATAAACCTGGCCGACCGCGGACAGCGAAGCATGGAAGCCGAGGTGCTTCAACACGCGGGCTTCGAGCTGGTCGACCTTGTTCGAATCGCCGCCGAGCAGGGTGAGTTGATCGAGTTGTGTGCCGACGGCACCCTTGAGGCCACGCACCGGGTAGCGCGGCAGCAGGTCCTCCAGGCGGGCGTAGGCGAGCTGCAGCTCCTGTCCGAACATCGCGAGCCGTTTGCCCAGCGTGGTCGGCTGCGCCGGGACGTTGTGGGTGCGCCCTGTGATCATCAGGTCGCGGTGATCCTCGGCCTGGCGGGCGAGCGCCAGCAGGGCCGCGGCCGTCTTGAAGTGGACCAGCTTGAGCGAGCGGAGCACCTGCAATTGTTCGACATTCTCCGTCAGGTCTCGGCTCGTGAGCCCGAGATGGATGAACTGCCGCTTCGCGAGATCCGAGAACTCCTCGATGCGCGCCTTGACGTCGTGCAGGGTCACCCGTTCGCGTTTGGCGATCGCGACGAGATCAATTTGCGCGCGCACCTTTTCGTAGTCCTTGATCGCCTCGGCGGGAATCGGCACGCCGAGGTCGCGCTGCGCCTTCATCACCGCGATCCAGAAATCGCGTTCGAGGGCCACCCGGCCGTGTTGCGACCAGATGTCCTTCATCGCACCCGACGCATAGCGCTCGGCCAGGACGTTGGGAATGGGGGCGGCGGCGGGGGAAGGTGTTTCGTTCACGGCAAAGAGGCGGACGTTAGGCGGGCCCCGCGTGCGATGGCGAACGGAAAGTGGCGGCGGTGGGATCTCCCGGTTGGCGTTTATCCGGGACAGCTGCCACCGGTTCGCACCGTCGAAATGCGTTTCTCTGTCTCGATCGGAACAAAGAAACGCACTTTTGTGGGTGCCCAACCTTCCGACAACTCGGAGATGCGCGTGGCTCTTCCCGGCGGGGCGTGTGCCGGCTCGCCTCCGGCGCGGGCCCGCGCAAGATTTCCCGCATGGCTCATTCCGTTTCCAGTCATCTCAAGCTGCGCGTGGCCGAGTATGACGAACTCATCCGCCGACTCGTGCCGGCGTATCCGGCAATGCGCCCCGTGCAACTCGAGTTGCTGGCGCTGGTGTTGCCGGACGGCGGTGAAGGCCGGCGCGTACTCGATCTCGGCGGTGGCACCGGGGCGCTGGCCGCGGCCATCGCACGGCGATTTCCCAACGTCGTGGTGGAAATCTGGGATACAGATCCGGAAATGCTCGCGACCGCCCGCGAGCGTTGCGCCGACTTCGGCGAACGCGTGCGCACGGTGGAGCGCTCTTTCACCGAACCGTTGCCCCCGTGCGACGCCGTGGCGGCGTGCATCGCGCTGCATCACGTGAAGGACCTCTCCGTGAAGGCGGGCATCTACCGCAACATCTTCGCCGCGCTGCGGCCGGGCGGTCTGTTCGTGAATGCCGACACCGCCGTGGGCGTCACGCCGGCGTTGCGTGAGCACGCGTTCCGGCTCTGGGCGCGGTCGATGGGGGCGCACGGTATCTCCGAAACGGAAGCGCACAGGCATTTCGCGAGCTGGGCGCACGAGGACTATTATCCACCCCTCATGACTGAATTGCGCCTGCTGGCTGACGCCGGCTTCGCCGAACCGGAGTGTTTCTGGCGGGAAGCGGCGGCGGTGGTGTTCGGGGCGATGAAGTGATCATTTTTCGATCCTGACGACAAAGCCGTCCGCCCCACAAATATGCGTCAGCAAATGTCGACTCCCCCGGAGGGGCGGCTTTCCAGCCGCCCATTTGCGACCCCGCCGAGATTCGGCGGCTGGAAAGCCGCCGCTCCGTGCGATCCACCTTGCTCCTGCAGGAACCGTATGTGCTGCGTTCAAATTGTGGTGCCTTGGCTCCCCACTTATACTGTACAATCGATCCGGTGTTGCGCGCCGCGGTGCGGCCCGCAAAACTACCGAGGTTCGTTCAACCCCCCCCCCCGATGAAACCCACCCATACCCTAGTCCTACTCGCAGCCTCGCTGCTCGCCGCTGGCGCTGCCGCCGCCCAGACCACTCCCCCGCCGAAACCGGCTGACAACGAGGCCACCGCAACGGGCGTGGTTGTGCTCTGCCCCTTCGAAGTTGGTTCCAAAAAAGACACCAGTTACGGTGCGACCAATTCACTGACCGCCACCCGCACTGCGCGTCCAATCAATGAGACGCCCCTTGCGATTCGTGTACTAACGGCGGAGTTCCTGAAGGATACCGGAGCGTCAAGTTCGTTCACCGATGCTTTCCGTTACGTTCCTAGCGTGGTGCCAGACAATCGTAGCGAAGGAGAAGGACAGAACATCTCTGGTTCAGTCATCGGATACGCTCGCGGCTTCCCACTCACCGGCGTCCTGCGAAACGGCGTTTCACGGAACGGTGCCTTCTCGTTACGAAATTTGGAAAGGGTGGGATTCCTCAAAGGTCCCGTTTCGGTTTTTTTCGGAGCAGCGGAGCCCGGTGGCACCGTCAATTACATTACCGCTTGGTCAGCAGAATTCATGGGCGCATTCCGGTTCGGGCAAATGGCCAAGGTTATGATATAGGGCCACCTCCATTGCCCTATAGGTTCGGAAACCATATGAGCGTCTGGTCACCACTCGGACTTTATTGTTCAAG
>SXSC01000371.1 GCA_005792355.1 Opitutaceae bacterium
GCATCCCGGTCCACATGATCGAGACCTTGAACAAGGTCATGCAGGTGCAGAAACAGCTGCTGCAGGAATACGGCCACGAACCGACTCCGGACGAGGTCGCCGACGAGATGAACCTGCCCGTCGAGCGGGTGCAGCAGATCATGAAGATGGCACAGCAGCCCATCTCACTCCAATCCCCGGTGGGCGACGGCGACGACACCAGTTTCGGTGACTTCATCGAGGACAAGTCGGCGGAGAATCCGTACGACATGACGGCCTATTCTCTCCTGCGCGAAAAAATCATCGACGTCCTCGACACGCTCACCGAGCGGGAACGCCGTGTGCTCTCGCTGCGATTCGGGCTGGTCGATGGTTACAGTCGCACGCTCGAGGAGGTTGGCAAACAATTCAAGGTCACTCGCGAGCGCATCCGCCAAATCGAGGCCAAGGCCCTCCGCAAGATGCGTCACCCGACCCGAATCCGGCAGCTTCACGGCTTCTTCGACGCCGAACAGATCGATAACGCCCAGAATCTTCTGAAGGTCGCCGCCACTGCGCGGCCCCCCGGAACGCACGGCCAAGGCGCCACTCCCGCTGGAACCGCTCCTCTGGGTGCCGGCAGCCTCCCGGGCGGTTTGGGCTTCCCGCTGCCAAAACATTAGTCGGATCGACGGAGCGATCGCGGCCCCGCGCCGTGTTCGCCCAGCCGCCAGCATGCGCACCGCCCGAATGCTCCTGCCGCTGGCGGCGGTGTTGCTGCTCGGCGCGTGCCGGCTCCTGTTGCCCGCACCGCCTCCAGCCCGCGTTCCCGTTCTGCCCACCGACGCCCTTAAACCCAGCCCGCGCCTGCTCGTCGGCCGCATCATCGCGGTGGATCGGCAGCAGGGTCTCGCGTTTGTCGAACTTGCCTCCGAGGCGCCCGCCGACGCCCTCCAGGAGGGAACGGAACTCATCGCGCGCACCCTCGCACTCGCGGAGACCGGCCGGATCCGCGCGTCACGTTACGTGCGCGGCCGCACGCTGGGCGCGACCATCCTGCACGGTCAACCCGCCCCCGGCGAAGAAGTGGTCTGGCTCGCCCCGTGATATTCCGCTTTCCCGCTTTACAGGCCATCTGACCCGCCTAACTTTCCCCCCACTATGGTTACGACCACTGCCGTCTACGCGGCTTTCATGGGTATGGGCCCCACCGAGCTGATCGTCATTCTGGTCATTCTGCTCGTGCTCTTCGGCGGCTCCAAACTTCCGGGCCTCGCCAAGGGTCTCGGCCAATCGATCAAGGAGTTCAAGAAATCCACAAAGGACGATCCCGAGCCGGAGAAGCCCATCGAACCCGCCAAGAAGGAAGCTGAGCCCGCGGCCAAGGCGCCCGGCGCGCACTGAGCCGTTCCTCCGCTTCCGCAATTCTCCGATCCGAAGCGCGCCACCCGGCGCGCTTTTTTATTTGGATCGATCTCATCGGCCCGGAGTCGTCCCACCCGCGTCGTCGGGCCGCTCGCGCAACCATTGTTTGAATTCCCGAATCTGCACGGGCGTGCCGAGCGCCAGCACCTCGTCCCCCACCCGCAGCTTTTCCAGCGCCGTCGGATTCAGGATGCGGAGTCCGCTCCGGTGCACACCCGCGATCTGTACGCCATGGTTCCGGGCCGGTGAGAGTTCTCCCAGAGTCTTGCCCACCGCCCGGCTCCAGGCCGGCAGTTCGGCCGTCTCCATCCGAATCTCCTCAAAAACCGACTCCGACCCATGGGCACCCGACACCGCCCCCAGAAATCCCTTACCCGCGTTGACCTGGTCCGTCGTGCCCATGAGCAGCACTTTGTCCCGCGGATAAAGCACCGCTTCCGGAGGCGGCAGCGGGATCATGAAGCCCTGCCGCTCGATGCCGACCACCGAGCAGCCATGGAGCGAACGTAAGTTCAGCTCCGCGATCTTCCGGCCCTGGCAATCCGCCAGATCGGGCAGGGTGCAATCGACCATGTGCAGATTCCATTCGGCGTGCGGCTGAAGCCACGGCGCGGTGGTCGCCGTCATCTTGCCGTCGGAGGTCTCAATCACGCTCAGCAACTCGATTTCCATCTCGCTGTGCCAGTAGATGAGTTTTCGGCGCAGCACGATCACCGCGACCAGCGCGACGATTCCGCTCACCAGCAGCAGCCATTTCGCCGTGCCTTCCGCCGGCAGGATCGCCGCGAGCCACAAATACATCATCGTCCCAAAACCGATTTTCAATCCGGTCTCGAACAGGGGGCGCAGCCGCTTCGCGTGGATATTGCCCTTCATCGAAATCTCCGCGTACAACATCGCCATCGCCGAGAGATTGCGCCAGATCGCCACGAGCGGCGCCAGAATCACGAGGGTCAACGCGGTCCAGAACAAAAAGGGCAGCACCTGCGGCGAAAACCGGCCCGGCCCCAGCCATCCCTCCACCAATCCAAACAACTGACCGGAAAACACCACCAGCCCGGTCACGAACATGGCACCCACCCCGACCTGCCCGATCCGCCGGCGGCTGAGCTGCCACAATAAATTTCGCGATCGTCTCAGCTGCATCCGCTCCAGCCAGCCATGGTAGGCGCTCAACCAGTCTCCGAGCCAGCGCGGCTGCCGCGCCATGATCGCGTCGGCAATGCCTTCCGACCGGCGCATCAGAAGCGGCGCCACCAGTGTTGTGACGAGGGAAACGCCCACCGCGAGCGGGTAAAACCGCGCCGGCACCACCTTCGCCGCCACCCCGAGTTGCGCGATGATGAACGAAAATTCGCCGATCGGCGTGGCGGTGAGTCCGGTTCGCAGCCCGTCCTTCAACGGTGTGCCAATGAGCGAAAGCCCCGCCGTCACGGCGACCGGGCGGGCGACGAGCGTGAAGATCGCCACCCCGACAATGAGACCGCCTTCGCGCCATAGTTCGCGTGGAACGATCTGCATGCCAATCGCGACGAAAAACACGGCACTGAACACATCGCGCATGCCCTCAAACGTGCGCTCCACCTGGTGCCGGTGCGGCGTTTCCGCCACAATTGTGCCGAGCAGGAACGCCCCGAGGGCGAGCGAATACCCCGCCGCCTGGGCCACCACCGCGAGGCCGAACAGCAAGCCCGCGAGTCCCAGCGTCTGCAATTCCTCATCCGCCGCGATGCTCATGCGTTTCAGGAGCCACGGCACCAGCAGCAAGCCCACCACACCCGCCAGCACGACAAAGGCCCCGAGCTTGAGCAATGTCTCCGGCACCTGCGCCCCCTCGCCGCGGCCAAATTGCACCATGGAGTTGAGAATCGTGAGCATCACAACGGCCACCACGTCCTCGACCACCGCCACCCCCATCGCCAACTGCCCCGCGCGCTCGTGGTTGGCCCCGTTTTCGTGCA
This sequence comes from Opitutaceae bacterium, assembly GCA_005792355.1. GTDB lineage: Bacteria > Verrucomicrobiota > Verrucomicrobiia > Opitutales > Opitutaceae > ER46. Next base: position 3,345 of record SXSC01000371.1, read on the forward strand.
GGATCTTGCTGATGATCGCCGAGGACGACACCATCAGCATGCCGGCCAGGAAGAGCCCCTCAATCGCACTCCACCCCAGCGTAACCGCAAAGATCCGCGAGAGGTGATACATCGCAATCGCGCCGCCAAAGGTCGCAAACATCAGCGAGATGCCCAGCCGCCGCATCTTGCGCACGCTCAGTTGCAGCCCGATCGCAAACATCAGGAACACCAGCCCGATCTGTGCGAGCGTGTCCACCCGCTCGACATCCGCCACCAGCGCGATCGGCGTATGCGGCCCGACCAACATGCCCGCGACCAGAAACCCCACGATGACGGAAAGCCCGATTCGCTGGCACACCCACCCCACCACTCCCGCCACGACGAGAATGACCGCCAGATCCTGGATGAAATGAAATCCGTGCATGCGCTCGCTGGCCCACGAAGACGCGGTCAAGCGTCCGACGCGTCAAGCGCACAGGTGCCCGGCAAATAAACCGGTGGATTTACCTCGTTGACACTCCCGACCGGCGCCGATTCGGTTCCGTCGGCGAAACGCCGCCACTCTCCCAGTTTCCCGCACCGCAATCATGGCGAACATTTTCGGCTACTTCTCGAACGACATCGGCATCGATCTCGGCACCGCCAACACGCTCGTCTACGTCAAGGGCAAGGGCATCGTCCTGCGGGAACCATCCGTGGTCGCGCTCGACACCACCACCCGCAAGGTGCTCGCCGTCGGCGACGAGGCGAAACGCATGCTCGGCCGCACCCCCGGCAACATCACCGCGATCCGCCCCATGAAGGATGGCGTCATCGCGGATTTTGATGTCACCGAGGAAATGCTGCGCTATTTCATCCGCAAGGTGTCCAACTCGGCGTTCCGCGCGCCGCCGCATGTCGTGATCGCGATTCCCTCCGGCATCACCGAGGTCGAGAAACGCGCCGTGATGGAGTCCGCCACCCATGCGGGCGCTCGCAGCGTCGAGACCATTCCCGAACCCATGGCCGCCGCCATTGGCGTGGGCCTGCCCATCGAGGAGCCCGCCGCCAACATGATTGTCGACATCGGCGGCGGCACCACGGAGATCGCGATTATTTCACTCTCCGGCATCGTCTTTTCCAAATCGATCCGCGTGGCCGGCGATGAGCTGGACGCCGCGATCATCAGCTACATGAAGCGCGCCTACAACCTCCTCATCGGCGAACGCACGTCGGAGGAAATCAAGATGCGCCTCGGCTCCGCCTATCCCCTCGACGAGGAACTCACGATGGAGGTGAAGGGCCGCGATTCCGTCGCCGGTCTGCCCAAGACCATCCACGTGACCTCGCAGGAAATCCGCGAAGCCCTCGCCGATACCATCGCCGCCATCGTCGACGCGGTGCGCGCCACCCTGGAGCGCTGCCCGCCGGAACTCTCGGCCGACCTCGTCGACCGCGGCTTCGTGATGGCCGGCGGCGGCGCGCTGATTCGTGGCATCGACAAGCTCCTCAGCGAAAAAACCGGCCTGCCGGTCACCGTCTCCGAGGATCCCTTGTCCGCCGTCGCCATGGGCACCGGCACTTATCTCGAGAACAAGAACGGTTGAGGTTGGGAGCCGAATCGTGAATCCCTGCGACCGTGGGGCTCGGAAATCCCAGATTTTAGATGACCGATTCTCGATTTCAAGCTGCCCAATTTTTCCCGGTTGCGGTCTCCGATCGCGTTAGGGGCTAGCCGCTTTCACCTGACCCTCGTCCACCGCACGAGCGCCCCGTGTCCTTCAAACGCTTCGATCAGGCCAGCCCTTTCGTCACCCTCGGTCTCGTGGTCGTCGCCTGGGTGCTCGTGCCGACCGCCGTGAAGTCCTTGGCGCGCGCGAGCTTTTTTGAGCTCACCGCCCCCGTCACACTCGTCGCCTCCAAGGTGCGCGACCTCCAGGAATTTTGGTCGCTGCGGCTGCATTCCAAGACCGAACTCATCGAGGCCGGGCGCGACCTCGCACGGATCAACGCCTCCTACGAGATTGGCGTGCAGCAAAACACCGAGCTGCAGTCCGAAATCTCCCGGCTGGAAAGCCTGCTGCGGCTGCCTTCCTTTAGCGAATATCGCTACGAGCATGCGCGCGTGGCCCGGCGCGATTTCTCCGGCTGGTGGCAGCGGATCGTGATTCGCAAGGGCCGGAATTTCGACATCCCCGTCGGCGCGCCCGTCGTCTTCACCGGCGGCGTCGTGGGCCGCGTGACGGAGGTCGGCGCCATCACCGCCGTCGTCGAACTCATCAGCAGCGCCAACGTCCGGCTGGCCGGCGTCGTCGAAGGCGACTCGCGCCCAATCAGTTTCCAAGGCGGCGTCAACCCCACCTTCGCGCCACCCACCGGGGTCGTGGAATTGATGCCGCTCGACATCATCGCCACGCCCAATTTCCCCAAGCGGCTCGTCACCTCGGGCTTTGGCGGCGTATTTCCCCCGGGGCTCACCCTCGGCACCATCATCCGGGCCGACCTGGGCAGCGACGGCTTGTTCAAGTCCGGCGAAGTCCGGCTCGACGAACGGCTGGGTTCCCTGACGGAGGTCACCGTGCTGATCCCACTGTCCACCGACTCCCCGGGACGGAGCAGCCGATGAGTGCCGCCAATTCCCGCCCGGATTGGTTCGGCGCGGTTCGGCGCGGCCCGCGGTCATCTGGAATCCATACTTTGGATACTCCGCACCGTTCTCCGCAAATGGTCGATGCCCGCTGCCGGCTGCCCGCTTGCAGGATTTCCGCAATCGTGGCAGACCCGAGCGATCCGGATTAATCTTAGTGCTCGATGCGCCGCCTCCTCGTACTTCCGGTCACGCTCGTGCTCCTCTGGGCGATCGTCGCGGAGTTGAACCACGCCCTCTCCGGCCTGCATGTCCACGTGTTTGCCGGCGCTCTCTTTGTGGGCTTCTCGGCCCTGACCCAGCCGCTGCGGGCCGGGCTGGCCGTTTCGCTGTTCGGCGGGCTGCTCGGCGACGCCAACGCCCCGGTCAGCTTCGGCACGCACCTGCTGCTGTTTGCCGCCGCCCATCTCATCATTTTTCATCTCCGCGATCGCGTGCCCCGGGAGGACAATATCGCCACCATCATCGTCGCCCTGTTTGCGAACTTCGCCCTGTTTCTCGCGCTGTCGTTTGTGCAAATCCACCGCTCGCCCGCTCCGGCCGCCGTCTGGCCGCGCCTGATCGCCGACCTCGCCTGTTCGCAGGTGCTGCTCGCCTTCGTCACCCCCTGGTTCTTCGCCTTGCAGGCCCGCGCCCTTGCGTTGGTCGACACGCTGGCCGCGCTCCACGCTCGCCGGCAGAGCTGAGCCCCATGGCCACACCCGTCGCGCACCCTTCCGACCGTACCGGCTACCCCGTCGACCGGCACCGGGGCTACGATCCGCGGATCGTGTTTTTCTATTTTGGATTGGCGGCCCTGCTGCTCACCCTCGCCGGCGGTCTCGCCTATCAGCAACTCGCCAAGCTCGGCGAACACGCCAACGCCGAGCGCGTGCAAAACCAGCGGCGGATCGTCTACCCGGGACCAAGGGGCAACATCTACGACCGCCAGCAACGGATGCTGGTCGGCAACCGCCCCCGCTTCTCCGTGCGCCTCCTGCTCGACACCATCCGCCCCGAGATTCGCACCGAGCAGATCCGCATCCGGAAGAACTACCGCCAGCTGGACGACATCGAGACCGCCGAACTGCCGAGCGTGACGCAACTCGTCCAAATCGCGCGGGCCACGGTGGTGCAGCGCTATCTGGGCCAAATCAACCTGATCCTCGGGCGCTCCGAGCAGGTCGACGCCCAGGACCTCGAGCGGCATTTTGCCCGGGAGCTGCTGCTGCCGTACACCCTCGTCGACGATCTCGCGCCGACGGAATACGCCCGCCTCCTCGAGCGCCTCCCCGTCAACTCGCCCGCGCAGGTGTACACTTCCAGCACCCGCCACTATCCGTATGGTTCCGCCGCGTCACACACTCTCGGATACGTCGGATCGACCGAGTTGGTGGACCTGGAGGATCTGCCCGGCGACGACCTCAAGACCTTCAAGATCAAGGGCACGATGGGCCGCGATGGAGTGGAAAAACGCTTCGACGAACTGCTCCAGGGCGAGGCGGGCGGCGCCATCTTCCGCGTCGATCCAGCGGGCAACCGCATCAACCCGCCCCTGGCGCAGGTGTTCCCCAAGCAGGGAAAAAATCTCAGCCTCTCCCTCGACATCGATCTCCAGCTCGCCGCGGAGCACCGGCTGGCCGAAACCGAGATGGCTGGCGCCGCCGTGGCCCTCGACGTCAACACCGGCGAGGTGCTGGTCCTCGCCAGCAAACCCGACTACGATCTGAAATCGTTTGCGCCCCGGCTGCCCAGCGCCACCGCCGCCGACATCACCACCCGCGGCGCCTGGTTCAAACGCGCCGTCCAGGGAGTCTACAAACCAGGGTCAGCCTTCAAGATTCTCACGACCATCGCCGGCCTCCGCGCGGGCGCCCTCACGCCGGAAAGCACCGGCAGCTGCCCGGGATTCTTCCGGGTCGGCAACAAGGCCTTCGCCTGCCACGACGGCCATGCCCACGGGGAAATCGACCTCGTGATGGCCATCACGAAAAGCTGCAACGTCTTTTTCTACCAGCACGGCATGGCCATGGGCGCGGAGGTGATGGCCAACGAGGCGCGCCGATTTCACCTGGATCGACCCACCGGGATCGACCTGCCCGACGAGACCAGGCGGATGATCATCCCCGATCCCGACTGGAAGCGCCGGGTCGTCCACGCGGGCTGGGTCGGAGGCGACACCGCCCAGCTGGCCATCGGGCAGGGTTTCGTCGACGTCACGCCGCTGCAGATGGCGTGCTTCGCCGCTTCGGTCGCGCGCAACGAAGTCTGGACGCAGCCCACCATCCTCCACGATCCCAGCCGCCCGCGCCAGCGCACCGAGTCGATCGGTCTTACGCCCGCGCAGCGGGCCGCCCTGATGCGGGGCATGGAACAGGTCACGCAGCGCCCCTACGGCACCGCGCGGATTTTCCAGGATCATCTCCTCCTCGCGCCTTTGCCCGGTTTGCGGATCGCCGCGAAAACCGGCACGGCGCAAAAGCAGGATCCCAAGGGTATGATCAACTTCGCCTGGCTGATCGCCTTTGCCCCGGTGGAGAATCCGCAGATTGCCCTCGCGGTCGCAATCGAAGGGGACACCCCGGGAGAGGAGACGGGCGGCGGCCGTTACGCCAGCCCGGTGGCGCACGCGATACTCAAAGCGTGGCTCGACAAGAAATCGGCCCCGGTGCCGATTCCGTTCCGGTTCAAAACCGGCTGACCCGGCCGGCCCGGAAACTTTCCGGACCTACGTCCGGCGCCACGATCCGGCCGACCCTGTAGGGAAGTCCACGCCGTCGAGGTGGAGCTGCTTCGTTTTCACCGTGGAACTCCTCCCGAACCCGACTCCAGAAAAATCCGGCTTCCTATCAAAGGAATCAGTGTTTCCTGATTCATTCCCTTGCCCCCATTCCTTTGCCCCAGGTTAGCCGTTCATTTCGACCCGGCGGCGTTTGCAAAGAAGGCGAAGTACATGGCGGTAAGGTTGACATCGCCGCAGGCCGCGCCGAATTCGACTTCTCCCGCGCCCGACTTTTTGACAAAGACCCGATAGCCCCGGTCCGACGCTTTCATAATCGCGTCGTCGGTGACCAGTCGGAGATCCGTCGGCGAAAAACCAGCCATCCAGCCCGGCAGGCCGGCTTTACCGTAGAACTCCACGGCCCGCTCGTCGACGGCGAGAAAGACCGAGCACTCCTCCTTGGTCGCCACGCGGATCGAGAAGCGGGCATCGGCGATCGCTTTGTTCCCCATCTTGGTTTGCAGCAGCGGCAGGCCCACCAAAGCGGCGGGAATCTGCTTCAAGCGAATCGTTCGATCCGAATAGGGCGTGGCATCGACCTTCAGGCCGCCAGCGATGACTTGGTAGTCCCGTTTTGCCCCGGTCACGAGCGTGTCGCGGTTGGCCATCATCGTGTAGTTGCTCGGTGAAACGTAATCTCCGACTTTGATCGTGGCATAACCAATCGATTTCTCCGGCTCGGAGACGACCTCGACGGCGACGGACTCGAAGCGCGCGTCTTTCAAAACCACGGGATTCGATGAACGGAATTTGATCGGCGCCTGGGCCAGTGCGACGGGCGTCAGGAACAGTGCGATTATGATGTGCAGCCCAGCGGCTGCGAGTTTGGTTTCCATGGTCTTGATTTTCACCCGGGACATTTGGGAGTTTGGCGAGGAATCTGAAGTTTATCGTGCCACGACGGGCTCCTCCGGCAGTCGTCTGCAACGCAGCGAAGCGAGTCGCGCATGCTCAAGGACGCGGCACCCGGGCGTTGAACTGCGCAGTCAGCCGTCTGGTCTGCTGGTTGACCCGAGCCTGGGCCTTGTCCTTCTCGACGAACCGTCCAAGCGTCTCGATCTGCGCCGGCGACAACACGCCCTTCAACTGCTGGCTGGCCGCGGTCCAATCGAGCGTCGGCAAGTCCACCCACTTGGCTCCGGGTCCCGTTAACATTCGCTTGGTGTTGGCAATGAGAACATCCGCCGTCCGCTCGACCTGGGCGGAGCTGATGCTCTCGCCCGTAAAGATGCCGGTCCACGCCAATTCCTGCGAATAATTGCGCACACTCTGCGTGCCGAAATATTCGAAATATCGATCCGCCAGATCACCCAGCGCTTCGACCTTCTTTGTTGTGCGCAAATTGTTGTAATCCGTCCACAGCTTCTGGGCTTCGACGCTGTTCGAGTCGAGGCCCTGCGCGGCGATCGCCGCCTGCAAATCTACTCTCGATTCCTGGAGCCAAAGCTCCACGTCCTTGAATTTCTCGATCTGCACCGGCGACATGCCAATCGCCTTGAACATGCCTCCCCAACGCAGATCGAGACCCGCGCGGAAATTTCTCGAGTACTCCGCCATCTTGGCCGGGTCGTTCGCGACCAGCGTCAACGGATTCGGCCGCTGGGCCGGAGCCGCAGCCGAACCCGAAGCGCTCTTTCCGGCGACTGCTCCTTTCGCCTGTGACCCAGTCGGGGATTCCGCTGCCGCGCCGGCCGACGTCGATTCCAAAATGCGCAGAGCCTCGCGAGCGGTCTGCAGACGCGCGTTCATTTGGTCGGCCTTTTTGCGCAGCCGATCGGGCTGCGGCGCGAGCGCGGTGAGCGCTTCCCTGGCGTCACGCGCCTGACGCGTGGCGCGAACGGCAAATGCGACCATCACCGCCAATACCGCGGATACCACGATCAGTGTTTTCGCTTTCATTTTCATTTCTTGACCGCGGCCGCAGCTTCCCGAACGAGCGTGGCGAGCATCACCTCATTGCGTCCGTTTGCGGCCATGCTGCGCAGTCCTTGCAACTGCGCCGGCGACAGAATCGGTTCGGCCGCCTTCAAAACTCGATCCCAGTCGAAGCGCGCATCGCGGCTGAGGCTTTGGTCCATTGAGATCCGGGCCGTCGATAGAATGCTTTGGAGCTGGTTCGCCTGCTGCTCCGAAAAGGAACTGTCCGCATGAAAGAGTCCGATGCTGAGATCTTTCACGACCTGACCCGCCTGCCAGTTGTCGTAACTCGCAGGGGGCGCCGATTCAATGCCGACGGCCTTTGCCGCCGCTTGAATTTCTTTGGTCTGAGCATACCGGGTCGCGCCTTGCTCACGCTGTTCCGGCGAAACCTCTCTGCGCGGGTTCCCGGCCAGGATTGAGGCCCGGTTGGCCTCAAAGCGGAGTTTCTTCAATTCCGGATCATTGTTCAAAAACTGCTGGAGCGCCCTGTCCCGTTGCGTCTTTTCCTCGGCCGCCGCCGCCCGCCGCGCCGCGGCCGCGAGCTCACTCGCCCGGTCGAGTCTCGCTCGTTCAAGGGCGGCTTCCCGATCCGCCAGCTCCTTCTCCGCAACCGTCACGCTCGTTTCCAATTCGGCGAGGCGCGCCGCCAACGCCGCGCGGTCGCCACGCACCTGCGCCAGTTCCGTCGCGGCCGTGCTGGCCTGACTGGATTGATAAACGGCGAAGCCCGTCGCGAGCGCACCCGCGACGGCGACCGACACGGTAAGTTTGGAGGCCGTCATAAAAGCAATCAGCGCGGCCATCGCCCCAGCGCCCGCCACCGCGGCTCCACCCACGGCCGAGCCCGCGATGCTCGCCGCCAGGCCGGCCGGCGCCGTGGCCGCGGCCTGGCTGGCCAGCGCCACGCCCAGCGCCGAGGCGGTCGACGTCACGCCGCGTTTCGCCAGCAACGCGTGCAGCTTGTCGAGCGCGCGCTCCACGCGCATCCGCGCGGCGTCCTCGCTGAGGTTGAGCGCGGCTCCGATTTCCCCGAACGGCCGCCGCGCAAAGAAGCGCAGCAGCACGACCTCGCGATCGCGGTCGCTGAGTTCGTCCATCGCCGCGTCGAGCAGAGATCGCAAGTGTTCCCACGCCGCATCGGGCGGAGGCGGCGAGTTCAGTTCGTGCATGGTATGGGCCTCCAGTTCGCGGGCGCGGCGGCACTGTTCGGTGCGGACGACATCGACCGCCATGTTCCGCGTGGTGGCGTAGAGCCAGCCGGGCAACACCGCGCAACGGGTGAGCGCCGTCGCCTGCCGTGCGAGCGCGGCGAAAACCTGCTGCGCCACGTCCGCCGCCGCGTGCGCGTCGCCGCCGAGCCGTCGCAGGGCCGCGGAATACACGAGATCGAGGTGCCGGTGCACGAGCTCCGCAAACGCCGGCTCGGATTCCTCCCCGGCGTAACGGCGCAGCAGCTCCCGGTCATCAACCGCAGCCACGGAGCCCGACGTCGCGTCCACCGCAGCCCGGTGGGCGACGGAGGAAGCATGGCGCGAAGATGGGGCGATCATGGCGTTTCAGACCATAGTCGGAGCCGGCGACAAAACCGAACAAAGAATTTTCGTCAGACCCTGGCCAGGCCATTCTTCCGGACCTTGGGGTAGGAAGATTTCAGGGCAGGAAGATTTTCCCGGACAGGGGCACGCGCACATCCTGAAGAATCTTCCGGCTGCTCCGGCAAGGAAGGGCAAAGAGATCGTCGCGCGGAAAACGCCGGTCGATGCCCGACAGCGGCGGTTCGAGTTTGCGCGGACCGTCGTGACACGCCGCGCAGCCGCGCGCCGTGTAGATGGCAGCGCCGAGGGGATCTGCGGGGTCATGTCGCGAAACGCGAATGAGAGACCGGGCACTCGCGACAATTCGCGATTCGCGACATGACCCCCTCCGGCCCCCGATCGCCGGGCCGTCTCCGACATCGTCTCGCGTACTTTCCCTTCGTGAATACGCGCTGGTAGGAGGGGGCCACAGGAGAATTCGCCTCGCCAATGGAACGGGCTTGGGTAAAGTTCCGTTATGAGCGGGCCATCAACCATGAAACTCTCCGAGCATGTCTTGAATAAAGCTGCGAGTTGTTTCGACCACCCGACGCTCGACGCTCTGGCCGGGGTGCGCTTGGATCCGGAGATCCTCGCACAGGTGGATGAATTAGCGACGAAGGCCAATGAGGGGTTGTTGACCGAAGAGGAGCGTGGCGAGTATCGCGGCTATATCGAGACTTCGGAGTTTCTGGCCTTGGTGCAATTGCGCGCCCGCCGGCGGCTGGGTCTCCCGATCCCGGCCGAGTGAATCCGGCGCTTCGGCAATTTGTTAGCGAACGGGCAGACCGACGATGTGAATACTGCCGTTTGCCGGATTTAGCGCCGCAGTTGATTCGTTTTCACTGTGAACATATCCGGCCGCGTCGCCATGGTGGAACGGACGAGCCCGCGAATCTGGCTTGGGCTTGTGCGCGTTGTAATGAACGCAAAGGCACCCATCTGGCTGCCGAAGATCCGGACACGGGCGAGTTGACACGACTGTTCAATCCCCGGCTCGATCGTTGGGAAGATTATTTCACCCTGAAGGGAGTCCACATCGTCGGCCAAAGCGCTTTGGGCCGGTCCACGGTTTGGCTGCTCGAACTGAATCACGAACGCCGGCTGGAACTTCGGGCAATGATTCGCGAGCTGGGAATGTTTTGAGATTAAGTGACGAAATCCGCCTCCGACTCCGCGGAGTTCACCGCGATCGGTCGGCCGGTGTCAGATAGAATCCCGCTTCCTCTAAGTCGGCTTCCTATCAGTCGGTCGCTCGCGCCGCCGGGCCGCGCGAATCGCCTGCCGCGCGCGGCGGAAAAGTTTCTCCGGCGGCTGCCAGGTCGCACGCGCGCCAAAACGCACCCGCTGCAGCTCCTCCCTCACGCCGCCGAACTCGTCTTCCGGCCGGCGGCACTCTCCGAGCCGGTGCAGCCAGCGGCCGGCCTCGCGGCGCACCGGCTCATCGCGATCCCGGCCGCGTCGTCGCGGCCATCCCCGCCACCACCTCCGGCCGTGCTCCCGCCAGAACCAGACCAGCGCGCACAGCAACGCCACGAAACCCAGCACGCGCGCCGCCCGCCGCCCATCCCACGGCGCCGTCACCCAGGCCTTCAAGTCCCACACGCCCTGCTCTAGGATCGCGCGCAGACGTTTGCCCGTGTTCTGCGTCGCTTCCTTCACCGCCTTCAGGGTCTCAGCCTGCGAGCGCTGGTCAAAGCTCACGATCCGCCGGTACCAAAACACCCGCAGACTATCCAGCCGCGCCGTCCAGCTCCGGTCGAGCCGCGACGCCATCGCCGCCTCCCCGCGCACCTCCTGCCCCTGGACGGCCGCCGTCGCCACCAACGCGTCCGTGCGCCACCACGCTCCGGCCGCCTCATCGAAAATTTCCGTCCACGCATGCGCCTCGGAGTTGCGAATCGTGAAGTTGTTTGAGAACGCGTTCCAGCTGCCGCCGCGAAAGCCGGTGACGACCCGCGCCGGAAATCCGGCCGCGCGCGCCAGCAGCACCAGGGACCCCGCGAACAACTCGCAATGCCCCGCCTCCCGCGAGGCGAGCCAGCGCACGAGCGGATCGCCGTCCCCCCCCGGCAGGTTGGGCGACAGGGTGTAGTTGTGCTGCTGCCGGAGCCAGTCGCCGGCCCGCCGCGCAAATTCCGGCGCCGGCAGCGTCGCACCCGCCGTGATGCCCTCCACCGTGCGCCGCAGGATACCCAGGTCGCTGTCGCCCGGCGGCAACCGCAGTTGCAGCGCCCCGCGGCGCGGCCCCGGCTGCTCGCGCTGGCGCCAGCGCTCCGCAAACGCCGGATCGGCGAGCGACGGCTCCATCTCGAATCCATAGACACGATACGCCGTCATCGACACCGGCTCCTCCCGCAACGCCATCAGCGCCAGCTGCGGCGCGTGCCGGAAATTCTGCGACTCGCGAAACCGCAGCATCTCGAACTGCCCCAACAGCGGCAGATAACGGCTTACCCCCGACTCGAGATAAAACGTCCACAGCACCCGCTCCCCCAACCTGGGCCTGGCATGGCCGGCCTGAAAAGAATTCGTGCGTTCCGCCCCAAACTCCTGCCCGCGCAGGGCGCCCGAGAGCTTGAAGGTGCCATTGCTGTAATCGTCGAGCACCAGCATCCGCCAGTAGGGCGTCGCCGGAATCTGCGCTTGATCCGACACGTCGACACTGAGCGCGATCGCGTTGTCGAGCTGGATTTCCGAAACGTCGCCCAGCCGGATCACGTCGCTGAAACCCGACCTCGCCTTCTTCGTGATGAAACGATCGAGAAACATGCTGTTTTCGAGTTGAAAACGCGGGATCGCCAGAAACAGCAGCGCCGACACCCCGACCACCCCCGAAAAGAGCGCGGCGCCCAGGCCGACGATCCGCCAGTCCGTCACGTCACGGAGGCGGCGGAAAAGCTGCGCCCAGTTCGTGTGCAGCGCCCAGGCCGGCGGTTCACGAATCGGCTGCGGCGGGGGGCGTGGGCCGCCCTGGGCCGCGTCCGTGAGCGTCAGCACCAACAACAGCGCCAGCGCGCCCGCGGTGTAGACGAGTATCTGCGCGGCAAACGTGAGCGACACCGTCAGCACGCCCGCCACGATGATGAGAAACAAACCGAGCACGATGATCTGCAGATCGTCGCGACGCTGCCGGTAGCTGATGTTCCGGTAGATGAGGAGCAGGATGTCGAGGCGCACCATCGCGGGCAGGACCTCCGTGTTCAGCCAGAGGTCAATCGCGAAAAACGCCACGATCACCGGGAAGGCCAGCGTGTGCACGATCGGCGGCACGCGCCCCGGCAACGTGGGCCGGGCGACGGTCGCCACCGCCGCCACGAAGGTCAGCGCGAGCAGCACCCACGCGTCGATGTCCATGTAGAAGACCGTGCCCACGCCGATCAGGCTGAGGACTCCCCCGAGCAGCCATCTCAGCTGGTGCAACTCATCCAGGGTGAGTTGCGGGCGGCGGCGCAGCGAAGAGTTCATACCGTGGCCACCTTCTGGCCGTCGACATAGGCCGCGACTCCGCGCATTCCTTCGGGAGCAAAGGTCATCACGTTTTGTTGCGCCACCGTCACCTCGCCGGCCCGGCGCTCGGCCTGCGCCGCCGGGCGCAGCACCGCCAGCTTGTCCAAGAGCAGCTCCAGATCGTGCACCCGGTGCACCCGCATCGGCGGCTCCGCATCGACCGCCACATCCCGCAGCTGACCGCCCCGAAACAGATCTTCCGCCAACGTCGTCACCAGGCCAACCAGCAACTCGAACTGCTCCGGCCGCGACCACACCCCCTCCTCGGTGCGCAGCCAGATCGAAAATCCTTCGGCACTCTCGGCCGAAAATTGGCGCACCAGCAGCGTCCGCATCCGCGCGCTCGCCTTCCAGTGAATCAACCGGTGCGAATCGCCCGCGCTGTAACGGCGCAGTGCCAGCAGGTCACCACCGGTACCGGCGCGCGCCACCCGCTCTCCTCCCGTCACCCGCCGCGCCGCGCCGGTCGCCTCCCGCCGATAGGCGACCGGCGCCGGCCACACGATCGTGTCGGCGACCAACTCCGTCCCCATATCTTTCCGCAAGAAGCCGAAAGGAAACAGCGAACCGACACTCGCCAGCTCGACGCGCAACCGGCCGCGCCGCTCCGGCTTGAGCATCCACTCGACCCGGCTTTCCCCCCCGGGGTCCAGCCGGCCCGCCAGCGCCGCCCGCCCGTGGCTCTCCCCCGCTTCAGCCTGGGCCAGCGCCGCCCGGACGTCGATGCCCTTGGCATTGAAGGTCGACTCGGCCCGCTGCCCCGTCGCCGCCGCGACCGGCCGGGCGGAGAATTCGAACCACAGCCCGTAGGTCGGGAGAAACCGCTTCCCGTTGCGCAGCTCCAACGCGACCACCGTGTCGTGACCCGCCCGCAACGGCGGCGCCAGCTGCAGCCGCCAGCGCACGCCGCGCAAGTTGAACCACGACAGCACGCCGCTCAGAATCAGACAGGTCAGCAGCAGCGAAAGCGTGATGAACAGGATGTTGCTCGAGGAATTGTAGGCCGCCGTCCCGATGCCGAACGACAGCCCAATCAGGACCACGCCCGGAATCGTCGGCAGGATTCTGTGCCCGCGCTGCGGATACACCATCGACCACAGCAACGCGCTCCAGGTAAACGGCCGCCGCCGGGCCGATCCGCCCGGGCCGGACCATTCCGCCGCGCTCTCGCGCGGAACACTCAACGCGGAACGCTCAACGCTTAACTCCAAACTGGGCATGACTTCAAAAGTGAGCGCCGTTTTCTTGGAGCCGCGCTGCTGGCCAACGGAGCACCCCGCAATCTGTCGGCCGTAAACGCGACCGCCTGCGGCGTGAGGGCACGCCGCCCACTTCTGGGCTGACATCTGAAGTTAAGTTCGATCCCTCCCCACATCGGGCGTTGTGCGTTGTGCGTTGTGCTTTTCCCCAACCTCAGGCCGGGGCCGGAATCGAGGCCACGATCCGCTTCAACGCCGCCGAGACCGCCCGCCGCTCCTCCAGCGCATCGCTGGTCCGGCGCGCGAGCGCCAGCCGGTGCGCGAAAATCGGCGCGACGAACTCGGCGACATCCTCGGGCAGCACAAAATCGCGGCCCTGGGCCAGCGCCCGCGCCTGTGCCGCCAGGCGCAGCGCCACGCCGCCCCGCACACTCACGCCGCTGCGAAACTCGGATTCGGTGCGCGTCGCCGCCACGATTTTAAGGATGAAATCGAGCACGCTCTCCTCCACGAAAATCGCCGGCACCAGCGCCTGCAGGGCGAGGATTTCCTTGCGCGTCACCACCGGGTTGAGCGCGATCCCGTCGTACCCCCCGCGGGCGGTCCGGAGGATTTCCCGTTCGTCGTCCGCCTCCGGATAGCCCATCCGCAGCCGCATCAGGAACCGGTCCATCTGGCTCTCCGGGAGCGGAAACGTCCCTTCGTAATCCACCGGGTTCTGGGTGGCGAAAACCATGAACGGTGACCCGACCGCGTGGGCCTCGCCATCGATCGTCACCCGGGCGCGATCCATCACCTCCAGCAGCGCCGACTGCGTCTTGGGCGTGGCGCGGTTGATCTCGTCCGCCAGGACAATGTTCGCGAACACCGGGCCCTTCTTGAACACGAACTCCTTCACTGTATCGTCGTAAATCGCCACCCCCGTCACATCGCTCGGGAGCAGATCGCTGGTAAACTGGATGCGCGAAAACGCGCAGTCCATCGACCGCGCCAGCGAGTAGGCCAGCGTGGTCTTGCCGACGCCCGGCAAATCCTCGATCAGCAGGTGTCCCCCCGCGACGAGGCACACCAGCACCTGGTCGATGACGTCGTCCTTGCCCCGGATCGTCACCCTCATGTTGGTCCGGAGCCGGCCCAACAGTTCCCTGGCTTCGTTCATCCGCGGAGCAGCGACAAAATCACTCATGGGCGGAAACGTTACTCCGCGGCTCCGGAGGCGCAAACCGGATCTTCCGTTTGCCTCCGCCCTCGATCCGAACGGTGGACGGTCGGGCCAGCCCGCGGCGGCACCGTTGAGACACCCCGGGCCCAGCACGGGCTGACCGTCGTGACTGCAGCCGCGCTCCACCGTCCCAACCTGCCGCGAGAAAAGATTCCGCCCCAGCCAGTCTACCCCCTAATTTGGGTATAGCGCTTGATTGTGGCTCGCCGAATTCCGCCGATCGGATTGAGGCGTGACCATCATTCCCATCCGCGAACCCGAGTTCCTGCGCCCTTCCCGCTGGTCGACGCCTCACGAGGATCATTTTCTCACGCTTTGCATCAACCGCCGGGAGCCGGGTCTCGCCACGCCGCGATTCAACTCCGAATTCCACGCCGCCACGCACCTTCTCACGCTCGAACGCCATTGGCAGGTCCGGACCGCCATTGTACTGCCGCAACAAATCCATCTCCTCGTGACCCTGCGCGAACCAGCCGACATGCCGGCCGTGGTGGACCGGTTCAAAGACTGCCTGGACCTCAGCCTGCAGCGCGCCGGTCTGCAGTGGGAACGCAACTATTACAACCGCCACCTGCATCCGGGTGAAGACCACCTCCCTCCCTTCCTCTACATCTTCCAACAACGGCGCCAGACGGAGCTGAGCAACCCGGTTGAAAAATGGCCCGGCTACTATTGCGCCGAAGGGGACTGGACGTGGTTCGCGCCCCTGACCCGTTCCGCCTGCCAGTTTCCCGGGTGGCTGCTGCAATGGCGGCTCTATGCCGTAAACCCATCCGCACGACGGACCGACGGCGTTCGCTCGCGACACCCCGCCCCGCTTGGGTGATCTGGGAACGAGCGGTCACACCGCTTAGACTTCGCATGAGTTGACGGTGATGGTAACCCTGCCCGACGAGGTCTAGAAAGTGGTGCGCTGCACCCTCCGCTCTTTCGGCATCCTTTCGAAGCCGGTCAGTCGGGCCCGGCAGACAGCGAACCGGGCGGGCCGCCCCTTC
The DNA here is from genome assembly GCA_005792355.1 of Opitutaceae bacterium. Taxonomy (GTDB): domain Bacteria; phylum Verrucomicrobiota; class Verrucomicrobiia; order Opitutales; family Opitutaceae; genus ER46. The sequence continues at coordinate 19,134 of SXSC01000371.1, forward strand.
CACGACGGAGCTCCGTTGAGTTCTTTAGGGCGTGACGCCCAGGCGCGTTTCACCGACGCTGGCACCCAGCCAATCCAACCATCGCGCGGCCCGCAACCTGCCGTGCTGCCGACCGCGTCCCACCATTCCCATGCGCTCTCCCTCCACCCATTGCGTATTTGCGCGCACCCGTCGCCCGACCGCCACCGCGGCCCTTTTCACCCTCACGATCCTGCTCGCAGCCCCGGCCGCCGCCCGCGCCCAAGCCGCCAACCCCGCCCCCGCCAGCACCACCACCGCCACCAGCGCGAGTGCCGAAAAAAACGTCACCGAGCTCCAGAAATATTTCGTCACCGACGACAAGCTCGCGCCGTTTTCCGGCGCCAACGTCGACCTTCCGCGCACGGTCGACGACGTGCAGCCCTACTATTTCTACGACGCGAAGGAGATCGAGTTTTCGGGCGCGACCAACATCGAGGATTTCCTCCGGCAGAACATGACGATGGACACCTCCGCCGCGAGCGAGAGCCAGAACATGTTCATCGGGGGCAACCCCAGCAGCGTCAATCTCCGCGGCCTCGGCGACGGGCAGACGCTCATCCTCATCAACGGACGCCGCGCCCCGGCCGGCAATCTCTCCATGAACGGCGGCGGCTCCCAGGCCAACCTCAACGCGCTCCCCATGGGCGCGGTTGATCGCATCGAGGTGCTCCCCGCCAGCGCCGGCGCCATCTACGGCGGCAACGCCGTCGGCGGCGTCATCAACGTGATCCTCAAGCGCAACTATACCGGCGGCCAGGTGCGCGGCACCTATCAGAATCCCGATGACACCGACGCCCCCGTCCGCCGCTTCGACGCCAGCTACGGCTTCGCGCTCGAGCGCGGCCGCACGCGGGTCACCCTGACCACCAGTTACTCGGATCAGAAACTCCTCATGCACCAGGACCGGCCGTTCATGAACCGTTACGAGAAACGGATTTTCCAAAACACCGGCGTCATCGCCTCGGCCGTGCTGCCCGTCGGGTCCACGCCCAACATCCGCAACGCCACCGCGACCTCGAATCTCATCCTCAAGAACGGCGGCGGCTCGGTCGGTTCGCCCGTCACGTTTATTCCCTTCGGCACGAGCCCGACCACGCCGTTCACCGAGCTGGCCGCCGGTTTCCGCGCCAACGCCGGCCAATACAACCAGAACCGCGGCGCCTACAGCCGCCAATTTCTCGGCGGCTCGATGGCGGAACTGGGCCAGGGCCAGCGCTCGAAAAGCCTCGGGGTCAACGTCCGCCGCGAGATGAACAAGAACCTCGAGGTGAACCTCGATTTCATGCTCACGGGCACCGGTCAAACGCGCAACGCGAACACCTTCCAGACCCAGGCCGTCGCCGCCGCCGCGCCGAGCAATCCGTTCACCACCGCCGTCAATGTCTGGGCCCCCATCCCCGGGGAGTGGCCGCAATGGAGCGCCAATGTAACGCGCGCCCTCACGATCGGTTTTGTGCAAAAACTCCCGCACAGTTGGCGGGTGCAGGGCGATTACACGTGGAACAACACGAGCAACGCGTTTTACTCGCGCCACTCCGCCACCACCCTGGCCACCGCCGACATCACCGCCGACCTCAACGCCGGCCGCCTCAATCCGTTTCTCGACACTACGCTCCACCCGTACGACCTCTCGCGCTACCAGGGGGTCTACAGCTACACGGGCAAGGGCGGCTCCAACAGCGTCGCGCTCCGCGCGTCCGGCCCCGTGTGGCGGCTGCCCGCCGGCGCCCCGCGCGTGAGCATCGGCCTCGAACGCCTCCGGCAGGGCCAGAAGGATTCGATGCGTTACGTGACTTTCGACAATTACCCGAACCGCAATACGCAGGTGCAGGGCCTCGGCAAGAGCCAGATCACGCAGAGCCTGTTTCTCGAAACGCAGGTTCCCCTGGTCGGCGACGCGAACAAACTCCCGCTCGTCCGCCAGCTCAGCTTCCAAATGGCGGCCCGCACCGAGGATTACGAGGTGCGCACCGGCACCGCCACGGTCACGGTGCTGCCCGCCCCCGCGGTAAAACCCACCATTCGCAGCAACCGCGCAAACTACCTCACCACCAAACCCACCGCCGGCGTCTCCTACAAACCGATCAATTGGCTGCAGCGTCGCGCGAGCGTCGGCCGCGGCTTCACGCCGCCGCGCTACACCCAACTCGTCCTCGACCCCACGCCCTCCGTCGCCCCCGTCAATATTGTCGATCCCAAGCGGGGTGGCGCCCGCACGCCCGTCTTCACGACCGCAGGCGGCAATCCCGACCTCACCCCCGAGTCGTCGGAGACGACGACCACCGGGCTCGTCGTCCAGCCCGAATCCGGCCTGCTCAAGGGCCTGCGCATTTCCGTGGACTACAACTTCACCCGCACGCAGGACAACATCGGCACGCTCTCCACGCAGCAGCTCGTCGATTTCGAGTCGCAATACCCCGAGCGCATCGACCGCGCCGACCCCGTCGCCGGCGATCCGTTCAGCGCCGGGGTAATCGAGTTCGTCAACATCAGCCCGCTGAATCTGTTGAAGGCCTACGTCGAGACCTTCGACGTCAACGCTGCTTACCGCGTGCCCACCGCACGCCGCGGCACGATCCTGCTTTCGTCGCGCGCCACCTTCGGCAACCACTACAAGCGCAAGACCTCCCTCTCGCAGCCGATGATTGAATACAGCAACGTCAGCGGCTACCCGCTAAAATTCATGGGCAACACCAGCCTCACCTGGGACTATCAGCGCTGGACCGCACGGTGGTCCACGCGCTACTACTGCCGCTACCGCGTGCCCGGCCCACCCATCTCCGCGCTTTCCGTCAATGTCATCCCGCAGGGCGGCGAGTTCGTCGCCGCACAAATCTACTCGGATCTTCTGGTCGGCTACCGCTTCCCCGAACGCGGCCGCGTCGCGTCACCGTCCTGGCTCGATCGCGCGCTGCCCGGCGTTGAGGTCCAGTTCGGCATCGACAACGTCCTGAAGAAAGTGCCGCCCTACGATTATTACTCGCAATACAACTACAGCTCCCGCGGCAACCCCCGCCTCCGCGACTTCCGCCTGTCGCTGAAAAAACCGCTGTGAGTCGGGGCAACAGGCCGGGGAGGAAAACTTAGCCCGGACATCCCTGAGGACCGCGCACGCAGAAGAAAATCTCGAACACCGTGTGACTCCGCTCGCGAGCAGAGGGTGAAATGTCCGGGCTAGTGGCGCGACCAATAACTTTCGTGACGTGTAGCTGCGAGCGCCAGCGAGTGGACCACCGGCGCGCTCCACTCGCTGGCGCTCGCCGCTACTTGTCACGCTACTTTGCGGTCGGCACACCAGTGGTTTCGTTTTCAGAGGTATAACGCACCTCGACTGCATGGAGACGGCTTGGCGAGCTCCCGGATCCGATCCCCCTGAGGATCCAATTTCCCGCCAATAATCGGTCAGGCCAGGATCTCCAGCATCCGCGCAAACAGCCGGTTCACCCGCGCCTGATTGCTCTTCACGAGATCCTTGAATCGCCCGAAATCGATCTCGGTGCCCTCGAGCCCGTTCGCATAATTATCCACCAGCGCCAGGCTGTTGTACCGCAGACCCGTCTCGGTGCACAGATCGGCCTCGTGCGCCGCCGTCATGCCGATGACGTCGCCCCAGTCCTTCACGATGAAAATCTCCGCCTTGGTCTCGAAACGCGGGCCCCGCATTTGCACGTAGATCTTTCCCGTCTGAATCATGAACTCCGGCGCGAGCTCCGCCACGAGCATCGGAATCAGATTGTTGGCAATCCCGGGCGCGCCCCCCTTGAGCTCTGTGTCGAAAAACGTCGCGGGCCCCTGCTGCAGGCCCACGTAGTCGCTGCACGAGACAAACGTCCCCGGCGGCAGATCCTTCTTCAGCGAACCGACGGAGTTGAGCGACACCACATTCTCAAACCCAAGCCCGGCGAGCGCCGCAAGGTTGGCCCGGTAGTTGATCGAGTGCGGGGGCAGCGGCACCGCATAGCCATGCCGGTTGATCAACACGTGGTCTCCGCGCGTTTTATACGTGACGGAGCCGAACTTCGTCTCGATCTTCCTGGCTTCCCACTCCGCAAACAGCGTGGAATTTACGATGCTCGTGCCACTGATAAATGCGACTTTCATGCCCCGACTCACGCGCCGGACCACGGCGATGACAACGCGAAAACTCGGCCTGGCGCTGGCCGCACTCGCCTGCGGCGGAGCCGGCTGCGCCACCCGCGGGCCGCTCCATCTCTATGCCATCACCGGCGGCGAGGAGCGCCCCGTCCTCGACACCGGCGACAGCCGCACCGCCGAGGTGCCCAGTTTTCTTGAGACCGACGAGCAGGTCAGCGGCTTCACCTACGACCCGTTCACCGATCATTTTTTCCTGCGCCTGCACCCCGGCAACCTCATCCGCGTCGTTGACCGCCCGGCCCGCGCGATCAAACGTGAATTCGCAATCGCCGGCCTGCCCTCCGGTGGCGGCGACCTCGCCGTCCGCCCGCGCGACGGACACTTGTTTCTTCTCGGCCCGCAGGCCGGTCAGGTTTTCGAGACCACGCGCCTCGGCAAATACCTCGGCGAATTCACCCTCGCCGAGGCCGGCGGGACGCCCACCGGCCTCGCCTTCGACGCCATCCGCGATCAACTGCTGGCACTCGGGACCGACGGGCAACGCATCACCGTCCATGATTTGCGCGGAAAATTTGTCCGCGCCCTGCGGCTCGACCAACCCGCCGGCCCCGCGCTGGCCTTTGATTCCGACCAGCGCGAGTTCTACGCCCCGCTGCGCGGCCGCCCCGGAGAAATCGGCGTCTTTGACGAGGCCGGGCGTCTGGTGCGCAAGAGCGCGGCCCATGGAGCCACCGGGATGATTGATGTCGGCCAGCGCTCTCTCGTGCGCGTTTTTTGAACCCGCCTTGGTCTGGGGTTTGCCGCCTCGTTCCAAAATTTTTCGCCCCTATATTCCCCGATGACTGCTGACAGATTCAGGATTTCACGCTAGCCCGACAATCCTCTCCGCCTCCCTAAAATGCCCCTCATCGACCTGCCTCTGACCGAACTCTACGCCTACCGCGGACGCAACCCGTGCCCCGCGGACCACGCCGCCTACTGGGTCGCGGCGCTTCGCGAGCTTGACGCGACGGATCCATGCCCGGAGTTGCGCCCGTCCCCGGTCGTGCACTCCCGCCAGATCGAGTGCTTTGATCTCTGGTTCACCGGGGTCGGCGGCGCCCGAATCTACACCAAGTACCTCCGACCGAAGTCGGCCGCCGGGACAAAGCATCCCGCCGTGTTGCAGTTTCATGGTTATTCCGGGCACACCGGCGACTGGCTCGACAAATTCGGCTGGCCGGCCGAGGGCTTTTGCTACGCCGCGATGGACTGCCGCGGCCAGGGTGGCCGGTCCGAGGACAACGCCCGGGTGAAGGGGACCACGCTCCGCGGACACATCGTGCGCGGACTCGACGACCCGGATCCGGCCCGGCTGATGTTCCGTCAGTTGTTTCTCGATACGGTGCAACTTGCGCGCGTCGTGATGAATTTTGTCGAAGTCGACGCCGCGCGCGTTGGCTGCTTCGGCGCCTCCCAAGGCGGGGCGCTGTCCCTGGTGTGCGCCGCACTCGAGCCGCGCATCCGGCGGGCCGCACCCGTCTTCCCGTTCTTGTGCGACTACCAACGCGTCTGGGAAATGGACCACGCCACGAACGCCTACGAGGAACTGCGGCTGTTTTTCCGTGCCTTCGATCCGCGGCATGAACGCGAGCAGGAAATCTTCACGAAGCTCGGCTATATCGACGTCCAATTTCTCGCCCCCCGCATCCAGGCGGAGGTCCTGCTGTTCACCGGGCTCATGGACAACATCTGCCCGCCGAGTTCGCAGTTTGCCGCGTACAACAAAATCACCGCGAAGAAGGACGTCGTGATCTACCCCGACTTCTCGCACGAAACCCTGCCCGGGCAGATCGATCGCACGTTCAACTTTCTGCGCGGGCTGTGACGCCGAAGCCGGGTTGTCGCGTTCCGAAAATTCTTCGTCGGTGAGTTCCAACCGCTCAGCTGCCATCCGGCTTCCCTCCGCTACCTGACCTCGACGAGCGGAGCTTCCACCAGCGCCTTGAGCCGCTCGTAGCGCGGCTGTAATTCGGCCATGAGTTGATCGAAGCGCGGATCCTTGCGTAAATTGGCGAGGTGCGGATCGCGCTTGAACCAGGTGATGTTCGGATAGCCGTTCTCCGCCGCCGCTCGCAGGTATTTGATCGCCTGATCGAGATCGCCGAGGAGTGAATACGCCGAGGCGATCGCATGCTGGGTGTGGTGAAAATGGCCGAAGCCTTTCCCCACTCTCCTGCGCTTCGCTGATTTTTTTCACGGCCCCGTCCTTTTCTCCGTCGACCGCAAGGAGGAGCGCCTGCATGGCAGTCAGGAGGCCCCCGCCGTCCTTGAGATTCTCCTGCTGAAATCGATTGAACACCTCGGCGAGGCGATCGGCGGCGTCTTTCCTTCGCCCGGTGTAGATCAGCGCACTGACGACACGATATTCACCCATCGAATCCACCTTTGATTTTCGATACTTCGCCATTCCCCCGAGGGCGGCATCATACCGCCCCTGATAGAGTTCAATGACGGCCAAATCAAATCTGGCGGTGCCACCTCCCGGATCGATGTCAGCCGCCTTCTGGTAATGCTTCCGCGATTGTTCGACGAGTCCGGTGTGAAAACAAATCGACCCGAGCATCGAATGCGCTTCGCTCAAATTCGGCCGGATTCCCAGCGCGCGGCGACTTTCGGCCATGGCCTTCTCCAGCTGAAAACCGTTCGAAGGCCTGAAGTAAAACCGCGACAGCGCCAGGTGGGCTTCGGGAAGTTCCGTATTGAGTTCCAGCGCCCGAGCCATCGCAGCGTCAGCCAAGGTCTCCCATTGTTTGTTCGCTGCATCCAAAAAATAGGCGAGATTGCCATAGGCCAGCGCCAGGACCGCGTGCGCTTCCGCAAAATTGCCATCGAGGGCGATGGCCTTCCGCAGCATCACGATGCTCCGATCGGTCGCCTCGCGGTCCGTGCCGAAGTAGGGTTTCCCGCGCAGATAGAAGTCATAGGCGTCGAGATTCGCCGTAGGCCGGCGTTCGATGCGTAGTTTCTCCTGTGGGGAAATCGTGGCGTTTAACTCGCTCGCGATCGCCTTGGCCAAGTCCGCCTGCAGCGCAAAAATGTCGGTGAGATCCCGGACATAGTTCTGCGCCCATAGGTGACCGTCGGTCCCGGTCCGGATGAGCTGGCCGGTCACGCTTACCTTGTTCCCGGCCCGTTGCACGCTGCCCTCCAGAATGTACGCCACCCCCAGCTCCTCGCCGATTTGTTTCACCGTCTTCTTCGTGTCACGGTATTGTTTCACCGAAGTGCGCGACGTGACGTGCAATTCCCGAATTCGCGACAACTGGGACAGGATCTCATCATGCACTCCATCGGTGAAAAACTCGTTTTCTTTCTCGGTGCTGCGGTTCTCGAACGGCAGCACCGCGATGGACTTGGGCCCGTTCCACGGCGGGCGTGAGGCGGGCTTCTCCTTCCCGGGCGGGCGCAACGCCACGAACGCAACCAGTGCCGCCACGCCCAATGCCGCAAACGCCCAGGCGGGAAACCGGCGGGCGGTGGTCTTCGGCGCAAATCCCGCGCCGGCACGGCCGATTCCTGGCGCGGCTCGCGCCGCTCCCGCGCCCACTCCGACCTCCGGCCCGTGATCCAACAGTCGGCGAACGCGCTCCACAAACATTGCGGTGACTTCGCCTCCCGGGAGCCGCGTCCACTGCACTGCCCGGAACTCGCCGGGCACCCTGGCCTCGCTGTCGCGCGTCTCGTCGATGACCACGGGCAACAAGAACGGTTTTTCCTCGGCCATCGCATGCGTTCGCTGGGCCGCGAGTTTCCATTCAATTCGAAAATACCCCTCCAGCCTCGCCTGCGTATTGGCCGAAATCACCGGAATGAGCAGCGCACACTCCGCAATCTGCCGGCGGATCTTGGCGTCCCACGCATCGCCTCCCACCAGCTCTTTCCGGTCAAACCACACTTCCACTCCGGCGTTCTCCAGGGCATTGGCGATCCGCTGGACGACATCGGAGTCCTGGTGCGCGTGACTGAGAAAGACGGCGCGGCTCGCCGTCGCTGGTGTGGAGTCCGGCATGGGAAGGGGGCGCTCCAGCAAATGCCGGCGCGCCTCGAGGCTTACGAGCAAAAATAAGCAGTCGAACCGCGGAGGCCCAGCGCGGCGGCAGGAGGTTTTTGGATTTGGCCTCCCGCAGATTCAGAAAGACCGCAGATGGTCTGCTTTCTGCATCTGTGGCCTTTCTGAATCTGTGGGAGGCCCGTCATTTCCGTCAGCGAGATACGCTTTGAATCCATGAGGCGATGCTGGGATCACGAACAGTGCAATGTGGCTTTTTTTCCGAGATCGCGCTGGGGAAAAGTGACTGCGCAGCCGCGTGCTAAACTCAGCGATCGATTGGCGGAGCGGTTTCCGAGGTGGGGCCGGCTCTCAGAGCCGGCTTCTTCCGGAACAACCCACCGACTCGAAGGAGGCCGGCTCCGAGAGCCAGCCCCACCTGGCCGCAGAGACCAACCTGTTGGCTTCTAAGCTCCGATAGTCAGACAAAAGTGCCGCAACGCGTCAAAACGTCCGCGACCAACTCGTGACGTAGAGATGCCGTGCAAACGCCCCACGGCCTTTGCCGTTGTACCGATCGTCGTAGATGCTGTTTGTTCGGTTCGCGTAGATGCGATTAGGGATGAAGAGCGTGAAAGCATTTCGCCCCAGCGACCAGGAAATGCCCGGCTCGGCATAAACCGTGTAACCGGACCGGCGAAAACCCTCGCTTCCTCCGATTAAGTCACGCGCCGGCACCCCGGTGATGCGCGTGCCGAAACTGACGCTCAATCCCTGCCAGGGCCAGTTGGCGACGGCCAGGCCGGCGCGGCCGAGATACTGGTCGGGCACCGACAACGGAAAGATCTGCCCATAGAACGGAACCGGGGTGTAAGCTCGGTTGGTTTCGCGGGGATTAATCAAATAATAGCCATTCGCGTAACCGATCAAATTGCCGGCAAATTTACGATATCCGGCCAATTCCAGCATGAAACCCCAACCGCCGTCACCGGGTTGAATCGAAATGTCAACCGGCCGCATCTCCGGACCAGTGGACTTATAAAACAACGCCTTGGCGTCCTGTTTTCCCGTCGGCAATTTCAAGCCCGCACCAAGGGAAATATTTCCATTCTGATTCTCAGCGGGATTGAAAAGCCACGCACTCCCCATCAACCGCATATCGCCGATGCCGCGCGCGCTCACACTGTGCCGCGTGCCGTTGTGCTCGGCGGGACTGGACGTCTTCCCGACGAAACCCGGAAACGTCAGCGTTGCACTGTAACGTGCATTGATCGCGTACGTCGCCTGAAATTCGAACGGTGATCTGGTTGCCGACGACCGTTTCATACTCCGGCCACCGCTCACTTCCCTGCCAGCCTTCGTCGGCGTAAAGGTAACGATAACTGGAGGTGACCTGCCATTCGCCTTCATGGAGCTGGGTGATGCCATCAGGGCCGAGGCTCAGGGTCATGAAGCGCCCCGGAACACAGCCCTGCGCGGAAAGCTCGGCGGTGGTCCCCGCGAGGCCAACCAAAGCCATCGTGAGAGCGAGAAAGCGTGGGCGTGGAAGCGTCATGGTGCGAGATATCTGGTGTGAGCAGCCGGTCGGGTGAAATACGTGGCAATGAAGAAATTCTCGCCTCTGGTGGGCCGAAGAGGGGGCGGTGGGAATTGAAGGCAACGATTACGATCAACAGGCCATCCTGCGGCCGAGTTGGGGTCAACCAACGAGTTTCCTTGGATCGACTATCGACCTGTTCCCGCTTTCAGGACCCGCTGTAGCAGCAGGCACCTTGATCGGATCTCGTTTCCAACACTCGGCCAACCATTGGTGAACGGATCGAAATTTCGTACCGGGCCACGACGTGATGGCGGCGACGACAAAGCGTCGCCCTCCGATACGAAGCACGTGTTTCGGAGGGCTGCGCTTCGTCGCAGCTGCGGGGTGCTTGCCGCAGCCCGGGTTCGTAATGAGATCCGTGCAAGGTGCGGGTTGCAGCGGCGGCGAAATTGAGGATGATAGCGACCATGATTCGAGCAGTCGCCACCTTCCTCGTTCTGCTGTCGATCTCCGCCTTTGGTGCCGTTCCCCGGATTACGACCGAGGACGTCGCAACCCCCGCCGCCGTCGCGGGCGCCAGCGGCAGTTCGCTGGCCGTGGGCCCGGACGGCGTGGCGTGGCTCACCTGGCTCGAGCGCACCGGCCAGGACACCGCCCTGCGTTTTGCCACGTTCGATGCAGCCGGCAAGCAATGGTCCGCCGCCCGCACCATCGCGCACGGCCCCGATTGGTTTGTAAACTGGGCCGACTTTCCCGCTGTCACCGTGGGTGCGCAGGGCCGCGCGACCGCGGTGTGGTTCGTCAACAACCCCGCGCCCGCGACCGGAACCTCCCTCGGCGATGGCCACGACCATCACGGCCCGGGATATCGCGCCTTCCACAGCCGCACCACCGACGCCGGCCAGACCTGGACTCCGCCCGCCGCGCTCACGCATGAGAGCGACTCGGTCGAATTCGTCTCACTCGCCACGCTCGCCGATGGCCGCGTGCTCGCGGCGTGGCTCGACGGCCGCGCGAAGAAAAAGGGCGGCAAGGCCCAGCAACTCTTCGCCCGCATCGTGGGCGAACGCGGGCCCGACCTGCTCGTCGATGACTCGGTGTGCGATTGCTGCCAGACCGCGCTCACGGCGTTTCCCGACGGCACCGCGCTGCTCACGTACCGCGGACGCGGCGACGAGGAGGTGCGCGATATCCGCGTCACCCGGTTCCGGGGAGGCGAGTGGGACGAGCCGCGGACCTTGAACAGCGACGACTGGCGCATCAACGCGTGCCCGGTCAACGGCCCGCAGCTCGCGAGCGACGGCGGGCGCGTGGCGGTTGCCTGGTTCACCGCCGCCGACAACGACCCGCGCGTGCTCGCCTCGTTTTCGCCCGATGCCGGTGCGCGTTTTCTGATGCCTCTGCGCATTAATGAAACCAAGCCGGCCGGCCGCGTGGCCACCGTGCTACTGCACGACGGTGCGTTTCTCGTGACCTGGGTCGACGTTGCCGGCACGCTCTGGTTGCGTCGGATCACGCCCGATTTCACAACCACCGAACCGATCGCGCTCACCGCCGCCGGGACCGCGAAGATCAAGGGCTTTCCGCGTCTCGCGCTCGTGCGTGACTACGCTGGCGGCAAGGTGGCGGCCCAAGTGCTCGTCACGTTTTCACAAGAAGACGCGCCAGCGCTGCGCACGTTGCTCGTCAGCGTGCCCGAGGGTGATCTGCTCGAAGCGGAAAAGAATTGCGACTGCGCGCCGACGGCCGAGCAGTTGCGGGGGTTTTCCATTCGCGGCGTGATGGTTGGCGTGAAGCCGGAAGCCGCCACGATGCAGGTCAGGCACTTCGAGCTTCCGGGAGTTTTCGGCGAAGGCACGCGCGAGTTCAAAGTGGCTCCGGAGTTGACCGGTGGCGCGGTGGCGGCAGGCCAGCAGTTTTTCGGTCGCGTGGAAAAACGCGACGGCGCGTGGTGGCTCTTCGACGTGCGGCTGATCGCGGGTCCGGCGAAGTAGTTCCGATCCACGCTACCCAGTTGACACGTTTGCCATTCTTGAAACCTTTCGCGTTCCGCATGTCTCCCCTCGTCAGCACCAGGTCCGCCGACCGACTCCGCCGCTTCATCGCGGCCGCGAGCGCGGCCTTGGTGCTAGCCCTGACGATTTTTTCCGCAAGCCCCACCGCCCACGCCTGGCTCCACGCCGACGCCAGCGATTGCTCCGGACACACGATACCCCACGATTCCGATCATTCCGCCAAGGACGCCGGTTGCGCGGTCGTCCTGTTCGCCAGTGGCGTCTCACTGCCCGTCGGCCCCGCGGACCTCACGCCGCCGGCCCTTCCTCCGCAAGGCGTTTCCCCGGTTGCCGCCGCCGAGTTCCATTTGGTGTCCCCGCGTTATCTCCGTCAGCCGGAACGCGGGCCGCCGTTGAGTTGGGTCAGTTGAGTCGTCGCCTCGCGCCTGATTGCGCGATGCCTCGTTGCGAACCGCACGCTTTCGCGTGGGTGCGCGCAGTCGTTCCGTTCAACCCAATCTCGTCATGTCCGCTTTTCGCCATCTTCCCGTCCTGTTCCTCTGCCTTGCGAATTTCTCGCGCGCCCAAATCGCTTTGACCGCGGCGCCGCCCACCGCTCCCGCCACCGACAAGGTCCAGCACCTCGACCAATTCGTCGTGAGCGCCAGCCACGATCCCAAGACCATGTTTGACCTCGCGCAGGGCACCTCCGTGCTCGCCGGCGAGGAACTGCACCGGCTCGCGCAAAACACCCTCGGGGAAACTCTCAACGGCGTGCCCGGCGTCAGCGCCACTTCCTACGGACCCGGGGCCAGCCGCCCCGTCATCCGCGGTCTGGGCGGTGATCGCATCCGCGTGCTCGACAACGGCGTCGGCGTGCTCGACGCGTCCAGCGTCAGTCCCGATCACAATACCGCGCTCGAACCGCTCTTCGCCTCGCGCATCGAGGTGCTGCGCGGACCAAGCACCCTCCTCTACGGCAGCTCGGCCATCGGGGGCGCGGTCAACGTCATCGACAACGCGATTCCGGATGCCGGCGGCGACGGCCGGGCCGCCGGCGCGATCGAATTGCGCGCCGGCGGGGCGGCCCGCGAACGCGCGGCGATTCTCTCCGTCGGCGGCGGCGGCAAACAAGTCGCCGTCCGGGTGAATGCGTTAAAACAAAAAACGAGCGACCTGCGGATCCCCGGCGTCGCGCGCATCGATGCCGCCGCACCCGCGGTCCAGCCCGACGGAATCCTGCCGGGCAGCGCCGGCGAGACCTTCAGCGGCTCCATCGGCACGGGCTTCTTCTGGGCGGCGGGACGCGCCGGGGGCGGGCTTCAACACTCCGAGACAGAGTATGGCGTGCCGAACGGCGGAGACATCAGCATCCGGATGCGCCAGACGCGATTCGATTTCGAAGGGGAAGTGACCCGGCCCTTCAGCATTTTCCGCGGTGCAAAAGCGCGCGTCGGCCTCGGCACGTACACCCATGCCGAAATCAGCGGCGGCACGACGGTGAACACGAGCTTTCACAACGATGCGTGGGAGGGCCGGCTCGAATTACCGCATGTCGCGCTCGGTGCCGTCACGGGCACGATCGGCGTGCAGTCGGCCCGCAGCGATTTCGCGGCAATCGGCGAAGAGGTCGTCACGCCCCCGTCGCTGACGCAAAGCGGCGCGATTTTCGCGCTGGAGGAGCTGAAGCTGGGCGCCCATGCCACAGTGCAGGCGGGAGCGCGTCACGAGGTGCAGCACATCAAACTGGGTGACGTCGATCCGGCGTTGCCCCGGGTGCCCGGTTACGCCGCGCGTTCCGGCCAGCGGAAAAAATTCGGCGGCACCAGTGCCTCGCTTGGGCTGGTCGTGTACCCGGCAAAAGACTGGTCGGTCGGCGCGTCACTCGCCGTCAGCGAGCGGCTGCCCACGGCAGCGGAGCTCTTCGCCAACGGTCCGCACGGTGGCACCGGCTCCTATGAGGTCGGCACCACCGGACTCGGCCCCGAGCGCTCGCTGGGATTCGATTTCAACGTCCGACGCCGCGCCGGTTTCGTCACAGGTTCCGTCGGCGCCTTCGTCAACCGGTTTAGCAATTACATCTTCGAACGGGAACTGCCCGCCACCGCGATCCCCGCCACCAGCAATCCGGACGGTCTCACGCCATTCCAATTCGTCGCAACCGACGCTCGTTTCGCCGGCGGGGAAGCCGAACTCACGTTGCATCTGTTCGAAACCGCGCAGGGGCGGCTGCACCTTGAACTCAGCGCCGACTCGGTGCGCGCGCGGCAGAGCAGCAGCGGCGAACCGTTGCCGCGCATCCCGCCATTCCGCTACGGCGCCCGCTTGAATTTCGAGGACGGCCGGTGGCAGGCGGTACTCGAAATACGCCACATCGCGGACCAGCGCCGGGTCGCGGCCAACGAGAGTTCCACCCCGGGTTATGCCTTGTTGAATGCCAGCGTCAGCTACCTGATTCCCACGCCGCGCGTCACGTATGAACTCTGGATTCGCGGCAAGAATCTCACCGCAGCAACCGCCCGCGAACACGGTTCGTTCCTGAAGGAATTTGCGCCGCAACCCGGGCGCGGCGTGCTGGGCGGCGTACGCCTGACGTTTTGATCCGCAGATTCCCTCGCGACACCGGGCAGCAACCAGAGATCCCACCAAGGCATTTTCAAATATCTCCGCTGAACGCCGAACCGAACCACCACTCCGTCTGCACCCCGTTTCTGCTCCTGCCATAATCCGCGTTATCTGCGGTTAAGCCGAAATCGTTGCGGGCTGCGACGACCCGGATCGATCATGGCCCACCGCGGCGCTGCCGCGGTCGGCGGCGGAGCGGCGGCAGAAGCACGCTCCGAGTCAGTCGATTCCGAATACCGCTTTGGCGTAATTCTCCACGCTGAAGGGCTGCAAATCTTCGGGTTGCTCGCCAAGCCCGAGAAAATAGATCGGCAGCTTGAGCTGGCGGTAGATCCCGACCAACGCCCCGCCCCGGCTCGTGCCGTCGAGTTTCGTGACGACCAACCCGGTCAGGCCAAAACTCTGGTGAAACGCCTTCGCCTGCTCGATCGAGTTGCTGCCGATGGAACCGTCCACCACCAGCCAGCGATGCTGCGGCGCGGTGGGATCGTTTTTTTGGAGCACGCGGCGGATCTTTGCCAATTCCTCCATCAGGTTGCTTTTCGTGTGCAGCCGGCCCGCGGTATCGACGATCAGATAGTCCCGCCCGCGAGACTTGGCCGCCTGCCACGCATCGAAGGCCACGGACGCCGAATCCGCCCCGGTGTGGCTGGCGACGATTTCGAGATCGAGCCGGGTGGCCCAACTCTTGAGCTGCTCAACCGCGGCCGCGCGAAATGTGTCGCACGCGGCGAGCGTGATCGTCCGGCCCTCCTGTTTCAGCTTCCAGGCGAGTTTCGCCGACGTTGTCGTTTTGCCCGAGCCGTTCACGCCAATCATCGCGATGACGATGGGAGTCTTCTCGTATTTCGGAGGCCGGGTGCCCACCGTGTCCGCCGAAGCCATGGTCGGCTCCCGCCCCACCAACGGCGGGTGAGTCTCGGGGGAGGAGGAACTCCGCGAATCGCCGGGTGCGGGCGCCCGGCCTCCCTCGAACTCCAGCACCCCTTCGCTGCCGGCCAGGACACGCTGCAGCACCGCGGCGCCAATCTCGGCCGCCTGGCGCCCCTGCAGGGATTTGTCCTGTCCGTAGACCTTTTTGATCTCGGCGAGTATCTCGGCCGTGGTCTCGACCCCAAAATCGGCGGTGTAGAGGGCCTCCTCAAGTTCATCGAGGGAAGCGGCGTCGATCTTGCGTCCGCCGAAGAGCCCGTGCGTCTTCTGGGCGATGGCCGAGACCGTCTTCGCCAACCCGTCTTTGAATTTCTTGAACAAGCCAAACATGGTGAAAACACGGGGCGGCGGAGCGCGCGAAGCCGGGTCTCTCCACGGGCTTCGCGATCTCCACGTTTCAATTCCTATTCGGCTTTGCGCGAATCGCGGCCGAGCTGACCCCGGAGGCGGTCGAGGATGCCGTTGATGAATCGTTTGGAGTCGGCGTTGGAAAATTGCTTCGAGAGATCGATGGCCTCGTTGATTGAGACGACCGGCGGAATATCCTTCCGGTGGACCATCTCGAACATCGCGAGCCGGAGGATCGCCAGGTCGATCTTGGCTATGCGCTCGAATTCCCAGTTTTGGGCGAGCGCCTTGATCTGGGCGTCGATGCCACCCTGATGTTCGATCACCCCGTGGATCAGCTCATCCGCATAGGCATAGTGCTCCCGGGGTTGCTCGCAGCCTTCGTAGAACACCCGGAGATCCTCGGCCAGGTTATGCGGCGCATTGAGGCTCCAAGCGTACAGGAATTGCAGTGCCGCGACCCGCCCGTCGCGCCGTTGAACGAACAAGGCTTTGCTCATCGCGAGAACCTCCGCCGCAACGCGGCCATGGCCAGCGCCGCCTCCGCAAACTCCGCCCCGCGGTTGATCCGTCCGACGCAGCGCGCCCGGGCCTGGGCTGGCGAATTGACCACGATCACACCGTTGATAACCGGCACGCGCGTCTTCAGCGCGACTCGTTGCAGTGCGGCCGACACGCTCTGCCCCACCATCTCATGATGACTGGTATCGCCCGCGATCAACACGCCCAGGCCCAGCACGCAGTCAAATCGCCCGCCCCCGCGTTTGGCGGCTTTTCCGGTCAAGGCCAGTTCATGGGCCGCCCAAGGCACCTCATGCGAACCGGGCACGCGGACCACCTCCACATTGGCCGCCCTGACCCCGGCCGCCCGCAACCGCGCCCGCACGCGGGCCAGCAGGCCGTCGACGAGCGTCTCGTTGTAGCGCGCGGCCACGAGGCCGATGCGGAACGCCGCACCCGTAATCCCTCGCGCGTGGGGTGAATCCAGGCTCATGCGGTTTTCGCTCCGCCAAAACCTGCGGCCAAACCCGCCCCTCTGACGGAACAGGGCCGGATGGATTGAGGGTACTGGTGGATTTTCGAGGCTGGCATCGGTCGAGCCGGACAGGTTGCGCGACCCGGGGTGACCGCCGCAACTTGTTTTTTCTGAGCCGACCGATGCCGGAAAATCTTTTCCCTGTGCAAAGTCTCAGACCGGATTTCGCCTTCACCCCACGAGCTTCGCCCGCGGAGTCGCCATCGCCACACAGTCGGATCTCCGGGCAGCTCCATGCGGAGCAATTTTATTCGGGTGGGCGTTCGCTGGCTTTCCATCCGCAGTCCCGCAGCTCTTCGCGGCGCGGTGTCGGAAGTTGCGCTCTAAACATGCACCTGTTCCACAATCTCGAGACCGTAACCGTCAAGCGCGACCACTTTGCGCGTGCTGTTCGAGAGCAGCCGGATTTTCGCCAGACCCAGCGCCGCGAGAATCTGCGCACCCAAGCCATAGTCGCGGAAGCTCATCGGCGGCGGCAACTCGCCCGGCCGGGCCGTCAGACAGCGGACCATCGTCTCGCCCGGATTGGCCGGCTGCATATAGAGCACGACTCCCCGGCCCTCCCGCGCCACGGCGGCCAGTGACGCCATGAGGATGGGGTGGCCAGGCGTCCCTTTCGCCCGGAATAAATCGCTCAGCAAATTCCCACTGTGGACGCGCACGAGGGTCGGCTCCGGCCCGAGGGTGCCGCAGGTCAGTGCGAGGTGATGCCGCCCATCGAGCCGGCTGCGAAATACATGCAGCGTGAAGGCGCCAAACTCGGAAGCGAAGGGCTGGGCTGTCACCAATTCCACGAGTTGATCCCGCCTCGCCCGGTACTCGATCAGCGAGGCGATCGAAATAATCTTGAGGCCGAACCTGCGCGCAAACTCCACCAATTGCGGGAGTCGCTGCACGGTGCCGTCATCATTGACCAGTTCGCACAGCACCCCGATCGGCGAAAGCCCGGCAAGGGTCACGAGATCGACCGCCGCCTCCGTGTGCCCCGCCCGCTCCAGCACCCCGCCCGCCCGCGCACGCAAGGGGAACACATGGCCCGGCTGCACGAGCTGCTCCGGGTGCGTGGCGGGGTTGGCCAGCAGGCGGATGGTGAGAGTGCGATCGTACGCGCTGATCCCCGTCGAAATGCCATCGGCCGCATCGACGCTCACCGTGAAATCGGTGCGATGCGATTCCCGATTGCGCGACACCATCGGACCCAGGCCCAGCCGGCGCAAATGCGGCTCAAGCGTCGGCACGCACACAATGCCGCTGCCGTAACGGATCATCATGTTGACCGTTTCCGGTGTCACCTTTTCGGCCGCCATGATGAGGTCGCCCTCGTTCTCCCGATTTTCGTCATCCGTCACAATCACGAGCTTGCCGGCGGCAATGTCCGCAATGGCGGATTCCACAGAATCGAAGGACGGAAGTTCGGTTGCAGGCATGGCGGATGGCGGGCAGCGAACGTCTCGCGCACCAGCGCCGCTGTCAACGCGGTTGGGCAGCACCGCAATCGCGGAGTGGATCTTTCGGACTTCGACCGCGCCCAGCCCCGGCGCCTACTGCGTGAAATCCACCACGAAGCTTTCCGTCGGTTCCTCCACGCCTTCCACAAACATCGAGACGAACAGCTTGAACTGGTACGGTGGACGCACGTTCTTCGCCACCGTGAGTGACTTTCCATCTCCCGGACCGAGCACGTAGAATTCAGGGCCGGGCTGGTATTTCGGACTCCAACGCAAGGTCGCTCGCACGACATCGGGCGCCATCGGCTTCTTCTTCCCATCGTAGAACGACAGCTTGAAATTTCCCCCGGTCACCTGGAGCCCGAGAAAACCCTTGGCGCCGCGCGCGATCTCCATGCCTTCAATCTTCGGCGGAGCCTCCTCTGCCTTGGCCGCCTTGTCCGCGACACCCTTGGCGGGAGCCTTGGTGCTGGCGGCAGCGGGGGCCTTGGCCCCGGGCGCGGTCTTGCTCCCCGCCGCGGCCTTGGCGCCGGCGGGGACTTTCGTTCCCGGCGCGGGGGCGGACTTGGCAGCCGGTGCCGCCGGCGCGGGAGCGGGCGTGGGTTGGGCAAGCACCGACAGCGGCAGCGCAAACGAAACGAGCCCAGCGACGAAGTGTTTCATGCCGGCATTCTGGCGACGGTTCCGCCCACGGCAAGCGGGTTGATGCATCCCCGCGAGTCTTACTTCCAATTGACGAGACGCCGACCAACCCAATGCTCGTCATCCTTTCCCGCATGCCTGATCTGAAAAATCTGTTCGTGAACAACCAAGCGTGGTCGGAGAAAATCCGCCGCGAAAAACCGGATTTCTTTATCGCGCTCTCGCGCCAGCAGACGCCCGCCCACCTGTGGATCGGCTGCGCCGACAGCCGGGTGCCGGCCAACGAAATTGTCGGCCTGCTCCCCGGCGAACTTTTCGTCCATCGGAATATCGCGAACGTCGTGGTGCATACCGATCTCAACTGTCTCTCGGTGATGCAATTCGCGGTCGATATTCTCAAGGTCCGGCACATCATTGTCTGCGGCCACTACGGTTGCAGCGGCGTCGACGCCGCCCTGCACCGCGACCGGATCGGCCTGGCCGACCCCTGGCTGCAGCACGTGCAGGACGTGCGCCACAAGCACGAGCGCAAGCTGGAGTGCGTTTCCGGCGATGGCACCGCCCGCTGCGACCGCCTCTGTGAGCTCAATGTGATCGAGCAGGTGGCCAACGTGTGCCGCACGACCATTGTGCGCGATGCCTGGATACGCGGAAGCGAGCTGGCCGTGCACGGCTGGATTTATGGCCTGGCGAACGGCCTGTTGCGCGACCTGCAATGCACGGCCACCAGTGCCGACAGCGCCGCGGCTTCGTACCGCGCCGCCCTCGCGGCGCTGTGAGCGGGTTCCCGCCGGGCGATCTTCCGCGGAGCGCGGCCCGCCGGTCGCCGGACCGGGAAATTCCGCCCGGAAATTGCGGGCGACTCCCGGCTGCAATCAGCCGGCCGGGCGCCGCTGCGTCTTGAGTTCCCGCCAGCGCGCCAGCCGATCGGCGATCTTCGCCTCCCAGCCCGCCGTCTTCGGCGTGTAGAGCGTCAGCGGCTTTTCGAGGTAGTCCTGCCCGGTGATGTTTTCGGGGAAATCGTGCGAATAGTCGTAGCCCTTGCCCTGCCCGAGGCGCTTGTTCGCCTGGCCGGTCTTGCTGCGCAGCGCCGACGGAATCGTCTGCACCGGCTGTTCCTGCAGCGCCCGGTGCGCCGCGCCAAGCGCGACGGTCGCGGAATTGCTCTTCGGCGCCGTCGCGATGTACAGCGTCGCGTGGGCGAGCGTGAGTTCCGCCTCCGGCAGCCCGATGAAATCGACGGCGTGATGCGCGGCCACGGTGAGCGGCAGGGCCTGCGGATCGGCGAGGCCGACATCCTCGCTGGCGAGAATCACGAGCCGCCGCGCGATGAAACGCGGGTCCTCCCCTCCCGCGAGCATCTTCGCGAGCCAGTACATCGCCGCGTCGGGATCGCTGCCGCGGCAGCTCTTGATGAACGCGGAGACCGTGTCGTAGTGCTCGTCCTCATCCGCATCGTATCGAATCCTCCGCTCCCGGGCGAAGACCTCGATTTCCGCCGCCGTGATCACGCCGCCCTCCGGCAGCCCGAGCACGATCACTTCGAGCGAGTTGAGCGCGCGCCGGAGATCGCCGTCGGACAGCACGGCGAGATCGCCGAGAATCTTGTCCGCCGCGGTGACACGTCGCTCGCCCAAACCGCGCCTGACGTCGGTCAGCGCCAGTTGCAGCACCCCGGCGACCGCCGGCGTGGTCAGCGGTTCGAGACGGAAAAGATGGCTGCGCGAGAGCAGCGGCGGGTTGACGTAGAAGCCGGGGTTGTGCGTGGTCGCGCCGATGAGGCGGACCGTGCCTTCCTCGACATCGGGCAGCAGCAGGTCCTGCTGCGATTTGTTGAAACGGTGCAACTCGTCGATGAAAAGAATCGTCGCGGCCTCGGGTCGGCGGCGGGCCGCGGCGAGAATCTCGCGCAATTCCGCCACGTTGGACATGACGGCGTTGACGCGCACGAAACGGCTCTGGGTCTCGTGCGCGATCGCCTCGGCGATGCTGGTCTTGCCGCAGCCGGGCGGCCCGTAGAAGAGCAGCGAGCCAAAACGGTTCTGCGCCACCAATCGGGGCAGGAGACTGCCGGGTTTGAGCAGGTGGTCCTGTCCGACGACCTCGTTCAGTTGGCGCGGCCGCATCCGCGCGGCGAGGGGCTGGCTCGGTCGGCGCACTGCCTCGGACGAGGCGGGCTGGCCGGGCGTCGCGATCGCGGGCGGGGAATCGTCGGCAAAAAGATCGGTTTGGTCGGGCGCGGACATCGTGAGGCCCACCAATCTCCGCCATTTACGGAAGATGAAAAGGTATTTCAAGTGCCGCCCAAGCCACGCCACGCCCCTCGACCCGCTCCCCATTCTTTTGTCACGTAATACGTGACAAGTGATCAGGAGCGGCTTTTTACCATTTGTCACGTAATACGTGACAAATGATTTTGCGGATGGGCGGAGCACAGGATCGGGGGGAAGGGCGAGATTTGCGTCGATTAGCGGGGAATTGCGGATACCTCACTACTCATGACCAGCCGGAGCCTCGGACATCGCGCGCCACTGCTCTGGCTCGTGCTGCCGTTCATCGCCGGGCTCGCGGCGGGAAAGGCGGGCGATATCACGGCCGGCGTCGGGCTGCTCGCCGCCGCCTCGCTGGCGGGCCTGATCTCGTTGACGGGAGTCTGGCGATTTCCACGCCTCTGGGCGCCCGGCCTCGTGGCCGCAATGTTCCTGGCCGGCATGGCGAGCCATGCGCTGCACCGGGCACGACTGCCGGCCTGGGAAACGCTGCCTCCGCGCGAAGCCCGGCTCGCGCTACAGGTCGACCGCATTTTCGCGCCGCGGGATGCGCGCCGCGCCTCCGGGCTGGGCACCGTGCTGCGCGCGGACGATCACCTGCGGGAACTCGCCGGGCAGCGGGTGTATTTCTCACTGTCCCTCGGGCGCGGGGAGGCGCCGCCGATCCGCAGCGCGGTGGTGTCGGCAGTCGGCATCATTGTCACTTTGCCACGTCAACCGCCTGCGGACACGTTTGATGGTTACCTGGCCGGCGCCGGAATAAATTTCCGGCTGACGCGCGGCCGGGTCTTGGCCGTGGAGCGACCGGCCAATGCCTATTACCGTTTTTGCGCGCAAGCCTCCGCCCGTTTCAAACGGATCCTCGACCGGGGGATTGTGGAGAAACAGTCCGCCCTGGCCGCGTTGTTGCGCGGGATGATGCTGGGGGAGACCCACGAATTGAGCGAGGAGCAGCGCGCGGTGTTCATGCAAAGCGGGACAATGCATCTCTTCGCCATCAGCGGTCTCAATATCGGCGTGATCGCGGCCGCGCTGCAGGCGCTGCTGGCCCTGGCTCGATTGCCCCGCTGGGCCCGTTTTGTCGTCGGCCTGTTGCTGCTGTGGATCTTCGTCGACATCACCGGCGCGTCGCCGTCGGCGGTGCGGGCCTTTGTGATGGCGGTTTTTCTCCAGGCGGCCTTCGTCCTGCAACGGCCGGCCAACGTG
Organism: Opitutaceae bacterium; assembly: GCA_005792355.1. GTDB lineage: Bacteria > Verrucomicrobiota > Verrucomicrobiia > Opitutales > Opitutaceae > ER46. The sequence goes on from SXSC01000371.1 coordinate 41,322, forward strand.
CTCGCCGGCCTGGTGGGCTCGGCCTTTGCCGTGCTGCTTGTCGCCCCGCTGCAGGTTTTCAGCGCGAGTTTCCTGATGAGTTACACGATCGTCCTCGCGTTGCTGGTGCTGGGCCTGCCGCTCGGCGAGGCGTGGCTCGTCCGCTGGGGGCCGTGGCGCGACCTGCCGAAGGCCACCTGGCGATGGTGGCAGCACCGGATGGATTGGTTGTGGCGGATGGCCACCGGCGCGATTGCCATCGGCGCGGCCACCATGCTCGTCAGCTTCCTCACCGGCGTGCAGTTCTTCCGGCTCCTGACGCCCGGCGCCCTCCTCGCCAACCTCGTGCTTATTCCCGCGGCGATGGTGGTCACGCTGGGTGGGTTTGCGTCGTTGCTCTGCGGTCTGGTCGGGCTGGGTGCCGGCGCGGTCTTGTGCAATCACGCCTCGGCTCTCGTGTTGCTGCTGATCGAGTGGCTGGTGCGACTTAGCGTGCAAATCCCGGGCGCGTTTTTTCCCGCCCGCTTTGCCGCCCCCTGGGTGGGCCCGGCAGCCCTCGCCGTGCTGGTCGCCACGCTGCTCGCCGGCTACGCCGCCGGTTGGAGGAAGGAACACGGCGGCTGGTGGCCACCGTTTGCCGTGGTGGCGATCACCCTGATTTTCGGGATGAAATTTGGCTGAGCCGAAAAGTGAACCCTCGCCCTTCGCTTGGCCACCCCGAGGCAAGCCTCGGGGCATCAGGGCCAAGCGACCGCTACGCAGAACTCGGAAAAAAGCCTCGATTATCCTCGTTTCCTGCTTTCCTGCCTTGCCCGTTTGCCGCAGCTTTCCGGACACCGATGAAAAGCTCCTACGAACTCGCGATGGAACGGCTGGCCAAATCCGATCCCGACGCCAACAAGCCGCTCAGCCCCGCGCAAAAAACCCGGCTCGCCGAAATCGATCGCGTCTACCAAGGCAAGCTGGCCGAGCGGGAGATTTTTCTGAAGAAGCAACTCGACGAGGCGCTCGCCGCGCAAAAGTTCGAGGAGCTGGACAAGATCAAACAGCAACTCGGCAACGAGCGCGCCCGGATTGAGGAAGATCGCGAGGCGGAAAAAGACGCCGTGCGCCGGAGCGCCGCCAAGAGCTAGCCCGGACATTTCGCACTCTGCTCGCGAGCGGAGTCACACGGTGTTCGAGATTTTCTTCTGCGTTCGCGGTGCTCAGGGATGTCCGGGCTAAGTTCAATACCGCCTGGCGGTTTTGTTTTAGCCCGCATGAACCCCAGAGATCCAAGCGCACGCCGCCCGAAACTCGTCAAGCGCGGGGAGAATTCCGCGGAAAGTGTGAAAAATGCGGGCTAGGCGAACTCGAAATCCGCCACGACGGCGTGGTGGTCGCTCGCCGGCGTGGGCACGACCCGGTGGCCGACGCAGCGCAACGGGGCGTTGTGGAAAATATGATCGAGCACGAAGGGCCGGCGGCGCCAGGTCACCTCGGAGGTTTGCACGGCGGAAAAGCCGCGCTCGGCAAATTGCGCCACGAGCGGACCATGTTTGCTCACGTTGAAATCGCCGGTCAGGATGGCGGGCCCCCGGGCCGCGGCGAGCTGCTCGGCGACCAGGTTGCGCTGGACTGGATTCGCAGCGCTGCTGGAACCGAGCATGAAGAAGGCGAGCAGATGCGTGTTGAAAAGCTGGACCTCGCGATCGCCCACCCGGGTCTTGGCGCCGATCAGCAAACGATCGGTCGGGGTGGTCGTTTTCCCAAAGAAATCGAACGCGATCGGCGGCGACGGCAGATCGAGTCGCATCGGATCGTAGAGCGGCGTACGGGAGAAAATCGCGAGCCCGATCCCAAACGGCAACTCCCGCGGATCGGCCGTCGGATAGCTGAACCAGCTCTGGTAGCCGGCGAGTTCCGCGCCGAGGCGCGTGCAGTTGGGCGGTGGCTGCACCTGCACGCCATCCGGCAGCGCGCGCTCAACCTCCTGCAACAGGATGATGTCGGCATGGTGCTGGCGAATTTCGGCCAGGGTCGCGTCGAGCCGGATCGGCGCGCGATCCGGGTAGGTATCATCCCAGATCTGGCCAAACTGCATGTTGAACTGCAGAACGCGAAACCGGCTCATCGGCGGCGTGGGATCAGGATCATTTCTTGATGGCAGATCCGCCCGCCGCAGGCGTCACGGTGGCACCCTCCAGGGCTCCGGGAGCCTCAGGGGGATTCTTGCGAAAAACAAAACGGTTGATTTTCGCCGCGGTCGTGCGGTCGAGTGCCGGAAACCGCGCCATGTTCGTCGCACTGGCCGCGGCCAGGCTGTCCTGAAACTTCGCGACTGTCGCCGGCTTTGCGGTGTCGGTCCCGGTCGTGATCGCCGACGACCGGTGGTTGAAGGCACTGAGCGGCGGCGTGAGCGGCTCGGGACGTTGCGAGTCTTTCTCCCGGATCGTCTTGTCGCGCGCTTCGCGCACATCGATGGCGGCACGCTGCCCGGAGAGCGGTGACGCCTGCCGTTCCACCGTGGTGGTTTCAAATCGCCGGTCCTGCACCCCGGGGTTGGTTTTCGCCGCCGGCACCTGTTTTTCCGGCACCACCGTGGCCGCCGGTGCGAACGGGCTGTTGCGCTGGGATACGTCGACCGGACCCGTCACATCGGCCGCGCGCGTCGATATCAAAATCCCGCAAAAATTCGCGACGAAGAGCAGGGTGAGAAACCTCAGAGCGAAACGCACGGCTCAGAACAACAACGCCATCACTTTGCGGCAAACCAATTTTGGGCAAAAACTACTCTGGCTCGGCCGTGCCCCTGACGACCCACTCGCGCGCCTCGGGCACCTGCGCGAAAAATCCATCCAAGGCCGCGCTCAGATGCTCCGCATACCGGAAATGCGCCCCCATTCCGGTGCGGAGTTCCGCCTCGTAGATAAATTTGTCCGCGTGCGTGCTGTGCTCGAATGGCGTCTGCGCACCCAGCAAGAGAGAGTAGACATACGCCGGCGAGCTGCGCACCAGAAGTTCCCGGGTCAGCTCGAGTTGGTCGGCCAGCAGGGCGGCATGAGGTGCGCGGTCGATCTCTGGCGGCAGGTAGAAACCGGCCTGGATGAGTGGGGTATGGCGATGGCCGGTGCGATGGCGGTTGAGGTCGCGTAGCTCGGCCAGCGCCATGTTGTTCCAGGCAAACGCCACGCGCATCCGGCGCGACGCCGTGCCGTGCTGGCCGTAGCGGTTGGCGCGGTGCCGCAAAGCCTCGCTCAGTGGCTGGGTTTCGGCCAGCCACGGCGGAGTCGCCCGGTCGACGCGCACCCAGACGTCATCCGTCAGTGGGGCGGCCGAGAGGCGTGCGCGACCAAGGGCGATGGATGTCGCGAGTTCCTGGCCCGCCTGCTCCTCGTACGATTTGTCCGCCAGACTGTGCCGCATGAGCCGAGGCGACTGCTTGAGCAACTCGTCGCGGATGAGGATGGCCGCCGCCCTCGCCTCCGGGTGCGGCAGCGAGGCGAGCTGCTTCACCGTGGTCGCCCACATGCGCGAGGACTGGACGAGACCGAGATTCGTCCGCGTGGCAAATGGGATGAAGTAGCGGGCGCGATCGAGCGCGTAATTCTTGCGCAGGCGCGTGGCGACCGCGGGCTTGGCGTCGGCCGGCAGGCGCACCCGGTGCGGCTCCGCTGTCGCCAGGGCATCGAGCCGCGCATACTCGGCGTGATACGCCGCGAAAGACCGCGCGAGCACGTCGCGCCAGCGCGAAGCCAGGTCGGCGGGAATGCCGAGTTCCTCCGCCGTGGGCACGTTGGCCGCATCCATCGTGATGTAGCGCGTGCTCGACTCCTGGCCGTCGGCCATGGTGGCGATTTCGAATATCTTGTACGCAAGCCACATTGAGACATCGTCGAGCGCCACCGCGAGTCCGCCCGTGAGCCCGCCAATGGAGGCGTGCCCGTAATCGACAAATTTCAGAATGCGATCGATGGACGCGTCGGGGTTGGCCAGGTCGACCTTGGAGAGGATGGCCGCAAGGCCCTCGTTACTGCGGGAGTAGCGTGCGAGGACAGAAGCCAGGAGCTCCGGCGTGACCTTTGGGCAGTCGGCGGCGGTGGGCGGCGGGACGATGGCGAGACCGGTGATTCTCATGCGGCGGATTGGCCCACGAACAGGCACGAAAAGTCGCGAAAAGGGAAAGGAGAAACGCGGGCTACCGCATGGTCAGCCACTGACCGAGCGGGCCGGGATAGAAGCCAATGACGAGCGAAGCGAGCGCGAGGGCGCCCAAGGCGAGGCCAGCCACGATCCCAACCGGCGTGCGCGCCGGTCGCACGGGACCGGTCGCGGGATCGGCTGGTGCGGTCCACGTTTCGAAGAACGCCGCCTTGATCCAGCCGAAATAATAGTAGATCGAGATCACCACGCCAACCGCGGCGACGACGAGCAGCCCACGCGCGCCCGACTGAAACGCCGCGATGAAGATAAAGATCTTCCCCATGAAGCCCGCCAGCGGAGGAATACCGGCCAGCGAGCCAAGCCCCACCGCGAGCACGGTGGCGAGGAAAGGACTGTCCTTCGCCAGGCCCGCATAGTGATCGAGTTCTTGATCGGAGTCGTCGGCGCCGGCCAGATGCGCCATCACGCCGAACACCGCAAATGACGCGAGCAGATATGAAAAGAGGTAGAAGTAGATCGCTCCCGTGGCCATCGGGGTGTTGCGCGCCGCCACCACGCCGAGAAGCAGGAACCCCGCGTGCGACACGCCGGAGAGGCCGATCAGCCGCTTGACGTTGTGCTGGGTGAGCGCGGCGATGTTGCCAAAGAGGATGGTCGCGGCCGCCATCGTCGTGAGCACGGGGGTGACGAGCCAGTCGTAGGACGAGAAGGCGCCGCCCGAACCGCACAGTCCGAGCAGCACCGCGAACCCGGCCGCCTTCGACGCCACCGCGAGAAAAGCCGTCACCGGCGTAGGCGCACCCTGATAGACATCGGGCACCCAAATTTGAAAAGGAAACGCGCCGATCTTGAAGGCGATGCCGGCGAGCACGAGCACGATGCCGAGACTGGCCACAAAGTTGTGGGGGTTTGCCGTCAGAAAGCGCGCGAGTTCCGCGTAGTGCATCGCCTGCGGGCTGTGCGCCGGCAGGGATGGGTTCCCGGCGACCCCGTACAAGAGCACAATGCCGAAGAGCAGCAACCCGGAGCTGAGGGCGCCCATCAGGAGGTATTTGAGGCCCGCCTCGAGGGAGGCGGCGCTGGTGCGGTGATAACTGACGAGAATGTAGAGGCCGATGGTGAGGGTCTCGAGCGTGACAAACAGCAGCAGGAAGTGGTTGCTCTGCGCGAGGAGCATCATGGCCGCCGTGACGATCAGCACGAGATGATAGAACTCGACGCGCGGCATCGCCTGCCGGGCCAGCGTGAGACGGGCGAGCAGGCAGACGAGCAGCGCGGCCAGCAGGAAGAACGCGCGCATCACCTGGCCGGCGACGCTGTGATAGAGCAGTCCGCTGAAGGTTTCGCTGCCGAGCAGCGCGGAGTTCCAGTTCACGATCAGCCCGATCAGCGTACCCAGCAGGCCCGCGCTGGCGACATCCGGGATGAGCGCGTGGAGCCGCTTGGGCAGCAGGATCTCCAGCACCAGCAGCACGAGCGCGATGCAGCCGAGCATCAGCTCCGGGACGATGGCGCCCCACAGATTGTCGGCGGCGGCGAGTTTGACGGCTTCGAGGGTCATCGCAGGAGGGTGTTGCTCGACGGCACCCCGGCGGGCGTCGCGAGTGCGGCGTTGATCGGCCCCGACAGCGATTTCGGCCAGCAGCCGACGAACAGGAGCGCGGCGAGCAGCAGCAGCGCGGGAATCTTCTCCGACCACCGCAGATCCCCGACGGGGTGCTTCGCGGCGACCTCATTCATGCGATCCGTGGCCGGCCCGAAGAACACCCGGGCCGCCGCGCGCAGGCCATAGACCGCGGAAATCACGACTCCCGCGACGGCGAGGGCGGTGATGAGCGGGGAGAATTTCCACAGTGCCACGAAGATGGTGAGTTCGCCCCAGAAATTGGCAAAACCCGGGAGGCCGATGCTGGCAAACGTCGCCGCCACAAACAGCGCCGCGAGCACCGGCGCCTTTTGGGCCAGCCCGCCCATCTCATCCATCGCAAAGGTGTGCGTGCGGTGATGCACGCTCGTCGCCAGGAGGAAGAGCAGCGCCACGGAGAGGCCGTGCGCGACCATCAGCAGCACGACGCCGCCGAGCCCGACCGTCGTGCCCACGGCGATGCCGAGAAACGCGTAACCCATGTGCATGACGGAGCTGTAGCCGATCATCTGCTTGAGGTCGCGTTGCGCGATGGTGATGAAGCCGACGACGAGCACGTTGCCGACGACAGCGAGCCAGGCGAGCGGATGGGCCCAGTGGGCGTGGCCCGCCGGCATGAGCGGCAGCGCCACCTGGATCAGACCGTACAGGCCGAATTTCTTCAGCACGCCGGCGTGGAGCATCGCGTTGGAGCTGGGGGCGGCGCCGTAGCCGAGGGGCGCCCACGTGTGCAGCGGCCAGAGTGAAACCAGGATGCCAAAACCAAAAACGAGCAGCCCGAAAAGATTGTGCTGCAGCGTGGTCGCGAGCGGAAAGCGCGCGAGGTGCTCCTTCAGGGCGATCAGGTCGAAGGTGTTCGCCCCGCTCTTGGCATAGAGCGCGATCAGGCCGAGCAGCGAAATCATCGCGCCGAGCGTCAGGTAGATCGTCAGCTTCATCGCCGCATAGCTGCGATCGCGGCCGCCCCAGACGCCGACCATGATGAAGGTCGGGATGAGGGCGAGTTCATGGAAGAAATAGAGGAAGAAGACATCGATGCTCGCAAACGCGCCCATCAAGCCGCCCTGCATGATGAGCAGCAGCATCAGGTAGATTTTCAAACGCTCCGCGTCCGATTGGATGGCATAGAGCCCAGCGGCGAAGCCGACGATCCCCGCCAGCACGAACAGCGGCAGCGAGATGCCGTTGAGCCCGAGCTTCAGCGTGATGCCGAGCTCATCCAGACCGGTCGAATACTGGGTCAGGAACGCGTAACCGCTGGTCTGGGCCGCCGACGAAAAATGCCACCACGCGTGCAAGGCCATCAGCAGCGGAATCGCGAAGGCCACGTACGCGAGCCGAACCGACCAAAATTTCGGCAGGCCGAACGCGATGAACAGCGCCAGCGCCAGGGGAGCAAAGATGGCAATCAGCAGGGGATCAAAAGGCAGGTGGCTCATCGGGTCAGAACGTCAGGAAGCCCGTCGCAAAGGCCCACAGGGCCACGACGCCGAGCAGGAACCAGTAGGCGTAGGCGTTGGCGTTGCCCACGTGCAGCGCCCGCGCGCCGAGCCCGAACAGCCCAACCACGCCCGCCAGCCCGCGCACGATGAGACCCGCGAGAAAAATCTGCTCGAGGAAATTCAGCAGCATCGCGCAGCGCTGCTGGACCTTCGCGACGAAGTAGTCGTAGACGCGGTCAAACGAGGCCCGGAGCGCGCCGAGCAGGCCGAACAGGCCGGGGGATTTTACCGCCAGGGCATCCGCCGGGGACGGCCGATACAGCATCCAGGCGGCACTGGCGCCGATGAGCAGCACGGCGATGCTCGTGGCAAGGATGATCGTGTGATCCGAACCTTCCGCCACCGGCACCAAATCCTTCACCCCGTCGAATTTCCCCTGAAAGAGCTTGGAATAGAACCAGCCGTATCCGCCCACCACCGACAGCACGGCGAGGGTGACCAGCGGCGCGGTGAGCGTGACGCCGCCCTCGTGGGCGTGGCCGGCATTTTCGCAGCGCGGTGCACCGAGAAAAACCAGCTTCCACAGGCGAACCATGTAGAACGCGGTCAGGATGGCCGTGCACGCGAGCAGCGCGAAGACCCGCTTGTCATTGACGTAGGCGAGAAAGAGAATCGCGTCCTTCGAGAAGAAACCGGCCAGCAGCGGCAGGCCGATGAGCGCGAGGACGCCGATCGTAAACGTCACGAACGTAATCGGGAGTTTTCCCCGCAGGCCGCCCAGCTTGAAGATATCCTGCTCGTGGTGACAGGCGTGGATCACCGAACCCGAGCCGAGGAACAACAGCGCCTTTAAGAAGGCGTGCGTCGTGAGGTGGAACATCGCCGCGCCCACGCCGGCCTCCAGCAACACGGTGTGCGGCGTATCGCCGTGCATGTGCGTGCTGTTCACCGCCCCGAGCCCGAAGGCCGCGACCATGTAACCGAGCTGGGACAGCGTGGAGTACGCGAGGACCTTCTTGATGTCGTGGTGCGTGACCGCGCAGAGCGCCGCGTACACCGCCGTCGCCGTGCCGACCCACATGATCACGCTGAGCGCTTCGGGCACCATCAGCACGTTGATCCGACAGAGCATATAGACGCCGGCGGCGACCATGGTCGCGGC
>SXSC01000372.1 GCA_005792355.1 Opitutaceae bacterium
AAAAAAAACTTGGCAAAGAACCAGCGTCAAAAACCTACTTCAAAACCGTCAGAACGGCCATTACTACGGGCGCGGTACAATCTCCGGCAAGCAAAAATGCTATGCGCTCAAGACTGATGTGCTCTCGGTCGTGAAACTGCGTCGCTACTTCGACGAAGAAGAGTTTCCCGGGGTTGCGTGCTTCCTGAGTTGCCCTGGCGTGAAGATTACCTCGTTGTTTCGCGTCGGTTGGCGGCGAGCGGGCTCCGCAGCCCGTCCCTTGCCATTCTCCCGGCTTCATTCGTTTCCATGAATCCCATTTATTCGACTGCAACCCCCGGTCCGTGGTGGCGCGAACTCAACCGTTACCACTGGTTCGTCCTCATCGTCGCCTCGCTGGGCTGGCTGTTCGACACAATGGATCAGCAGCTCTTCAACCTCGCACGCGTGCCGGCGATGCGGGCGCTGCTCAAACCGGGCGAGGATGTGGCGCTGCACAGCGGCTATGCCACGGCGATCTTCCTGCTCGGCTGGGCCACGGGCGGACTCACGTTTGGCGTGCTCGGCGATCGCATCGGGCGGGCCAGGACAATGATGTGGACGATACTCATCTACTCGATCTGCACCGGCCTGAGCGCGCTCTCGGTCGGGTTTTGGGATTTTGCGTTCTACCGTTTCATCACCGGGCTCGGGGTGGGTGGTGAGTTTGCCGTCGGCGTCTCGCTGGTGGCGGAGACGATGCCCACCAAAGCCCGGCCCTACGCGCTGGGGTTGCTGCAGGCGCTCTCCACCGTCGGCAACGTGACCGCGGCGCTGATCAGCATGGGGCTCGGCCAGCTCGAGGAATCCGGTGCGATCGGCTCGGCCTGGCGTTGGATGTTTGTGATCGGTGCGTTGCCGGCCGCGCTCGCGTTGGTAATTCGGATGCGGCTGAAGGAGCCGGAGCGCTGGCAGGCGGCCGTCAAGTCGGGGAACAAGGCGCGGCTGGGGTCGTACGCGGAATTGTTTGGCAACGAGCGCTGGCGGACGCCGGCCATCATCGCCGGGTGCTTCATTGTCGCGATCGTGGGCGTCGGGTTCTTCGGCAGCGATTCCTGGCCCAAATATACGAAACTGAAGATCGGCATCGGGTTTGCCACCTGCGCGATGATCGCCGGACTCTGGTCGGTGTTTGGCGGCAAGGGCGACACGCGCTGGCGGCGCAACGCCGTCGTGGGCCTGCTGCTCGCGCTGTCCGGGATCATTGGCATCTGGGGCATCGGTTTTTTCAGCATCGATCTCATGCGTTCGGTTTTCCAAAAGACCTTTGCGGCCGAGGGCATGGCGCCGGCGCGCATCCCGGGGGCCGTAACGTATTGGGCGGGAGTGACCTCGATGATGATCAACGTCGGGGCCTTCTTCGGCATCTATGGTTTCAGCCATCTGGCGCAGCGGATCGGCCGGAGGCCGACGTTTGCGATCGGCTTCGTGCTCGCGCTCCTCAGCACCGTGATGGTTTTTCTCTTTTTCAAGGAACGCAGCCAGGTGTTCTGGATGATGCCGATCATGGGCTTCTGCCAGCTGGGCCTCTTTGGCGGGTATGCGGTCTATTTTCCGGAGCTCTTTCCGACGCGGCTGCGCAGCACCGGGATTTCGTTTTGCTACAACGTCGGCCGTTTCGCCGCCGCCTCGGGACCGGCGGTCCTCGGGTTGCTCACGAGTGAAGTTTACAAAGGGCAGCCCGAACCCATGCGGTATGCCGGCGTCACGATGTGCGCGGTTTTCCTGCTGGGCCTGGTCGTGCTGCCCTTTGCAACCGAGACGAAGGACCAACCGCTGCCGGAGGAGGATAAATGAAATTCAGCATCTGCAATGAAATCTTCCAGGGTTGGAAGATCGACGAGGTCTTCAGCCACTGCGCGCGCCTCGGGTACGACGCGGTGGAGATTGCGCCCTTCACCCTCGCGAAATGCGTCACGGACATCCCGGCCGCCGAGCGGACGCGAATCCGGGATTCCGCCGCGCGTGCCGGGATCGCGATCTCCGGCATCCACTGGGTGCTGGCGCAGGCGGAAGGCAGGCACATCACGTCGCCCGAGGCCGGGACGCGGGCGCGGACCGCCCGCTATTTCTGCGACCTCGTGGATTTTTGCGCGGATCTCGGGGGGGGCATCATCGTGGTGGGATCGCCGAAGCAGCGCAGCCTCCTGCCGGGCGTGACGCCGGAGCAGGGGTGGGCCTGGGCGACGGAGGTGTTTCGGGCCGCGGTGCGGCTGGCCGGTGAGCGGGGCGTGACGATTTGCCTCGAACCACTGCCGGCGGAAGACACGAACTTCATCAACACCGCGGCCGAGGCCATTCGGTTTACGCGCGGGCTGCACTCGCCGAACTTCAAGGTCATCCTTGACGTACGGGCGATGAGCGCGGAGGCGATTCCGATTCCGCAGATCATCCGGGAGAGCCGGGGTGATTTTGCCTACGTGCATGCGAACGACGCCAACCTGAAGGGCCCCGGGTTTGGCGACGTGGATTTTCGCCCGATTGTCGCCGCGCTGCGGGAAGTCGGCTACGACGGCACGGTGTCGGTGGAGGTCTTCAAGTTCGAGGAAGGCCCGGAAGCGATCGCGAGCCGGAGCCTGGAGTACCTGCGGCGGGTGTTTGGGTAGCTGGCATTCTTAGCCCGAAGATTTCCCAACGCGTCAACCGCAACCGAAGGAATCAAACCGCTGGTCACAGAGGTCACTGAGGCCCGGCAGGAGGTCACAGAGAATACCGCCGGCCGAAAAGCCCGGCCAAGGCGACTCACTGCCAGGGTGAAGCACTTTCCCTTCAATTTCTTGGTCTTCTCCTCTGTGAGAATCCTTTTCAGGGCGGTGCTGCGATCCGTCCGCCTCGTGCATTTCCGCGCGGATTTTGATCGTTCCTCAGGGAGCGGCGGATTCCCAACCTGCAAAGAACCGGTGCCATTCTCTGCGGTTGATCCTGCTTCCCGCCGTCTTGGTTGCGACCGGAGGCCGCGGGGTGAAATGGACTAGTGTGCCGACCGCAAAGTAGCGTGACAAGTAGCGGCGAGCGCCAGCGAGTGGAGCGCGCCGGTGGTCCACTCGCTGGCGCTCGCAGCTACACGTCACGAAAGTTATTGGTCGCGCCACCAGTCCAAAAATACCAGCCCTCGCTTCACGCAGTCAGCCCGGCAAACTTCTACGCATACGCCTGCTTCAGCGCCACGGCGACGTTGGCCGGGACAAAATTTTCCACGTTGCCGCCATACTTTGCGACCTGCTTCACGAGGGTGGAACTGGTGTAGCTGAACTGCTCGTTCGGCATCACGAAGAGCGTCTCCAACTTTGGTTCGAGGTGGCGGTTCATCAGGGCCATGTTGAACTCAAACTCGAAGTCGGTCAGCGCCCGCAGCCCGCGGATGATCGCGTCGGCCCGCTGCGCCATGCAAAATTCCACCAGCAGGCCGTCAAACGTGGTCACGGTGACGTTGCCCAGCTCGGCCACGTTTGCCAGGATCATCTCGACGCGCTGCGCCGCCGTGAACAACGGTTCCTTGCCGGCGCTCACCGCCACGGCGACGGTGACACGCTCGAAAAGCCGGGCGGCCCGCGAAAGGACATCGAGGTGTCCGTAGGTAATCGGGTCGAATGTCCCGGGGTAGATACAATGTCGCATGGCCACAGTGGGGCGGAGCGAAACGAACCCAAGGCGGCGTGGCGATGGCGTTTTTTTGGAGTGGGGGAGGCGGCACCCGCTTGACGGCATCCAGTCCATGTCGCCGGGATCGCCGACCGAACGGCGCAGAACCCATCCCGAGGATATTCTTGCGGGTCCACTTTCGGCGGAGGGCGCTGGGGCACGAGGGCATGGGACTGGGTGGCAGGGCAAGCAACTCCCTGGCGGTTCATTCCCTTGCCCCCCATTCCTTCGCCAAAAGCCCCCGACGACTGCGAAATCTGCCATGGTCGCAGCGATCGCAGCCCGGAAAAAATTTCAGCGCCGGAGATTCAACGGGTGCAGATCTCCGTTTGATCCGCGGTTCGGTCCGCGCTTGCGTTCGCGGCCGCGGGCCATGATTTCCTGTGGGAGTCTGCATGAAACTGAACCTGCCGAATGTCCTCACTCTGTCGCGTGTGCCACTGTTGTTTATCGTGGTCGGGCTGATGTACGCGAAGTTTCAGTGGTCGGCGACACTGGCGTTCTGGTTGTTCATCGCCGCGGCGTTGACGGACTGGCTGGACGGCAAGATTGCCCGCGAGCGGGGGATTGTCTCCGACTTCGGGCGGTTCATGGACAGCGTGATCGACAAGGTGCTGGTGATCGGCGTGATGATTGCGCTCGTCAACGGCGACTACTTTGGGGGGCACACTCTGGTGGCGATGATGCTCCTGCTGTGCATCCTCTGCCGTGAGTTTGCGATTTCCGGCCTGCGGATGGCGGCGGCGATGAAGGCACAATTGGTGGCGGCGGATACCGGCGGGAAGGTGAAGACCTTTGTGCAGCTCAATGCGATCGGGTGGCTGATGGGCGCGCGCATGTTTTCCCAGGATTTCCCGGAATTGTTCGAGGGGAGCCAGCGCGACTGGGTGACCGGGGTGCGATTATTCGGGATGGTGTTGTTCGCGGCTTCGGCCGTGCTGACGATTACCTCCGGGGTGACCTACTTTCGACGGCACGGGCACGTGTTGAAGGACTAGCCGCCGTCCGCTTGCGATCATGCGTCTGACGCCGCCCCGCTGGTCCCGCGTGCTGCCGACGCGCCTGGTCGTCGCGAGTGCGACGCTTGGGCCGCTGGGGCGGAAGTTGCGGGCGCCGGGCACGTGGGGCTCGCTCGCCGGCCTGCTGTATTTCGTGGTGTTTTTTTATGGCGCCGGCATTGGCGGAATTCTGGTGGCGACTGCCATCGGTGGCTATCTGGCGGTCGGGATTTGCGGTGAAGCTGAAATCCGACTGGGGGAAAAAGATCCCGGCCAGGTGGTGTTGGACGAGTTTGTGGCGATCCCGCTGTGTTTCCTCGGCTGGCGCTCCGTGGGCGGCGCGTTGCCCCCCTGGGCGGTTTTGCTGGCCGGCTTTGCGCTCTTTCGGTTTTTCGACATCGTAAAACCCTTGGGGATCTCGCGTCTGCAGGAGCTGCCGGGCGGCTGGGGCGTCGTCGTCGACGACCTCGCGGCGGCGTTGGCGGCCTGCGCCACTCTCCATGCGGGCGCGTGGATCTGGGCGAAGATCTAGCCCGGAAGACGCCCGGGCCAGCAACCGTCCAACCTGGCCGACGATCCGGAGGAGGCAGTCGCGGCGGGCTCTGAGCATGAAAAAGGGACGGGCTTGCAGCCCGTCCCATGTAGGAGGAAACCGGCCGAACTTACGACCAGCGAAGGTCCGTGCGCGAGAGAGGCATCTGACGGATCCGCTTGCCGGTGGTGGCAAAGATCGCGTTGCAGATGGCGGGTGCGACGGGCGGCAACGCCGGCTCGCCGAGGCCGGTGGTTGGATAGTTGGTCTTAAGGAAGTGCGTCTCGATCTTCGCCGGCGCCTCCGTGATGCGGATCAGCGGATAGTCGTGGAAATTGCTCTGCACGACGCGACCACGCTCGATGTTGAGCTCCTGCGTCAGCAGGACGCCGAGCCCGTCGATCACGGAACCTTCCACCTGATTTTCCGCACCGCTCAGGTTGACGACCTGGGCGCCGATGTCGGCGCCGGTGACGAAGCGGTCAACCTTGAGCTGACCATCCTGCGAGACGGAGACCTCCGCAATTTGCGCGAAGTAGCCGCGATGACTGAAATGAAACGCGATGCCCGCGCCCGAGCCCTTGGCAAACTTCTTTTTGCCCCAGCCCGCTTTTTCGGCCGCGAATTTCAGCACGTTGCGCATGCGGGCGACATTGTAGCCGCCGCCACCGCCCTTGCCGCCTTTGGCCGCGCCACCGGAGCCGGCGGGCATTTCGTCCTTGCTGCCGAGCAGTTCCAACCGGAGCGCGAGTGGGTCGCGACCGCCGGCGTGGGCGAGTTCGTCGATGAAACTGTGCATGACCCAGGCGAACACGCAGCTGCCGGGCGCGCGCCATGGACCCATCGGCCAGCCAGTGTCGAACATCGTCTGCTCGGCCTGGTAGTTGGCGATCCAGCGGCCGGGGAACTCGTCACCCGAGAGGCTGCCGCCGCTGCCGGGATTGCCGCCTTCCCCGAATGTGAAGCAGTGATTTTTCCACGCGATGACCTTGCCCTGTGCGTCGATTCCGCCTTTCAGGAAATGCAGACCACCGGGGCGAAATTGATCGTGGCGGAGATCGTCCTCGCGCGACCACGTGAGTTTCACGGGGGCGTTGACCCGGTGGGCGATCGCCGCGGCCTCGACGAGGTAGTCGGCGCCGATGCGGCGGCCAAAACCGCCGCCGGCCCGGTTGAGGTGCAGCTTGATCTTGTTGGCGGGAATGCCGAGGACCTTGGTCACAAGGCCGATGCCGATGGTCGGAATCTGCGTGGGCGACCAGACCTCCATCACGCCATCCTTCCAGTGCGCCGTGGTGTTTTGCGGTTCGAGGTTGGCGTGCGAGATGAACGGATACAGGTATTCCGCCGAGACGGTCTTGGCGGCGCCCGCGAGCGCCGCATCGGGATCCCCGTCCTTGCGGAGGTTGCGGGCGCCGGGTTGCGGCGCTTTCTCCCGCGCCTGCGCGACGAAGGTGTCCCAGCTCTCGTTGACGACCTTGCCCTCATCCCAGGTGACCTTGAGCTGTTTGCGGGCGCTGAAGGCCGCCCACGTGGAGGTCGCGATGATCGCGACGCCGGGCACGAGTTCCTTCACCTTGCCATTGCCCTCAAGAATGAAGGCGTCTTTCACGCCGGGCAGCGTCTTGATGAAGTCAAGGTTCGCACTGACGACCTTGCCGCCAAACGCCGGGCACTTCTCGTAAACCGCGAAAAGCATGCCGGGCACCTTCACGTCGATGCCGAAGAGCGGCTGGCCGGTGACGATCTTCACGCTGTCGTATTGAGGGATGCGTTTGCCGAGGAGCTTGAAATCCTTCGGTTGCTTGAGGCTGACCGCGTCCTTGGCGGGGATGGGCAGGGTCGCCGCTTTCGCGGCGAGCTGACCGTATTTTAGTGATTTTCCGGAGGCCTTGTGCTGCACGGTGGCGTTGGCGGCGGTGCACTCGCCCGCGGGCACGCCCCAGGTCTGCGCGGCGGCCTCGACCAGCATCGTGCGGGCCGTCGCGCCAAGGAGATGGAAATTATCGTAATTGCTCGGCGTCGAGTTGCTGCCGCCCGCGCTCTGACCGCCAAATTTCTCGTCGAAATCGCCCTGCTCGATCGTGATGTCCTTCCAAGAGACTTCAAGTTGTTCGGCGATGACCATCGGGAGCGAGGTCTTCACGCCCTGGCCCATCTCGGGTTGTTTGGAGACGATGGTGATCGCGCCAGACGGAGAAATGCGGATGAACGCATTGGGTGAAAAGTCGCCGGTGGCGACCCCGTCGGCCGCGGCCGCGGAGCCACCCGCACGGAGGTAAAACGCGAGGGCCAGGCCGCCGCCGGCCAGGCCGGAGAGTTTCAAAAAGTCGCGGCGATTGACGGGAGCGGAGAGAGTGGGGGTGTTCATTGGGCGGCCTCCTTGACCCCGGTGGTCATGCCGGCCGCCTGCTTGATCGCCGAACGAATGCGCCTGTAGGTCGCGCAGCGGCAGAGGTTGCCAGCCATGGCGCCGGCGATGTCGTCGTCGGAGGGCGTGGGGTTGTC
>SXSC01000373.1 GCA_005792355.1 Opitutaceae bacterium
CTCAAGTCGCGGTACGGGCACGGCCGTCTGTCGGCTGAGCGCATCGAGTGATTCGCCACGCAGCAGGCGCAGCACCACTTCGGCTTTGCGTTTCGCGCGCCAGCGCAGCTGGGAATTTTCCAGGCCGGAGCCCCCGGCGGCGCCGCCGCGCGCAACGCTCGGCTCCGCCACCGGGGGCTCCGGCCTGGAGGGTTGGTCTGCGCTCTTCGTTACTAGTTGGTTGGACATCTGGTTCATTGGCTTTCGGGTTTACTATCCCGTGTCCAAGGAAATCGGTGCCGACATACCTCTTCCAGCGCGAGACTGGGAATGGCCGCCGGAGTGAACGACAGATGCTTGAAATAGCTCTGCTCCACCTGCGGTGCAGACACGACGGGGCGGATCGGTCGCTCCCGGGTGCTGACCTGGATCTTCACCTTGATCCCATTCGGGTTGCCCGGATGCGTCAGGACTGGATTGGCGGCACAGCCCTCGTCGGTGAGATACCAATCCTTGTTTCGGTCGAAGCGGAAACTGAGTCCGTGGTACTGTCCGGCCAACGCTTCGAGCAGGCCCAACGTGAGGTCGTCTAGCGCGATGTCGGTACGGCAGGTAAAATCGAGGTCGGTGGACAAGCGACCCTTGGGACCGAAGACCATTTTTCGGAGATACGTTCCACCCTTGAACGCAAGGTGCTCGGTCAGGCCCTTTTCATGGAATAGCTGGAGCAAATGCGTGAGCCCCACGTCGATTTCGATGGCTGCAATGTCGCGAACACCGGAAAGTGCCGCCGTCTGCCTCAACTGTGAAGTGGTAAGCATCAGGTCGCTCCGACGGCCTTCACTTTCGGCACTTCGGCCAGCAGATCGGCCTCAGTGGCGTGGACCAGCAAACCCCAGGCGGCGACGTAGCCGACGTCGCCGTCGGCGCGTGTCGCACGGCCCAGCACGGAGCGCGTCGAGGGCGCAATCGCTGCCCTCAGCCGTGCGCGAAGCGCGGCGGACCACTTCCAGCCCACGAGGTCCGCGAGAAACCCGAGGCGTTGCAGCAACGCGGTGGACTTCATGCGGAGGGCGGTATCGATCACCTCTTCGGGAGCAGCGTCAACCGTCGCACCGTAAAGAATGCGTGCGACCTCCGCAGCACCACCAGCCAGATCCGGTCGATCAAGGCAATCGACCACCGTCTTTACGGGCATCGAGAGTGAGGCTTCGCGCCCGTAGAGGTCGTAGGCCTTGAAGCCGAAAAATTTTCTCTCCACCACTTTGACGAATCGGATATTATTACCTTCGAGCGTGCGGGGAGACAGTTGCCTTCGGGTCGCCACCGAAATCGTCATCGGTTTCTGCGTGGTGAAGCCGTGGTAGGACGCGGCAGCCCACCAGCCAACGTAGGAAGGCTCGACGACTGCCGACGCGAGCGCTACGGCGTTGTTTTCTCCGAGGTTTTCCGGGCCGTACTCAGGGGGGAGAAAGAGATACCGGCCTGCCACCAAGCGCGTGAGCCACCCCTTCCGAAGGAGGTTTCGAATCACTTTTCGAGCAGTTGATTCATTGCCAAGAAGTTCAATGACATCCGTTGCGCATACCATGGAGCGCCTCTGTTCTCGGAAAGAGAGAACCGCCTTAGCTTCGTTTTTTCCAAGTGTTCGTAGATTTGTCATTATCGAGTTTAAGCCTCCAAAGGGCCAAAACGCATTACAGATAAATCTCCATAGACAGAAGATCAACCTCAGAGCGAGGTAGTGAACGGTATTTGGAGATTTTGGTCGGCAACTGATCGCCGGTTGGCCACCGATTACCGGTTCGTCACTATTACTGATTACTGCTCTCGCCTCACTTCAGGCTTTTCAAATGGGCGAAGAGATCGCTCACGTGCTCGGGCGGGAGAGCTTCGAGCAGGCCTTCGGGCATCAGGGAGCGCGGCAGGTAGGAGGCCTCGCGGATTTCGGCGCGGACGATGCGGCGATCCTCGGCGCCGGGCATCCGCAGAATGACGGCGGCGGGCGCGTCCTCGGCGAGGAATCCCTCGTGCACGCGGCCATCGGTGGTCGTGACGCGGTAGATGCGATACGCGCTCTCCATGGCGGCGCTCGGAGTGAGGATGTTGCGCAGCAGCGCCTCGACGCCAGTCAGACCGACCCCGTCGAGCGCGGGCGCGAGCTGCCCGCCCTGGCCGCCGTGTTGATGGCAGGAGAGGCAGATGGTGGTAAAAAGTTCCCGACCGTGCTCGGGGTTGCCGCGGGCGTTGGCGAGCGTGCGGAAACGGGCGAATCGCTCGGTTTGCGCGACCGCCTCGGCGTGGGTGAGCAGGGCCGGCGCATCATCGGTGATTTCCGCGCGCGCCTGGCCGTTGAGCGGACCCCAATTGGCGCCGGCAAACAGGCGGGTGAGTGCGGCGGGTCGGTCGGCTGACGCGAGGTCGGCAAACGTGCGGTCGAAATTCTCGCGAATTTCGGCGGCGGAGCGGGCGATGTTCCACACCCGATATTCCGCGAGCCAGCCGGCGGTGACGCCACCCGCCGGGTCGGTGCGGCTGCGGCCGAGCCGCAGGTCAGTGAACGCCGCCGTACTCGTGGCGGAGCCGGTGCCGTTGAGTTCGCCGTCGAGGAAGAGGCGAAACACGCCGCGGGCGTCGCGCGTGATGGCATAGTGGGTCCAGACCCCCGGCGCGGCTTTCTTGGTTGCGATGACGACATCGTTGGCTTCGGGCAGCCAGGCGCGGAAGCGCCCGTCGAAAAAATTCAGGTCAAACTGCCCGGGGGCGCCGATCAGCCCGTCGCGGTTGTTGATATCGGGATCGAGCTTGAGCCAGCACTCGATGGTAAACGGCCCGCCGAGGGTGAACTGGGTGTCGGGGAAATCCTCGGGACCACCGGGCAGACGCAGCGCGCGGCGGGCGTTTCCGTTGTGTTCGCGCCAGAGGGAGCCGACCAACGGATCTGCGGGCAGCACTGCGCGCATTTTTTCGATGGTGCCGAGGCCGAGACCCGTCCGCGCAAGCGAGCCGGTGCGGATGGCGCCGAGCAGGGCCTGCGCGCCGCCGACGTTGCCGGCGAGTTGGTCGAGGGCGAGCCGGCGCGGTCGGGCCCCCAGCTGCGGCAGGAGATCCACGAGCAGCTGGCTGGCCCCGGGAGACCGCGAGGCGGCGAGCGCGGCGACGGCCTCCTCGCGCATCGTGGGCGTCGCGGTGCCGCGGACGATTTGGGCAAAGAGTTCGGCGGGGCCGGCGGAGTTTTCGCGCAAGGCACGGAGCGCGGCGCGGGCGACCAGTTCGGGGCGGGCGGGTGCGCCGGGAGATGGAGCGGCGACTTCGCGGCGCAACACTTCGACGAGCGCGGAATCAACGGCGGCGAGTTTGAAGGCACCGGCGAGTTCGGCGCCGAGGGCGACATCAGAGTCGACCGGGCTGGCGAGAAGCGACGTCGCGGCGGCGAGGAGCGGAGCGGCGAGGGCGGTGACATCAAGACTCGTGCGCAGGGTGAGGAGCGCGCGCAGCACGGGCGTGCGGGTGGTGGGGCCGGCGATCGCGGCGCCGAGCAGGTCGCGGACGGTCGGCTCGCGGAAATGGGCGGCGAGGGCGCGGATTTCCTCGTCGTTGAGTGGGCGTTGCAATTCGGGCGCGAGGCGGGCGAGGCCGAGGGCGGAGTCGCGTCCGCCGAGGGCGAGGGTGGCGAGCACGCGGTTCTCGAGTGGGAGCGACCGACCGGTGGGCGAGTCGAGCAGGGCCTGGGTGGCTGCGGGATTTCGTTCCATGGCCCAGCGGCCGAGGTAGCGCTCAAATTCGCGCTCGTAGCGGTCCCATTCGCCGGCGGATTTTTCGAGCACGGCGCCGCTGAGTTGCGCCGCGAGTTGCATCACGCGGAGGCTCGCGCCGGGAACGCGGCGCAGGGCGTCGCCGAGGGCGGCGCGGACGCCCGGATGCGGGTCGGAGACGAGGGGAGTGGCGAGCGCGAGAAAATCGGACTCGGGTCGCGGTTGGGCCGCGGCGAGGCGGGCGGCTTCGCGACGGAGGGCGTGCTGCGGGTCGGCGACGAGCGATTGGAGCAGAGCTTGGGAAACGGGTTGAAGGCCCTCGAGGGCCCAGAGTGCGGCGAGGCGGCGGTCGGTGGGTGCGGTGCGATCCGCGGCGATGCTGGCGAGATCGGGGGCGACGGCGGTGGCGCGGCGGTCGGTGATTTCGAGCCAGGCGAGGCGCGAGACGAGGGCGTTGGGGCCGCCGAGCTGGGCGACGAGGGCGCGGTCGTCGAGCTGGGTGAGGTCGGGTGGCGTGACGCGCGGTTGATCGCGATGGCGGATGCGCCAGATGCGGCCGCGGGATTTGTCCCGGTCGGGATGCGTGCGCGGGACCTCGTTGTGCGAGATGATTTTGTTGTACCAGTCGACGATGTAGAGCGCGCCGTCGGGGCCGAAGTGGATCGCGACGGGGCGGAACCATTTGTCGGTGGAGGTGAGAAAATCGGGAAGTTTTTCGTAGCGGTAGCGCGGGCCGTCGGGCGTGGCGCGGACGGCGTTGATCGCGTTGGTAATCGGGTTCGCGAGAAAGAAGATTTTGGGAGATGGGAGATTGGAGTTGGGAGATGGGGAGGAGGAGAATTGGGCGAAGGGGCTGTCGCGATCCTCGGCGAGGGCGAGGCCGCTCAGGCCCGTGCCGCCCATCTGCGCGGGCGTGAGGGGCGGCGGCATGAGCGGTTGGTAGGGGCGCAGGAGTTCTTTCGAGCCGGTCCGGACCCAGACGCCGGGCGCATAGGGGATGACGGGGTAACCGATGTCGTTGGCTTCCTGGAAAAACGTCTCGCCTTCGCGCGACGTGAGCAGACCCCAGATGTTGTTGGGGCCGGCCGTGAGGCTCTCGAAGCTCGAGCCATCGGGCGTGAAGCGCGCGAGTTTGCACTGGTTGAATGGAATCTCGGTGGAGCCATCGGCGAAGAGGCGGCCGTCGGGGCGGCGGACTTTGGAGTAGTTGAAGAGGCCTTGAGCGACGAAGATTTGGCCGCCGGGTTGGCGGAGAAACTGGTGGGGAAACAGGTGCGAGTCCTGCGTGCCGAAGCCGGTGAGGATCACGTCGTGGCGGTCGGCGCGGCCGTCGGAGTTCATGTCGCGATAGAAACGGATGTCAGCGCCATATTGGACGAAGGCCCCTTCCTTGTAGGGCTGGACGCCGAGGGGCATGACGAGACCGTCGGCGAAGATGCGGGGCGGGGCGGTGACCGCCGCGCGTCCGGGAGCGGGGGTGGCGTAAGGAGAATCGAAGACGACAACTTTGTCGCGACCGCCGGCGGCGAAGAGGGCGTCGGAGGCGGCTTTTTGTTCGTTGCCGTCGACAGGATACTCGAGGGCGGTCATCGACCACATCCTCATGCGGGCATCCCAGGTGACGTTGATGAATTTACCGAAGCCGTCGGATTCGGCGACGACGAGTTCGGCTTCGAAGCCGGGGGGCAAGGTAAACGAGCGACGCTGCTCCTCGGTTGAGCGCGGGCCGGTGGTGACGGCGTTGTAGGAGATGTCCCGGCCGCTGGGATTGGTGGCGGGGACCGCCGCTGCGGCCGCGGCGGCGGGAGCGGGAGGCGTGGTGGCGGCGGTTTTCTTGGCCTTCGCGGCGGGAGCGGGGCGGGCTTTGGGATGGCCGACTTTGTCCCACGTGGGTGCGCCGGGTGTGGGCGGGAGTGGATCGAGGGTCACGTCCTTGACTTGGACAAGCGCGATGCCGCCGCTGTGGATTTGAATCCCGATCTTGCCGTCGAGGGCGATGGTGGGATCGGTTTCGGTGTAGTCGTGGGCGAGCACGCCGTTGATCCACGAGCGGATGCGCGGGCCTTCGGCGAGGATGCGGTAGTCGTTCCAATCGCGAGAGCGAACGGCGGCGAGGGTTGCGGCGGGGTCGATGGGCTTGACGAGCGCTTTGTTGCGGCGGTGCTCGTCGTAGATGTCGCCCCAGTATTTGTCACCGGCGTCCACCTGGTAGCCGGACATGGCGGGGCCACCGGGCACGCGCTGGCTGCGGATTTGAATGCCACTGTTGATGAGGCCGGTCGAGGGATCGCCGGTGATTTTGATCTTCAGGCGGAGCTCGAAGTTTTGAAACGAGCGCGTCGTCGCGAGGAAGAAGTTGCGCGGGACTTTTTCCGTGGTGGAGCCGCCGGTGAGAGCGCCGTCCTGCACGCGCCACCACTGTGCGTCGCCCTCCCAGCCGGCGAGCGTTCGGCCATCGAAGAGAGGCGCGGGCGCGGCGCGAAGGGCGACGGCAGCGAGGAAAGCCAGCAATAGCGGCAGGCGAAGGAAGGAGCGGATCGGAGTCATGTTTAGCGGGGAAGGTGGAGAGTAGGACGGAACCCCTCCGGCCCGTCGATGCCGGGTTGGGGCAAAATGGTCTTGGGATTGGGTGTTATGCCGATCGGGCGGGACTTGGCGGCGAGGTCGGCCTCGAAGCGCGTCATGCGGGCCTGCAAGTCGGACACGACGCTAGGATTCGCACCGGCGACATTCTTCGTTTCCCCGATGTCGTCGCCGAGGTGGTAGAGTTCGCCGGTCTTGAAGAACTTCCACTCCCCTGCCCGCACGGCGCGCAGATTGTTTTCCTGATGGTAGAAAAATTCCTGATGCGGCGTCCGAGCATCGGTGCGACCAGTAAGGAGCGGGCCAATGTCGCGCCCGTCGATCACGCGGTCGGTGGGCACCTTGCCGTGTCCGAGCGCGGCGAAGGTAGGGAGGAGGTCCATGTGTGTGGCGAGTTCGCCGCAGACCGTGCCGGCCGGAATGGCGGCCGGCCAGCGAGCAATCATCGGCACGCGCTGACCACCTTCAAAGGGCGTGCCCTTGCTGCCCCGTAGCGGACCGTTTTCACTTTCGCGGCCACCGCCGTTGTCGGACGTGAAGATGACCAAGGTGTTTTTGTCGAGGCCTTCGGCCTTAAGGCAGTCGAGGATCTGGCCGACGCTCCAATCCACCTCGCGCACCTGGCCTTCCAAGGGGTCCGGGCTGGGTTGAAATTCTTTGCGCACCGCCGGGCGTGGCAAATGCACGAAGACGTGGGGCAGGTAGAGAAAGAACGGCTTGGTCCGGTTGGCGCGGATGAACGCGACTGATTCCTCGGTCAACTGGCGGCAGATTTGCGCCTGATCCTCCATGTTCTTGATTTCGCCGACCACCTCTGTACCGCGCAGGATGGGCAGGCGTGGCCATTTCCATTTCGCCGCCGGGCTGGCCGGGTCGTTGTAGGGCCACATGTCGTTGGAATACGGGATGCCGTAGTAGTGATCGAAGCCTTGGTCGGTGGGCAGAAACCCCTTCTGGTCGCCGAGGTGCCATTTGCCGAAGCAGCCCGTGGTGTAGCCGGCACCGCGCAGGACTTCCGCAATTGTGATCTCCTTGGGATTCAGCGCGTGATCGTCGCCGGGAAAGAGGACGCCATGGCTGGAGCCGCGGCCGAGCCCGACGCGCCGCGGATAGCTGCCGGTCATCAGGGCCGCGCGCGACGGCGAACACAGCGGGGCGGCGGAATAAAACGAGGTGAACATCCGGCCTTCCGCCGCCATGCGGTCGAGGCGCGGAGTCTTGTTCTTCTTCGAGCCGAACGGGCCGATGTCGGCATAGCCGAGATCGTCGATATTGATGATGACGAGATTAGGCCGGGAGGCACTCGCGGCCGGGGATTGGGCCGGGGCGGTGGCGGCCGTGAGCAAGACGAACAACAAGGACAGACGCAGCGGGGAGAACTTGGATGTCATATCTTAGAAGGGATGCCGAGGGCTAAACCGGATAATTCCTAACGCGGAAATCGCAACGAGCCTCCAGCTCGCAAGCTCGCCTGCGGCGGGCAAGCCGGAGGGATCGGCCGACTTGTGGCAAAGGAATGAAGGCAAGGGAATAAAACCAAGCATTCGAGCGTTGGTTCCCATTCCTTTGCCTCCATACCTCTGCCACTGCTTTTGCCGAACGCGGGCCGGGAACCATCGAACCGGAATCGGGGTGGGACCTTGAATCTGCTCCGGCCGGCAAATGGAGGTCGCTGCACTGGGGTCTTTCGTTTTCTGCCAACCCTGTTTCTGCCGTCATCGGTGAACGTCGCGAGCCTCGGCCACGGATAATCGCGGTCGATGGCGGTGGCCGTTGTTGGGGTTGAGGCAGGTAGGGCGCGGACTCCGTTCCGCGCCCCGGCGGCCAGCGGAGTGGCCGCCCTACCAAATCGGTTGGATGGTACGTCAATGGATTTGCGGCGGGCACCACTGAGCTAAGACGCGAGAGCTGCCGGCCGGTCGAGGGAGATCTTCTTGAAGCGGCGGGTGAGTTCGCTGAGCGAACTCTCGACGGCCATCCGCTCGAGACTGCTGGCACCGACGAAACCCTCGCAGCCGGTGGCGGAGATGACGCGGCGGGCGTCGTCGGGGGTGTTGATCGGGCCGCCGTGGCAGAGGAAGAAGAGGTCTTTCCGGACGCTCGAGGCCGCGTCGATGATTTCCTGCGTGCGCTTGATCGTGTGGTCCCAACTGACGACGGCATTGGTCACACCGATGCTCCCGCCGACGGTGGTGCCGACGTGGGTGATGATGGCGTCGGCTCCGGCCTTGGACATCTCGATGGCTTCGTGGGGCGTGCTGACATAGACCACGGAGAACAGCTCCATGCGACGCGCGAGGGCGACCATCTCGAATTCCTTCTTCACGCTCATGCCGGTTTCCTCGAGGATGTCGCGGAATTGTCCGTCCACAATGGTGTGCGTGGGAAAATTGTTCACGCCGGAGAAACCCATCGCCTTCACCTCGCCGAGCCAGTGCCACATGCGGCGGCGCGGGTCGGTGGCGTGGACGCCGCAGATCACGGGAATCTCCTCCACGACGGGCAGCACCTCGTATTGGCCGATGTCCATCGCGACGGCGTTGGCGTCGCCGTAGGCCATGAGGCCGGCGGTCGAGCCGTGGCCGGCCATGCGGAAACGGCCGGAGTTATAGACAATGAGCAAATCGGCGCCGCCCTTCTCGATGAATTTCGCCGAAATGCCGGTGCCAGCCCCGGCGGCGATGATCGCCTCGCCGCGCGCGACGGTGGCGCGCAGGCGTTCGATGACTTCAGTGCGGGTATAGGGATTCCCTTTTCCTGTCCATGGATTCGGCATAAGTGGAAAGCGGTTCAGTTGACGAGTTGGTCGACGACGATGACCCGAGCGAGCCGCGGGATCACGACCTTCACGGCGGCCTGATGCACGGGGTGCGGCAGGTAGGCATCGCGCGCGGCGACGCTCTCGAAGGTGAAGATGAAGCTGTGGGTGAAGCCGTCAGTCAGCCCCTCAGTGCTGACATCAGGCGACCAGTTGAAGGCAAGGATGCCGGGAATCGCTTTCGGCAGATCGGCGATGGTGCGGCGGACGAGTTCGATGTCGTCGGCGGTGCACTCGGGTTTGAATTGGAACAGGGCGAGGTGATTTACGCGGGGCATGGAAAGGGGAACGGTGGCGCCCAGGCACGCGAGGAGGTGGGAAGGGAGCAAGTCACAGTGATCCTTCGCGCATCGACGATAGGATGGAAAGTCCGGGACTAGCACCACCTCACGACGATTCTCCACATCGTTGCAGCGGCCTTTCGTCGACACCGGCGAGAGCGTGCTCGTCCCGGGCTTTGTGATCAAAAGGCACTGGCATCGTGAAACTCGTCATCCGCGCCGCCGGCCCCGCGCTCGTCGAGATCTACGTTGTGCTTTGAGCGGTGGGCGGGGCGAGCAGCAGAGTGGCGATGAACTCGGTCCAGTCCCCGCCTTCGCGGGCCGGGGCCAACACGAGGTCGCCGTCGTGCGCGCGCAGGATTTCGCGCGAGAGGCTGAGGCCGAGTCCGGCGCTCGCGACGGCGCTTGATTGCGTCCGGGCGCGGTCACCGCGGAAGAAGCGCTCGAAGACCCGCGGTCGATCCTCGGCGGCGATGCCGGGGCCGGTGTTGCCGACGCTGATGGTTGCCGTGCCGGCGGCGGCGTCGGCCCGCAGTTCGAGGCGCACGAGACCGCCGTCGCGGTTGTATTTGATCGCGTTGCCGGCGAGGTTTTGCAGCGCCTGCTCGAGCAGCACGGCGTCGGCGAGCACGGTGACGCCCGCCGGCAGCGCGTGCTCGATCGCGAGGCCGGGCGCGAGCGCGGTGCAGTCCTCGGCCACATTGGCGAGCAGGCGGCCGAGATCGGTGGGCACGCGGTGGAGTTCGAGCCGACCCGAGTCGGCGAGGGAGAGCAGCAGGAGCTTTTGCACGACCGCCTTCAGGCGGTGAACATCCTCGAGCAGGCTCGTGTAGGTCGCCGCGGCGGCGGAGCCCGCGGGCGCGGCGTTGAGCGCCTGCTCCAGCTCGGCCTGTAACAGCGCGAGTGGGGTTTTCAGCTCGTGCGAGGCGTCCGCGCTGAAACGCGTGGCCTGGCGGAAGCTCACTTCAAGCCGGTCGAGCATCGCGTTGAACACCGACGCGAGCCGCTGGAACTCGCGGTCGTGCGCCGGCACCGTGATGCGCTGCGAGAGATCGCGCGCGCTCACGGACTCGGCGGCGCGCGTGAGCGCCGCGATGGGCCGCAGCGCGCGCGTTGCCAGCCACCAGGCGCCGGCCCCGACGATCGCGAGCACGATGGGGAGCGCGAACAGCAGGCGCAGACGCAGGTGGTTCAGGTCGGCCTGCAATTCGTCGAGGTTGGCGGCGAGGACGAGCGTCACGTAGGGGTTGCCCGTCACTGCGACGCGCCACGCGCTGCCGTCGGCCCGTGCGGTGACAAACACCGGCTGCTTGAGCGGCAGCGCGGGATTGCGCACCGAGATCGGCTCGCGGCGTGGCGGGGGCGGCGGTGTCTCAAACTTCAAGCCGCTCTCGTAGGCGGTGGTGGCCGGCAGTTTCTCGGGCGCGAGACTGGCGGGCCAGTTGGGCGAGCGGTAATCCTGGCGGCCGTTGCGGCCCGCCCAGATCGCGTAGGCGCGCGGACGGTCGCTGCCGGAGACGAAGGCCAGCGCGTTGTGCAAGCGGTCCCAGTGGCCGCGGTCGTTGACACGGTCGAGATTGCCACCGGCGAGGTGGCGCAGCTCGCGGTCGAGGCGGTCGAGGCTGAAACGGGTCGCAATGTTCCAGCCGGCCCACGCCGCCGCGAGGAGCAGTGCGGCGGTGAGGGCGCCGACGAGGAGCGCGAGGCGCAGGCGAAACGAGTTCATGGCGCCGCGCCGGCCGCAGGCTCGGGCCGCGCGCGGTAGCCCACGCCGCGCACCGTCTCGATCAGCGCGGGGCCGACGTCGCCGAGTTTTTTCCGCACATGCTGCACGTAGACGTCGACGAGGTTGGTGCCGGGATCGAAGTGGTAGTGCCAAACATGCTCGCAGATTTGCGCGCGGGTGAACGCCCGACCCGGTGAGCGCAGGAGAAACGAGAGCAGCGCGAACTCGCGCGCCGTGAACTTCACCGCCGCGCTGCCCACGCGCACTTCTCGCGTGAGCAGGTTCACCGTGACCTCGCCGTTGTGCAGCAGGCTCAGCCCGACGCCGCTCGCGCGCCGGATCACGGCGTGCAGCCGCGCGATCAGCTCCTCGACGTAGAAGGGCTGGGTCAGGTAGTCGTCGGCGCCGAGGTTCAGGCCGTCGAGCCGCTCGTCGAGCGCGCTGCGCGCGGTGAGGAGCACGACTGGCGTCGCGATGCTCTTCGCGCGGAGCTGGCGCAATATGCTCAGGCCGTCGCGCCCCGGCAGCATGATGTCGAGGACGATCGCATCGTAGCTGCGCGTCGTGGCGAGCGCGAAGCCGTCGTCGCCGTTGGCCGCATGGTCGACGACGAAGCCGCGCGCGCGCAGGCCCTTGAGCGCGAGGCTCGCGAGCTTGGGATCGTCTTCGACGAGGAGGATCTTCACGCGAGAGGATCGCCCGCTTAAAGCGCGGCGAGGTCAAGCGGGGAAAGATGAAGCTATCTTAATCCGAAATCACGGGGCTGCGTAATTTGTTTCGGCTTTCATCCCGGCCATGAAACACGCGCGGTGGTTTTGGGCCGGATTGCTTACCCTGATCGCACCCGGAATCCGGGCGCACGTGATCGGCGACGCGGCGCACGACGCGCAGGCGCGGCGGTTTGCGCGGGAGTTTGCGCCGGTGCGCGTCGCGCTCCACCGCCACGCGGCGGCGGACCGGATCGAGGGCGGAGGCGGCGGGGCGCTTTCGCCGATGACGGAGATGTTCGCGCGGTTCGCGTCGGCCGTGCGCGTGCGTCAGGTCGGCGACGTGCTGCTGGTCGAGTCCAACGGCATGCCCGCGCACAACATGATGGTCGGCATCACCGCGTGGCAGCAGCAGGTGCCGATTCCGCAGCGTTACACTGGCGACAACGCGTGGCGCATCCCGCTGCGCCCGGTGGTCGCGAAGAACCCGCTTTCCGCCAAGTCGCACTTTTTCAAGGGCGCCATCGCACTCGCGGCGAACGGCATCCCAATTTTCAATCCGATCAAGACCAACGGCCGCACGGACACGTTTCTCGCTGGCGAGCTGGACCAATGGGGCGGGCATTGCGGCCGCGCGGACGACTACCACTACCACATCGCGCCGCTGCACCTGCAGGCGGTGCTCGGCGAGCGGCTGCCGGTGGCCTACGCGCTCGACGGCTACGCGATCTACGGGCTGACCGAGCCGGACGGCTCGGCCCCGGGAAAGCTGGACGAGTTCAACGGCCACGAGACGCCCGGGCTCGGCTACCACTATCACGCGAGCAAGACCTACCCCTACATCAACGGCGGGTTTCACGGCGAGGTCGTCGAACGCGACGGCCAGGTCGACCCGCAGCCGCGCACCAACGGTGTGCGCGAGGCGCTGCCGCCGTTGCCCGGCGCGACGATCGCTGGATTTACCGCGACGACGGACAAGAGCTACAGCCTGAAATACGAAGTGCGGCGCGAGACGCGCTTCGTGAACTACACGCTCAACGACAACGGCTCGGTGAAGTTCGATTTCGTCGACGGCCAGGGAGCCGTGAAGTCCGAAACGTATTCGGGACGGCAGCGTGGCGGTGGAGGTGGCGGTGGTGCCGGTGGAGGTGGCGATCGGCCCCGCGGTGGCGGGCAAAACGGCCAGGGCAAAGCCGGGGCCCGGACGGGGGAGCGACGCGACGGCGGACGGACTGACGAAGGCAAAGCGAGTGCGCCCACGACTCCGCCGCTGATGATCACGCCCCGACATACGGGGAATCTCGTCCTCACGAGCCCGGTGGTCGCCGACGGCGACGCGTTGCCCGACGAGTTCACGGGCAACGGAGCCGGCGCGACGTTGCCGCTCGCCTGGTCAGGCGCGCCCGAGGGCACGCGAAGTCTTGCGCTGGTGATGGACCACATCGACCGCGACGGCCTCTTGAAGACCTATTGGGTGCTGCATGGCATTCCGCCGTCGGTGACGAGTCTGCCCAAGAACGCGGAGGGCATCGGCCAGCTCGGCGCCACCTGGAAGCGCGATCAGGGCTATGTGCCGCCGCATTCCAGCGGCGGCGCGAAGCAGACCTACACGCTCCATCTCTACGCGCTCTCCGCGGCGCCGCAACTCGACGCGGGCTCCGGCGCGGTTACGCGCGATGCCCTGCTCGCGAAGATCGAGGACAGCATCCTCGACAGCGCGGACCTGCGCGTCACCTACCAGCGCCCAAACAGCGAAGCGACCGGCGACGGCGGCGAGAAAAAGGCCAAGCGGCCGCGCGACCAACCGGCGAAGCAGAAATCTCCGCGATGAGATTCGCCAAATTCGCCTTCGTCCTGCCGTTCGCGGCTACTCTGCTCGTGAGTGGCGCCGCTCAGGACGCTTCGCCTGCGGGAAAGAAGAAAGGCGGCGGCAAGAAAGGCGGCGCCGACGCCAAGGGTCTCGTCAAGCCCGCGATGACCGACACGATCAAGATCAACGTCTACGCCGACAACTGGTTCGTGCTCTTCATCAACGGCCGCCTTGTCGCCGTGGACTCGATCCCATTCACCCCGCACAACGTCATCTCCGTCGATTTCCTCCCGGAATATCCAATGACGATCGCGGTGATGGCGAAGGACAACGCCGATCCGAAGACTGGACTCGAATACGGCAACCAGATCGGCGACGGCGGCTTCATCGTCAAGTTCGGCGACGGCACCGTCTCGAATGCGACGTGGAAGGCGAAGTCGTTCTTCCGCGGCCCGCTCGGCGGTGACACGAAGAACCCAAAGGTCGAGCACACGCCGATCCCGGCCAACTGGTTCGCGACGGACTTCGACGACAGCGCGTGGCCCGCCGCCGTGGAATACACCGAGGAGCGCGTGAGCCCGAAGCAGCCATTCTACGAGGCGGACTTCAAAGGCGCGAAGTTCATTTGGACCGCCGATCTCGACCTCGACAACACGGTCGTCTTCCGCACGCGCGTCGAGAAGCCCGGCTGGCAGCCGCGTTGGAACACCAAGCCCGACCTCGACGTGAGCGGCGCGCCGTTGAAATGACCTTATGAGACTGATCTCCACCGTTTCCTTCCCACGATCGCTGGTGGCGCTGGTCGCCATCCTGGCGGCGGGCCCGCTGGCGGCGGTCGATTTCAGCGCGCCGATCGAGCGGATAGCCACCGGATTCCAGAATTCCGAGGGACCCGTGTGGGTCGCCGCGCGCGGCGAACTGCTTTTCAGCGACGTCAACGGCAACACCATCCACCGCTGGCGGGCGGGGCAGCTCTCGACCTTCCGCACGCCGAGCAACAACGCCAACGGGCTCGTGCTCGATGCGGCGGGCCGGTTGATCAGTTGTGAGCGCGGCACGCGTCGCGTCGCCCGCACCGAGGCCGACGGCACCGTGACCGTGCTCGCGGAGCGCTACGAGGGGCGGCGGCTCAACGCCCCGAACGACGTGGTGGTCAGGCGCGACGGCTCCGTGTATTTCACCGATCCGACATTCGGGGCGACGCCGGGCTCGCTGGAACTGGATTTCCAGGGCGTGTATCGGATTTCCGCGGATGGCCGCACGCTGACGCTCGTGATCCGCGACCTCGCGCTGCCCAACGGCCTCGCGTTCTCGCCCGACGAGCGCCAGTTCTACGTCAACGACAACCAGACCGGGATCATCCGCGTCTACGACGTTGCCGCCGACGGGGCGCTCAGCAACGGCCGCATCTTCACCGATCAGGCGCCCGGGGGCGACGGCATGAAGGTGGACGTGGAGGGCAACGTCTATTGCACGACCACGACCGGGGTGCGGGTCTTCGATCGTGCCGGGCGGTTGCTGGGCACGTTCGTCACCCCCGAGCGCCCCGCCAATTGCGCCTTTGGCGACAGCGACGGGAGAACGCTCTACCTGACGTGCCGCACCGGGCTGTATCGCGTGCGGCTGGACACCGCGGGACCGACGGGGTTGCCGCCGGGCGGATCGGGACTTGCGGTCGCGCCGACCGGCGGTGGACGGCTCATCAACCTCGCGGTTCGGTCCGTAGCCGGCGCCGGAGGCGAACCCCTGATCATGGGATTTGCGGTGGGGCCGGGCCCGGCGCCGTCGCTGCTCCTGCGCGGGGTCGGGCCGACGTTGTCGGGTTTCGGCGTGGGCGGCGTGCTCGCGGATCCGGTGCTGACGGTTTTCGGTCCGAACACCACTGTCCTCGCCGGCAACGACGACTGGGGCAGCCTGGGCAACGGCACCCAGATTTCCGCGGCAGCCAGCCAGGCCGGCGCGTTCCCTCTCCCTGCATCGAGTCGGGATGCGGTGGTGCTCTCGAATCTCGGAGGAGCCGCCTACACCGTGCAACTGGCCGGAAAGGGCGGCGCGGCGGGCGCGGCCTTGATCGAGGCCTACGACTTGTCCCCGGCCGGTGGCGCCGCGCCGCTGGTCAATCTGTCCGCGCGGGCGAGAGCCGGCACTGGTTCCGAGGCCTTGATCGCGGGATTCGTGGTCGGTGGCACCGCTCCGCAACGGCTGCTGGTCCGCGCTGTCGGACCCACTCTCGCCGGCTTCGGTGTGACCGGCGTCCTCGCGGATCCGGCGCTCACGGTTTTTCGGGATACGGCGGAACTCGCCGCCAGCGACAACTGGTGGACCGCGCCCACCGCCGCGCAAGCGATGGCCGCAGCGGTGGCCACCGGGGCGTTTCCGCTCGGGTTTCAGAGTCGCGATGCAGCCCTGCTCGTGACGCTCGCGCCCGGCGCCTATTCCGCCGTTGTCTCCGGCGTGGGCGGGAGCACGGGCGCGGCGCTGGTCGAACTCTACGCCGTCCCGACGACACCGGCGGTCCTCGCCGAGGGTGCCTGGGGCCTGCGCGCCGACTTGCTCGAGCCCAACTCCGAAATGTCCGTCGCGGAGCTGGACGGAAAAATCTATGTGATCGGCGGCTATCCGTCGACCCGCGTGAGCGTGCGCACCGTGCAAGTCTACGACATCGCGACGGACACGTGGCGGTTGACGACGCCGCTGCCTGTCGCGCTGAACCACACCATGTCCGTGTCGGTCGGCGGCAGGCTCTACGTGATCGGCGGCCAATCCTCGGCGGGCGGCGCCGGGCCTTTCGTGGACACGGTTTACGCCTACGATCCCGTCACCGCCGCATGGAGCACACGGGCGCCGATGCCCACGCAGCGCGGTGGCGGAGCCGCTGCCGTCGTGGCCGGAAAAATCTACGTGGCCGGCGGCCGGCCCCCGCGGGGCAGCGACTTCGCGGTGTATGATCCGGTCTCGGACTCGTGGCGGACCCTGCCCAATTTGCCGACCCAGCGAAACCATGTGGGCGCGGCGGCGATCGACGGAAAAGTCTACGTTGTCGGCGGGCGGCTGGAAGCGGGATTCCAGAGCGAGCAGACGGATCGCGTGGAAGTCTACGACCCGGCGACCAACGCCTGGTCGACGCGCGCGCCGATGCTGCGGCCGCGCGGCGGCGTGAACGCAGTCGCGGCCAACGGCTACCTGCACGTGTTCGGCGGGGAAGGGAACACCGGCGCGCCCTCGGGCGTTTATCCGGATCACGACGTCTATGATCCCGTCGCCAACCGCTGGATTCGCCTCGGCCCGATCCCCGTGCCGGTGCATGGCGTGACCGGCGCCTCCTTCGTCAACGGCGTGATCCACCTGACCGGTGGAGGCATCGCCGACGGAGGCGAAAACGGATCGACGCTGCATCAGATCCTCCGCCCGGCGGCTTCGTATCGGTGAGGCGGACGTGGTGTTTCACCGAAACAGCCTGAATCCCGAAGAAGCAGCCCGAACCGGAACTCGAAATGAACGCCTGAACCGGCTGAATCAGATCCGCAGCGTGCGCGCCCGCGCGGGCCTTCGTCCTGATGAACGTATCTTAATCAAAATCCGCCTTGGGCGATAACCCTCCCCGGCTTCAATGCGCATCATGAACCGGGTGGCCGCACGTCCGGCGGCGCAGCCCTTGGGGCGTCGGGTCGGCACCGCACAACTCAAAGCCAAGAAACCCAAATGAAACTGAAAACCTCTCCCCGTCCCGTCGCCTACGTGGCGGCGACCCTGCTCGGCGTTGTGGCGGTGCATTCCGCCGAGCCGCGGCCCAATTTCGTCGTCATCATGGCCGAGGCGCAGGGCTGGGCGCAGACCTCGGTGCAGATGGATGATCGCGTGCCGGAGTCGCGCAGCCGCGTGTTTCGGACGCCCGCAGTCGAGCGGCTCGCGCGCGAGGGGATGCGGTTCACCTACGGCTACGCGACCTCGCCCCGCTGCACGCCGTCGCGCGCGGCGTTGTTCACCGGCCGATCGCCAGCGGCGCTGCGGATGACCTTTGTCGGCGCGGGCCGCGCCGATACGCCGGTGCGCACCGCGCTCATCCCGCCGGAACCGCTGCTCGAGTTGCCGACTGAGACGGTGACCGTCGCGGAGGTGCTCAAGGCCGCGGGCTACACCTCGGCGCATTTCGGCAAATGGCACGTCGGCCGCACCGACCCCGCGCGCCACGGCTTCGACGCCAGCGACGGCGCCACGAGCAACGGCGGCCCGGACAACGTCGCGAGCCCCAATCCCAAGCAGGCCTACGGCATGACCGAGCGCGGCATCGCGTTCATGACGCGTGCGCAGCAGGCCGGGAAGCCTTTCTACCTCCAGCTCTCGCACTACCCGAATCAGGAGCGCAAGGAAGGCGGCCGCGATCGCGACACTGCGCGCACCGACTCCGATGAAATCGACAAGACCGTGATGCAACTCCTCGCCGCGCTCGACGCGCAGGGCCTCGCGAAAAACACCTATGTCTTCTACACCGCCGATCACGGCGGGCAGGGCCGCACCGGCAATGCGCCGCTCTCCGGCGGCAAGGGCGCGGTGACCGAGGGTGGACTGCGCGTGCCGTTTCTCGTGCGCGGCCCTGGCATCGCGGGGAACGTCTGCTCGCGCGTGCCGGTGACCGCGTGCGACATCCTGCCGACCATCGCCGCGCTTGCCGGCGTCAACGACTCGCTGCCCGCTGCGGTCGAGGGCGGCAACCTCGCCGCCGTGCTGCGCGATCCGCAGGGCCGCGGCGCGGTGGCGCGCACGCGCGAGGAGTTGGTCTTCCATTTCCCGCACTACGACCTTGGCAACGGCGGACCTGCGACGGCGATTCTGCTCGGCGGCTACAAGCTCGTGCGCAACTACGAGAAGAAGACCCAGCGGCTCTTCGAGCTGGAGCGCGATCCGGGCGAGGAGCGCGATCTCGCCGCGAAGCTGCCGGAGAAAGCCGCCGAACTCGACGCGCGCCTGACCGCCTATCTCAAGGACGTGAGCGCCCAGATGGCGCAACCGAATCCCAACTACGACCCGGCCAAGGCCGGCGACGCCGCCGCGGACGACCGTCGCGGCAAGGGCGGCAAACAGGGCAGGACGCGCAACGACGAATGAAAAGCATGACACTTATTTCCGCGCTCGCGCTCGCGACCACTGCGCTTGCCTTCGCCGCCGACGAGCCGCGGCGCGGTGGGAGAAAAGGCGGCGGCGGCGCCGGCAACGGCGAAGGTCGTCTGCCCACGCTGCTCTTTCGGACCGAGGTGCCGGCGCAGCCCGTCGATGTGATTCTCGGCCGGCCGACGACCGAGGGTATCACGCTCAGCATCCTCAGCTACGAAGGCGCCGAGGGCTACGTGGCCTTCGGGCCGGACGGCGGCGAGCTCGCGCAGCGGACTGCGCCGCAAGAATTCCCGAGGGGCCAGCCGGTCGAAATCGCGCTCACCGGGCTGCGTCCCGGCACGCGCCACACCTACCAGTTTCGATCGCGCGCGGGGAGCGCGGGGGAGTTTCGCGCGGTGGCCGCGGGCGCGTTCACGACGGCGCGTGCTCCGGGCGCGGAGTTTGTGTTCACCGTGCAGGCCGACCCGCACCTCGACGCCGGCACCGATCCAGACGTCTACCGGAAGTCGCTCGCCAACGTCGTCGCCGCGCGCGCCGACTTCCATGTCGATCTCGGCGACACGTTCATGACGGACAAGCGCACCGACTACCGCGACGCCCTGCCGCAATATCTGGCGCAGCGCCACTACTTCAGTCTCGTCGGGCATTCGGTGCCGGTGTTCCTCGTGCTGGGGAACCACGACGGCGAGCAGCCCGGCAAGGGCGGCGGCGACGCGATGGCCCTCTGGTCCAACGCGCAGCGAAAAACGTTCTTTCCGAATCCCGAGCCGAACAGCTTCTACACCGGCAACGCCACGCCTCACCCCAAGGCCGGCCTGCTCCAGAACTACTATGCGTTCGAGTGGGGCGACGCGCTCTTTGTCGCGCTCGATCCGTTCTGCTATTCGCAGGAGCGCGGGCGCGGCGGCAGCGGTGACAACTGGGGCCGCACGCTCGGCCGCGAGCAATACGAGTGGCTGCGCGGCATGCTGGAGCGGAGCCGGGCGCGATTCACGTTTGTGTTCATCCACCACCTCGTCGGCGGCGAGACGCGCGAGGGCCGCGGCGGCGCGGAGGCGGCGGCGTTTTTCGAGTGGGGCGGGCGCGACCTCGACGGGCGCGACACGTTCACGCTGAAACGCCCCGGCTGGACCGCGCCGATCCACACGCTGCTGGTGCGCCGCGGAGGCGGCGTGGTCGTTTTCCACGGGCACGATCACCTTTACGCGCAGCAGGAGCGCGATGGCGTGACCTATCAGCTCGTGCCGCAGCCGGGTCACACGCGCACCGACAACACCCGCAGCGCGGCCGAATACGGCTACAAGAGCGGCGTGATCGCGGGCGCCTCGGGCATCATGCGCGTAAAGGTGTCGCCGCAGCAGGCGCTCGTGGAATACGTCCGTGCCTATCCCGACAGCGCGGAAAACGCCACGCGCCGGACTGGCTCAGTCACGCATCGTTACGCGGTCGGCGCGGCGGCGCGGTGATTCCGGAGGACGGGGCTCACTCCGGACCAACCATCATTTAACCAGCCGACAATTCCGAAATCAGGAAGGTGTTTCGCAATCGTCGGGAATCACATGGCGCGACAGGCCGGTGGCATCGGCCGCACAACTCAGAATTTCCCCTGCACGCCGAGGTTGAAGCGGCGCGAGCCGGCCCACGCCGCGCTCGGAAACTGGCGGTCGCCCACGCCCTGCAGTTGCACGCTCGGCCGCTCGGTCAGGTTGTCGATTGCGAAGAACACTTCGCACGACCGGTGCCAGCGGTAGCCGAAGTTCACGTCGATCTTCTCGCGCCGGGGCGCACGCGTCACCAGCGCGGGGTTGGCGTTGGCGCCGAGGAGGAAGCCCGCCTGCTGGTTGTAGCGGGCGAGCGCGTAGAAGCGACCCTTGGCATACTCGCCCACGACGTTCCACGCGCGCGGGATGAAGTTGGTCACGCCCGTGGTCCCGACCTTGGTCACGCCATCGAGGGAGCCTTCGACCGTGAGCACGGTCGCGTTGCCCTTGAACGTGAACAGCCCGTAGGCGCGCGGGATGAAGTTGAGCTGGCGCACGAGGTTGAACTCCACGCCCTGCACCTTGGCGTAGCCGCCGTTGACCGTGGTGCGAAGCTCGTAGCCGACGTATTGCTCGCCCAGCGGAAAGCCCGGCGGCACCCGATCAATCCGATTGACGATGTAGTCGCTGATGTCCTTGCGAAACACGCCGACGGAAATCAGGCCGGCCGGCTCCGTGTAGTATTCGAGGCTCAGGTCGTAGCTGTCGGCGAATTGCGGACGCAGGCCGGTGTTGGTGGTGGTCACGACGTCCGTGACCTCGTTGACGGTCGTGGTCGGCACGATGGCGTTGAATCCGGGCCGGCCGATGCCGGTCGAGTAGCTGGCGCGCGCCTGGAGGTTGGGCTGAAACTTGTAGAGCAGGTGCACGCTGGGAAACGTGCTGCGGTAACTGCTGCTCCGGGTGACATTGGTCCCGGCATTGTTGATCGCGCGGCGGACGGGGTCGGTAATCTGCGCGGCCGTGGCCTGAATCGGATTCGTGAAGACGGCGGTGCCGGTGACCTTGGTCTCCTCCGCGCGCACGCCACCGAGCAGACGGAGTTTTCCCCAGTCGGTCTCCGCCATCGCGTAGGCGGCGGAGATCCGCTCCTTGGCTTTGAAGTTGCCCTGGAGGCTCCGCAGCGTGTTGCCGTAAACATCCTCGAGCCAGAGCTGCGGCTGGTCGTAAATGCTACGGTTGAGGGCGCCGAAATCGATCATGAAGGGGCGGCGGTTGCCCACGTCGCTGAAACCGGTGATCGGCGTGCTGGCGTTGACGAAGCGACTGAGGCGGTCATCGCTGCGGCCCGTGGCGGGGTTGATGCCGAAGACACGATCCTCGCCGACGAACGAGCGCTGGATGTTCTGTTCGATGTTCACCCGACTCTGCTCGGCGGCGTTGAGCCCGGCCTTGAAGGTGACGGGCAGCCTCCACGCGACCGTGCGTTTGAGGTCAAGGCGCGCGCCGTTGCGTTCGTCGTCCACCATGGTTCCCAGCATGCCCACCACGTCCAACTGGTAGTTGTCCGCGTTGAAGAGGACGTCCGGGTTTCCGGTGGGGAAGGACACGGTGGGAAACAGCGCGTCGCGCTTCCCTTCCAGCACGACACCCGTGCGGAACGGCGTCAGGAGCGTGAACGTCGTGTTGAGGTATTTCCCGTAGCCGCTGGGGCCGCCATCGGGGCGATAGACGCGGGCCTTCGCCGTGGAGCGGAAGACGTTGTAGCTCGCCTCCCATTCGCCGAGCCGATGCCGGCCGTCGAAGGAGGCCGAGCTGGAGCTCGTGTAAGGGTTCTGATCGACGTGCCGCACGACCAGGCTCGCGGTGGAATAGGACTGGCGGGGGCGCGTCCAGTCCGTCGCGGGCACGGCGCCGTTGATGTTCGTGAAGACGTTCTGCGTGAGCTCGAGCCAGTCGTCGTGCTTGAACTTGAGCGAGAACTCGTGCGCGCCATTGCCGCGCCGGTGGTCGATCGTCGCCGACCAGTTCCGGCGGTGGCGAAACCGATCGTTCTCCACCGACTGCAGCGCGGTGGGAATGACGCCGTAGGTGGCGTTGTTGGCGATGGTCTGGATCGAGCGCAGCTGGTTGGTGGTTTCCTTGTTGAAGCCGCCGGTGACATACAGGCCCCAGTCGCGCTTGGCGCCGAACGTGTCGTGGTAGGTGAGCTGGACGTTGGGCGTCACGCGCGTGTCGAAGCCGCTGCGCGTATTCACATACTGGCCACCGACGCGGTATTCGAACCTCCCGGCGGACTTGGGGTAGTCGAGGGCGCTGCGCTGGATCAGGTTCACCATACCGCCGATGGCGTCGGCGGAGCGGTCGGGGGTGATGGCCTTGATGACCTCGGCGGACTTGATGTTGCCGGTGTTGGTCGTCGAGAGCACGGAGGCGCGGCTGTTGGCCGTGCCGTTGATGGCCGGCGTCGCGAAGCTGTTGCCGTCGAGCTGCACGTTGTTGAGCGAGGAGTCGATGCCGCGGACGGAAACGCGATCCACCTCGTTGAACGCCAGGAACCCGCTCACCCCGGGAAGCAACTGGAGGAGTTCGACGGGATTGTCGTTGTTGAGCATGCCGTAGGCCGCGATATCGACGACGTTCTTCACGTTGGGCGCGTGCTGTTGCTCGGTGACGGCGAGGGCGTCGGCGTTGCGGTTGGTGGTGACTGAGAACGTGCCCATCTTCACGACATCCTCGCCAAGGGTGACAGCGACACTGGCGGTGAGGTCGGCCGACACGACGGCCCGGATGGAGGCGGGCGCCATGCCCGTGTAGGCGACGCGCAGCGAATACTCACCGGGCGGCATGCCGCCAAAATCGAACTCGCCGCGGCGATCCGTGGTCGTGGCGCGACCGATGCCATCGATGGTGACGACGGCGCCTTCGAGAAAAGCGTTGCCGCTGCTATTGGTGACGGTGCCAGTGATGCGGCCGGTGTTGGTCTGGGCTGAAGCGAAAGAAGCTAGGAAGAACGCAAGCAGCGACGTGAGCGCCGACCGCAACATCGGCAGCATGCGGGGAAATGAGGCGTTGGGGGTTTTCATTCGAGGGGTGTGCGTCCGAAAACACTAGAGCTCGGCCGCAAGAGTGGGTGGGAAGAGAGCAAGTCCACAGGGATCCTTCGCTCGCCGACGTTCGGATGGAAAGCCCGCGACTAGCACCACCTCACGACGATTCTCCACATCGTCGCAGCCGAAAGACGCACGAATGACGCCCACTCCCGGGCTCGGCGCGCGTCCGTTGGTAATAATGCGCAACCGCTTTTTTGCAGCGGGAACGGCCGGAATCAGCGATCAGCGGACTTACCGCGCTGATTGCCCGGAAATGCTCCGCGACTCTCCGCTACGCGTAGCACCCCACCGC
Organism: Opitutaceae bacterium; assembly: GCA_005792355.1. GTDB lineage: Bacteria > Verrucomicrobiota > Verrucomicrobiia > Opitutales > Opitutaceae > ER46. The sequence goes on from SXSC01000373.1 coordinate 23,658, forward strand.
CTGCGAACCGCCGTCGATCACGAGGGTCTGGCCGGTGAGCGAGGAGATGGGCTCGGCGAGAAAGACGCAGGCGGCAGCGATCTCGGCCGGCGTGATCATTTTCTTCGTGGGGATCGTCTGCGCGCGTTTTTCCGGATCGCCCCCGGCGGCCCGGAAGCCTTCCGTGTCGAGCGGACCGGGCGCGATGGCGTTCACGCGTATGCCGGCGGCAGCGAACTCGACGGCGTTGGCGCGCGTGAGGGCAATGACGGCGGCCTTGGCCGTGGCATAGGCGGAATGGCCGCGCGGAGCCATGAAGCCGACGACGGAGGCGATGTTGATGATCACGCCGCCGGGTCGCCGGAGCGCCCCGAGCGCGGCGCGCGTGCCGTGGACGGTGCCCCAGAAATTCACGGCGAACATGTCGTCCCAGAGCGCGTTGTCGCCGTCGTGAAACGGCACGGGTTTGCCAAAGCCCGCGTTGTTGATCCACACGTCGAGCTGTGGCGACTCGAGGCGTATCGTCGCGACCGCAGTATCGAGCTGGTCGCGGTGGCGCACATCGGCGACCAGGTGTCGGAGCCGCGGGTGCGGCGTGGCGCCAGTCGCGGCGGGCGTCGTGCGTGAGAGGATCCAAACGCGATCGCCCTTGGCGAGAAACGCGTCGGCGGCGGCGCGGCCGAGGCCCTTGGTGCCGCCGGTGATGACGATTGTGCGGGATTCAGACATAGGAAATTTCCTCCCAGCGGCCGCTGGTCGCGCTGCGATAGACGGCATCGGCCACCTGCATGTCCCACAGCCCTTCGATGGCTTCGACCGCCGGCGTCGCACCCGCGCGGATCGCCTCGGCGAAGGCGCGGTGCTGGTTGTGCGGATTGGCGGGATCGTCGAGCTTCGGCGGCACGATGCCGGCAAAGGTCTGCCACGCGCCCGGCTTCTCGTAATTGAAATAGGAGGTCTTCCAAGGCTTGGCGCCGTGCACGCGGACCAGTTCGTTGTCGAGGTAGACGAGCGAACCCTCGGTGCCATAGAGCGCGAGATGCTCGCCTTGCGAGTTCCAGGCGACGCTGAGCTGCACGAACCCACCGTTGCTGAGTTCGCCTTGGAACTGGCAGATGTCCTCCCCCTCGATGCGACCGCAGTGGAGGTTGGCCGTCTGCGCGAGGACGCGCGTGATGCGCAGCCCGAGGAGCCAGCGGAGAAAATGAATATAGTGGACGCCGAGCATGATGAAGGCGCCACCGCCGGTCTTTTCGCGCGAGAACCGCCACAGTTGATTGGGCTGCTTGCTCCAAACGAGTCCGCCGGTGTGGCCGAGCCGCATGCTCACCTGTGCGATGCTGCCGAGCGGCGAGTTGGCGGCGAATGCCTGCCGCAGTTCCCACCAGAGCCCGAGGTCGAGCATCGCCATGTAGAGGCCCATCGCGCGACCGGAGGCGCGTTGCGTGGCGAAGAGGGCCTGAGACTCGCGGAGCCAGCGCGCCATCGGTTTCTGCAGGAGCACATGCTTGCCACTGCGGAGCAACGCCGTGGCCTGCTCGACGTGGAGGAAATTCGGGGTGCTCACGACCGCGTAGTCTGCCTGCGCGGCGACCGCGACCCCGAGGTCCGACGAAGCGGTTTCAGCCCCCAGCGTCGCCGCCATGGCTTGGGCGGCGGCGAGATCGGCATCGACGCAGGCGACGACCTTGAGGTCGGGGATGCTGCGGTAGACCGGCAGGTAGTTGCGGGCGAATCCTCCGCAGCCGACAATGACGACGCGAAGGGGTGAGGACGTGGAGTTTGACATGGAAAATCTCAGGGCGACTTCGCCGGGGCCGGCGACGCGTTGGCGTAGATCGAGCGGTGCCACGTCTCGAACTGAGCGCGTAGCTCGCGCAATCGCGCGGGTTCATCGGGCGAGCGATCCGTGCTTTCGCTGGAATCGGCCGCCAGATGGAAGAGCGATTCCTGCCCGTTCTTTGCGCGCAGGTATTTCCATGCGCCGACGCGCAGCGCGCGGCTCTCTCCGCCACCGTCCCGCTCCGCTGCGATTTCGCACCAATACAGGGGGCGATTCGCATGGCTTGGCAGCTCCGTGAGCGGCAGGAGCGGAATGCCATCCTTATGATGAACGTTCGGCGTCACACCCGCGAGGCGGGCAAGCGTCGCGCGCCAGTCCACGACGTGCGCCGGGGTATCGACAACCGTGCCCGGTGCGATGTGGCCGGGCCAACGCACGAGGCACGGCACGCGAATGCCACCTTCGAAAAGCGTCCCCTTCTGATCGCGCAGCGGCCCGTTGCTGCCGCCGAGTTTCAAGACTCCGCCGTTGTCCGAGGTGAAAACCACCAGCGTGTTTTGCTCGAGGCCGAGTTCGCGCAGCGTTCGCAGGATTTCGCCGACACTCTCGTCGAGCGAGCCCAGCGTCGCCGCATAGAGGCGGCGCGTCGGATCGGCGATGTGCTCGAAGCGAGCGAGCATCTCTGGTTTTGGCTGAATGGCGTTGTAGGCCTTCTGCTGCCGCACGTCCCAAGGCTTGCCGAAATGCGGCGCGACATGCGCGAGGTAGAGAAAGAAAGGCGCGCCTCCGGCGAACCGCGTGAGCTGCGCCACCGCGTCCACCGAAAGCACATCGGTGGCGTAGCCGGACACCTCGACCCGGGCGTTGTCACGCCAGAGATCCGGAAACCGGCCATAACGCGAGGTGTAGAAATCGATCGCACCGGCCGAATAGCCGAAGAACCGGTCGAAGCCGTGTGCGAGCGGACGAAACTGTTCCTCGCCGAAGCCCACGTGCCACTTGCCGACGACCGAGGTCGCGTAGCCAGCGCGCTTCAAATCGTCGGCCACGGTGGACTCGCCGGCGCGCAGTCCCCGGTGATCGTCGCGGGGATCCAGATAATCGAGCGGTGCCAGAAGCTGATCGCGCGACCGGTTCGGATAGGTGCCCGTGAGCAGACTGAAGCGCGTCGGCGTGCAAGTGGAACTCGTGTAGTAGCTCGTGAACCGGGCACCGTCCCGTGCCAGCGAGTCGATGTGGGGTGTGGGAATCTCACCACCGTAACAGCCGAGGTCGCCCCAGCCGAGGTCGTCGGCCAGGATGAAGACGATCGACGGCTTGGACGGCACACTCTCGGCCGCATTACTCGTCATGGTGGCGAGCGCAATAACCGCGGACGCCAAGATCGCACGAAACGACAGAGCACCCGGACGAGATGACGAGGAAGAGATCAACGCAGTTCAAAGTAGCCGATTTTCTGTCGCCAGGCGATAGACGGGTGAATCAAACTTTTGCACATGTCGGCTTTTTTTGAGACGGGCGGTCATACTTGGATCGTGCGGCTGGCGGAGCTGTGCGGCCGCGTGCGGTTTCAACCCGATTGGAGCTCCGGTGCGGAGTGGTGGCGGACACTAAAGGACTACGATCTGTGGTTCGTCTGGGCGGGGCGCGGCGCGATGCACCTCGAGTCCGAAACCATTCCACTCCACGCGGGCACTTGCGTCTGGATGCAGCCTGGCCGGCGCTACATCACCACCCACGATTCCGCGCATCCGCTCGGCGTGAATTTCTTTCATTTCAACGTCCTCGATGAGCGCGGCGCGCCCGCCCGCCGGCATTTCACTCCGCCGGTTGAATGGATGCGCGTCCGCCACCTCCCATTCGCCGACACGGTCATGCAGCGCATCCTGACGCTGCGCGGCGAACCCGGCGGGCGGGAGACAGGAGACGTTTTGTTCGCCGCCCTGTTGGCGGAGTTGGTGCGCGACTCGGCGCACCAGGCCGGTTTTCCGCCGGGCATCCGTTCGGAGCACGTGGAGAGCATCCACGAACTCATGACCACCATCCGCTCTTCCCCGTCGACGGTGGTGTCTGTCGTCCAGCTCGCCCGCCGCCACGGCTACAGCGTCAGCCATTTCTCGCGGGTCTTCGCCGCGGTCGCCGGCGTGCGACCGCAGACCTTTGTCATCAATGCGCGACTCGACCGCGCGCGCGAACTCCTCTCACTGACCTCGAAGACCATCGGCGAAATCGCCACCACAGCGGGCTTTTCCGACATCTACTATTTCTCGCGCCTGTTCAAACTTCGCACAGGTGTCACCCCATCGGAGTTTCGGCGGAATTTAGCCCGGAGCTGACGCGGCCTTACGGTTCGCGTACCATTACTGCAGGCCGCCGTAAAACACCGGCTCGCCGACGGCATGTCCCAGGTGACCCATTCGCCACGTGGCGGGGCGGTCTGGCAAGTGGTGCGGGTCGAGCACCGCTCCGCCGGCCGCGAGTGTCTCCTGCAAACGTGCAATCGGCACGTCGCGTAACGTGCGGCCCTCAGCGTGCGCGAGCGCGCAGAGCACACCCGCGGCCTCGCCCATCATCATCGAGGTGCCATTGACCCGCGAAGAGCCGTGCGCCTTGGGCGTCGTCGAGGCGCAGCGGCCGACCGCGAGCACGTTCTCCAGCGTCTTTGGCAGCAGCGCGCGCAACGGATAGCGGTAGGGCGCCGGCGGGTTCTCCTTGTGCGGATGAAATCCCACGCGGCCATCCGCCGGATGCACGTCCATCGGCCACGCCCCGAGGCCAATCGTGTCGGCAAACACCGGTCGCGTGAGCACGTCCGCCTCCGTAAGCTGGTAATCGCCGACGATCCGGCGCGTCTCGCGACAACCCACTGACGGGCCGCTCTGCACGAAATGCGCGTCGGCAAACTCCGGCAGCCGCTCCTTCAACGTGCGGAAAACCCACCACGCGTTCTTGCGGCCGGCGACCTCCGCCGCGGTGAGATCGACGGGATCGAGCGCGTTGCCGTAAAGGCGCGTGCAGTTCATCGAGATCTCGTTGTCCCGGATGCGCAGCACCCACGGTCCGCCGAAGCGCGGACCTTCGCCGCGCGCGAACGCCGCTGCCAGCACGTCGTGGCACGTCCTCTCCAATGCCTTCCAGTCGAGTCCGCCGCGGAGGCCCGCCACTTGGAAATGCAGCGTCATCGGCTGGAGCGCCCGGCCAATCTCAAACGCGGCGCCCGCGCGCGCACACAGGTCGGCGTCACCCGAGGCGTCGATGAAGCGCGGCGCCTCGACGCGCCAGAAGCCCGCCTTGCTGTGCAGGATCGCGGCCGTGACGCGTCCCAAGTGCGTCTCTGCCTCTACGAGGCGCGTGTGGTAGAGGCACGTCACGCCCGCCTCGGCGAGCATCTCGTCGGCGATCAGCTTCAACGCCTCCGGATCGAACACCGGGGTTTCCGGCGGATTGTCCACCGGACCCATGCCGCCAAACGCTTGGATGCGGTTGAGCACATCGACCGCCACGCCACCGACCGCGAGTTTCGTAAAGTCTGTCTGTGCGAGCACGCCATCGAGCACGTGCACCATCGAGTAGACCGTGAGTCCGCCGCAGAAGCCGTGTTGCTCCACGAGGAGCACCTTCAGGCGTTTGCGGCCGACTGCGAACGCGGCGGCCAATCCGGCGGTGCCGCCGCCAACAACGACCACGTCGGCCTGCAGCGTGCGGGAAGTAGGGAAAGTCATGGGAGGAAAAGACGAGTCAATACGTCCAGCTTAGCGGCTTCGCGCGCGAAGCGTTAGTCAGCGCCCGACCGGCGCCTCGGCGGATTCCGACGCCGCGCGGAGCGTCGGCCGCAGGAAGAGGAACAGCAGCAGAAGCGAAAGCGGATGCAGGATGGCCGCCATCACGAACGCCGACGAGTAACCGAAGAGTGCGATCGAAAAGCCGAGCACTTGAGAGAACGCGATGCCACCCAGGCTGCCCGAAGTGCCGAGCAGGCCCATCACGCTGGCGGTCTCGCTGCGCGAGGTGAGATCAGGGACGAGCGTGGCCATGTTCGTGGACCAGGCCTGACAGAGAAACGCGATCACGCAGATCACGCCCATGGCCGCGACGGTCGATTCGATGAAGCCGACGGCCGCGCCGAGCGGCGCCAACGCGGCTATCCCGCAGAGCACGGCGAAGCGCGCGCGCGGTGCCGCCCAGCCGCGCTTGATCAGCCGGTCCGAGATCACGCCGCCAAACACCGCCCCGAGATCGGCGAACAGAAAGGGAATCCACGCGTAGAGCCCAATCTCGACGAGGCTCAGGTTTCGCACGCGCTGGAGATAGTCGGGCAGCCAGAAGAGGTAGAGATACCACACCGGATCGGCGCCCACGCGGCCCAGCACCAGCGCCCACACTTTCCGCTCTCGGAGCAGCGCCAGCCACGAGCGGCGCGGACCGGCCACGGCCTCGGCGTCGAGTTCCGCGGCTTCGGCGGCGGTCATCCGCGTCTCCTTCGGCTGGCGATAGACCGCCAACCACAGGGGCAGCCACACCAGAAGGCCGACCACGCCGGGAATGACGAACGCCATGCGCCAGCCCCAGTGATGAGTCATCCATACCACGAGCGGCGCGGCGATGATCGCGCCGACGGATGATCCCGAGGAAAAGATGCCGATGGCGGTGCCGCGCAGCCGACCGGGAAACCACTCGCCGCAGGCCTTCATGCCGGCCGGAAAAATCCCAGGCTCGCCAACTCCGAGCAGAAAACGAAACCCCGCAAGGCTGAGCGGTCCGCGGGCCAGACCCGTCAACGCCGCCGCAATCGACCACCAGATGACGCACGCCGCCGCGCCGACCTTGACGCCGACGCGGTCGATGAGGCGACCGGAGACGGAATACATGACCGCATACGAAACGAGAAACGCCGACACACAGTTCGCGTAGTCCTGCTCGGTGAGGTTGAGCTCCTTCCGCAGCGTTGTGCCGAGAATCGAGAGCGTCTGCCGGTCAACGTAGTTGATGACCGTGGCGAAAAACAGCAGGCCGACGACCCACCAGCGGAGGTTGCGGTAGGCCAGGCGAGGGGTGTCGGACATAATGTTCAAGCCGCAGACTTGGCCGGGGCCGATACGCGTGCGCCCTGGCGCAACAACGCCTCGCGGAGGGAATCAACTTCGAGCGCGCGAAGCGGCGTTCCAGCTCGCACGGCGAGCGCGGCGGCCACACCGGCCGCTTGGCCCGTGGCAAGCGATGTGCCAGGCACGCGCGTGGAACCATGCGCACGGTGCGTCGTGGAAATCGGTTTTCCGGCGACGAGCAAGCCGTCGATCTTCTCGGGCACGAGGCAGCGGTAGGGAATCTCGTAGGGCACGGGGGCGTCGTCCTTGTGCGGATGCACACCGACGTAGCCGTTGGTCGGATGGATGTCGATCGGCCACGCGCCCACCGCGATGGAGTCGGCAAACGCCCGGGACGTGCGAATGTCCTCCTCGGTGAGCGTGTAAGCGCCCACGAGTTTGCGACTCTCGCGGATGTGCAACTGGGACGCTCCGGCGAGGATGTAGCAGTCCTTCAGCGCGGGCACGCGGTGACGGAGAATGTTCCAGATGTCGAGCATCCGCGCACGCCCCTCGGTCTCGGCGCGGGAAAGTTCGACCGGGTCCACGGGATTGCCATAAACGCGCGTCGAGTTGATCGAGATTTCGCCATCATTCAGACGGATGATCCACGGGCCGCCGAAGACTTTGATCTCGCCCGCGGCGTGCGCGGCCTTCATCGCCGCGCCCAAAATTTCCTCCCACTCGGACCACGTGCGGCGGGCGCCGAGGTTGCCGAGGCGAAAGTGGTAGGTCATCGATTGCAGATCGCGATCGAGATTCCAGCGCGCGCCGGCGTGGTGGGCGATCTCGGCGTCGCCGGTGCCGTCCACGACCGCGCCGGCGGCGATGCGCGCGCGGCCATCGCGGAGGGCGGCCTCGACTCCGGTGACACGGTTCCCCTCCTGCACGACGCCGCAAACGTTGGCGTGATAGAGCACCGTCACACCGGCGCGGGCGAGCAGTCGGTCGATCGCCACTTTATACATCTCCGGATGAAGCGTGAGCGCTTCGCCGGGATTGTCGGTCGTGGCCGCGCCGCCGAGCGCGAGTGTCTCGCGGATGAGTTCGGCCGCAAAACCTCCGACCACTTCTACCTCGTGGTCCACGCAGCTCTTGATCGCATCGAGCGTGTGGATCATCGCCGCCGTCACGATGCCGCCGGCGAAACCGTGGCGCTCCAGCAGGAGCGCCTTGGCTCCGGCCTTGGCGGCGCTGTGCGCGGCCGCGATGCCAGCGCTGCCCGCACCGCACACGACGACATCAAATTTTTGCCCGTCGAATGAACTCGTGATCATGACTTGTTTTTCGGCGTGGTGGCGCTGACGACCGGCGATGTCATCTGGACGTTGTTCGACCAATCCACGGGCTGCACGCGGTAATAGTAGGTGGTGTTCGGCTTGAGGCCGGTGTCGTGAAGCAGCTGCAGGAAGTAGGCCGTCGCGGGCAGGACTGCGACGGGCTCTCGATCGGCGAGAGAGAAATCGGGAGTCTCGCTGCGATACACGCGGTAGCTGGCGACATCGGGCTCCGTGTTTTTCCGCCAATAGACAAACAGCGTGTCGGGCGCGCGGCGCACGATGCCCAGCTCATGCACGGGATGCGGCGCGGTCGTGTTGGCGGGCGACGTCTTGACCTTGAGGACGGCGCTCAGCGGCCCTTGCACATTGCCCGCTGAAACGGAGGCGACGCGGTAGAAATAATCCGTCGCCACATGGAGCCCGCGATCAGCGAACTCGTGTCCGCGCACCCGTGCGACCATCGTGTAGGCGGTCGCCGGGGCATCAGGATCATCGGAACGAAAGACGTTGAAAACCACCGTGGGATCGGACGAGCCCGACCACGTTATCTTCGCGGTGCTGTCCGTGACGGTTTGCGCCGTCAGTTGCGTCACGGCCGACGGGGCATTACCCGCGAGGAGGCGGATCGTCGCGAAGCCGAAGGGCTTGATGGACACGCGCACCTTCCCGTTCTTCACGGGCAACGCGCCCGTGTCGTCCTCCACGAGATCGCTCAGTGCGGCGCGGTCCGCGCCGAGCGCGGAAGCGTCCACTTCAAACTCGGTGGCCCGGCCGGCCGTCTCGACAAACCGCGCGACCCAGCCGCGGCCGGCCACCCCCGAGGCCTTGAGCACGGTGAGGGAGACGTTGGCGGCATCGACGGAGAGGAAGCTCCTCTGCTTGTCCTGCCAGCGCGCGTCGGGGCCGCCCGTCGCTGGCACGACGAGGAGCGGGCTGCCGGCCTGCCACCCGTGGCGCGAGGCCTCGCCGGAATTCCACGCGCTGTCGTGCTGCGTGAGCGAATAGGTGAGCGTCGCGTTGCAGTCGTCGGGCTGCAACGTGAGGAGGCCGGCCATGCGGTTGGACCACGCGTAGCTGAAGAGCCACGGTTTGGTCGGTTTGTAGTCGTTCGCGAATTGGTTGTACCGGAGTTCGCCGAGGCTGAAGGTGCCCGCCTCGTTGGAGGCCAGCGTCACGCCGCCTTGCTCATTGCTCACATCGATCCAGCGGGTGGCGTAGATGAAGTCGTGCGAGCCCCAGCGCAATTGGTCGTCGTAGGGCCTCACCACACCGCCGGGATATTCGGCCCGGATCTGGCCGCCAGGCACCGCGAAGGGAAACGCAAAGTAAATGTTGTCGCGGTAGCGGTCGGCATGTTCGGGCGCCCACATGACATCGATGCTCTCGAGGCGATTGGTGAAATCCACGCGCTTCAGCCCCGCGTGCAGCGTGACCGTCTGGTGCACGCGACCGCCGAGTTTCGCATCGTCGAACCACACGTCGAACGTGACCTGATTGAGGCCGACCTTGGATTCCATGCGCAGGGCCTTGGCCGGCGAATACTCGAAGCCGTCTTTGCCCTCGCGGGTGTTCTTGTGCTGGTAGACCAATTGGTTCGCCAGATACGGCGCCTGCCGGTCGATCAGCTCACGGCCGGACGCGCGATCCACGATGCTGGTGACGGCGCCGTGCTCCGGGTGGAAACGCACGGTGTAGTGGCGGTTGGAAATGGCCAGTGGTTCGCGGCTGAGTTCGGCGGCGGGCGTGACCGCCGCGGGCGGCGCTTCGACGAGTTGAAAAAGCGCGTAGCCGTAGGGCGGCACTTCGCTGGCGAGAAAGCGGATTTTTTCGCCGTCGAGCCGGTCGCATGGAATCAACCGGCCCGTGCGCAGATCGCGCACCTGCGCTGCGGTGCCCGGCAACTCGACCGTGTCGGTCCGCCCATGCAGCAGCGGATTGAAGACCGCGATCGTCCCTGGGCCGGCAGCGGCGATGTTGAGCCCCAGCGCGGCCGCGGCGCGGTCGAAGGCAGCGGTGGAGGCGCGCAACGCGCGAGTGGCTTCGTGCCGTTTCACCCAGGCGGCGTTGAAGAGCTGTTCGTCGGAAACCTGCGGCAGTGTCGGCCACGAGTGTTCGTCGAAGTCGAACATCCGCGTGTAGGTGCGCTCGATCTCGGCGGGCAGGTGGGCGAAGGCGGGATTGGCGATTCCCGCGAGCACGGCGAGTCCTTCAGCGGCGGGCAACAAGCGCGCCGCGCGGCGCTTCTCGCCCTGCGCGTCGGGATCGATGGCGGAGTAGTCGGCGGAGAAATTGTTTAGATCGCCGGAGAGTTCGGGCAGCTCTGCCCCGTACTTCTGCTCGATGTAGGTGAAGAATTTTTCGGGGTGCTCAAAGCGCAGCTCCGGATACGCAAAGGTCTCGCGCCAGCGGCGATAGATCCGCTCGTCAAATTTCGGGGTCTCATGATCCACGTAGTCGGCCACGATCATCGCGTCGTAGGGATAGGGTCCGCGCAGACCGCCATCCTCGACCATCTTCAGCTGATTGTTCACCCAGTTCGCCGGATAGCCGAGGAGATCGCCGTAGGAGCCGCCGTTGGTCTGGCCCCACCAGAAGAACATCGAGTAACCCGGGGTCCACCCGAACAGCACCCGATGTTCACCGTCGGGCGCCTTCCACCAGAACAACGCCGGCAGCCCGGTGCGCTGGTAGTTGTTGTTGCCGCCGCTGCGCCACGCCTGTCCCCAGCGGCCGACATACTTGATGCCCGACGCGGCGAGCGCCTGCATGCCGGACCACGAGAGACTGGGGTTGTCGACGATGAACGCGGTTTTGAGATCCAGGCCAAAGCGGTCTTTCATTTCGCGGCGCGCGGGGTAACCGACGCGGGCGAGCTGTTCGTAGTCCATCCAGTGCGTGTGCACGCCGCTCGGCGCGGCCATGAGCGACAGGCCCGTGCCGCCCGTGACGTTTTCCTTGAGGACCTTTCGCCACGCGCGCTCGCCACGCTCGTCGATGTAGTTCCGCGCGAAGAGGAGCGTCTCCATCACGTAGTGGTAGCCGACATCGGTCTTCGCTCCTGACGCATCGATCACGCGGGGCCGGGCAATCTCGCGGGCCAGGTCGACGAAGTCGGCAATTTCCTTCTGCTTGATCTGGATGAAGTGCTCGTAGCCGATGTCCTCGTGCGAGGACTTCACGATGTGGACCTTCCACTTCCGCTGCGGCTGCCACAGTTGCGTGTGGGTGGCGACGACCGTGCCGCCGTTGAGGACGTCCACTTTGACGTCGGCTGGCGCGGCAAGGTCTGGAATGAGCACATCGACGGTGAACGGTCCCGCGGGCAGCGCGACCTTTTGCAACGGCTGCGCAGGCGCACTGCCGACCGAGACGCGAATGTCGACGTTGACTGCACCGGTGCCGCGGTTCTCGCCGCTGAGGCGGGCGATCTGCGCGAGCGGTTCCTTGCGCGGGAAGAGCACGGTCGGTTCCAAGGTGCGGAGATTTACCTCACCGGTCGCCGCGCGAAGCAATGTGACGCAGCCGAGGAGCAGGGCGGTAAAGCGTAGATTTAGCATGAACAAAGCAGGGGAAAATTATGCAAGAATGCCTTTGACGACTTCGCCGTGAACGTCGGTCAGGCGATAGTCGCGGCCCTGGTGGCGATAGGTGAGTCGGGTGTGATCGATGCCCAGCAAATGGAGGGCGGTGGCGTTGAGGTCGTGGATGTGGACCGGGTCGCGGGTGATGTTGTAGCTGAAGTCATCGGTCTCGCCAAACACGTGTCCGTGCTTCACCCCGGCGCCCGCCATCCAGACAGTGAAGGCCCGCGGATGGTGGTCGCGGCCGTAGTTGTCGGCCGTGAGCGTGCCTTGTGAATAGACCGTGCGGCCGAACTCGCCGCCCCAGATCACGAGCGTGTCGTCGAGCAGACCGCGCTCGCGCAGGTCGGCGATGAGCGCGGCGGTGGGCTGATCGGTGTCGTAGCATTGGCTGCGGATGTCGCGGGGCAGATTGCCGTGCTGGTCCCAGCCGCGGTGATAGAGCTGGATAAAACGCACGCCACGCTCGGCGAGACGGCGGGCGAGGATGCAGTTGGCGGCGTAGCTGCCGGGTTTGCGCGCCTCGGGGCCGTAGCGCGCGAAGGTCGCAGGCGGCTCCTTGGTGAGGTCGGCGAGTTCGGGCACGCTCGCCTGCATCCTGAAGGCCATCTCGAACTGGTCGATACGGTTTTGCGTCTCCGGGTCCTGGTAGTCCGCGAACACGCCCCGATTGAGCTCCGCGAGATCGTCGAGCATCGCACGGCGGCGCTCGGTGGTGATGCCGGGCGGATTCGAGAGGTAGAGCACCGGATCCTTCGTCGGCGTGAACCGGACAGCCTGATACTTCGCCGGCAGGAAGCCCGCGCCCCACATCCGCTCGTGCAGCGGCTGCGAGTTCACCTTGCCCGTGGGGAGGGAGACCAACGCTACAAACGCGGGTAGGTTGGCGTTCTCCGTCCCGAGCCCATAGGCGACCCAAGCGCCCAAGGAGGGACGTCCGCCGATCTGGAAGCCCGTTTGCAGAAGCGTCATGCCGGGATCGTGATTGATCGCTTCGGTGTGCATCGAGCGCACGACGCAGAGTTCGTCGGCGATCTTCGCGGTGTGGGGTAACAGCTCGCTCATCCACATCCGACTCTGGCCGTGCTGCGCAAATCTGAAAATACTCGGGGCGATCGGAAACCGCGTCTGGTTCGAGGTCATCCCCGTCAGCCGCTGGCCACCGCGAACCGAATCGGGCAAATCCTGATCGAACCGGGAAGCGAGCTGCGGCTTATGGTCAAAGAGGTCGAGTTGCGATGGCGCGCCGGATTGCGTGAGCCAGATGACACGCTTGGCCATCGGTGCAAAATGCGGCAACCCAGCGGCCGGACCACCGGCGGCGAGCAGCTTCGGGTTGAGCAGCGAGGCGAGCGCGGCGGCACCGAGGCCCGCACTGGCGCGGCCGATGAACTGCCGGCGCGTCAGATGATGGAGGCGTTGAGCAAAGGGATTCACAACGGGCTGGCGGATTTGGTTTCGATTCGCTCGATCACAAGGTCGCGGCAGCCCGGATCGAGGCCGACGGGGACGTAGCCCTCGCGGGGCGTGCGGCCCTCTGCCCATGGAATCAGCGTGACGGGCCCGGCGGGGAACTGCGCGACGAACGAGACCTCCTGGGTGTCGGACGCGACGGGCATTTTCCAGACGCTCTTGCCATCGGTCAGGCCGAGCGCGCCGCCCTGTGGAAAGAGCGTAGTCTGGACGCCGCGCAGGCGAATGCGATACTCGCCCGCGCGGGCGACGATCAGCGTGATGCCGGTTTTCTCGGGAATCTGGATCATGCTCTCGCGAAAAACCGGCTGTGCCGCGGCGTCGATGATCGGAGGAACCGGCGCGAACCCGCGGCCGGCCGAGTACTGGTCGAAGGATTTCTGGTAGACAGCCTTCATGCTGGCGACGCGCTCCGGTTGCCCGGCGGCGAGATTGGTCGTCTCGCCCGGATCGGACTCCAAATCGAAGAGCTCCGGCGAAGCCTCGTCCTTCGGCCACACGAGCTTGTAGCGCGGCCCGATCACGGCGGCGTTGACGAAGGGCTGCGGCGTCAGGCCGGACTTCTGCGGTTGCTGCTGCTGAACAATGAAACGCTCCGCGAGTTTTGTCGCGGTACCGCTGAGCAGCGGCCAAAGGCTGATCCCATCCAGCGGTTTCTCTGGAGCGGTGGCCAGTCCGGCGACCTCCAGCATGGTTGGCAGCAAATCGAGACCGGCCGCACGGGCGACCTCCGTCCGGGGCGCGAGTGTGCCCGGCCAGCGCACGAAGCATGGCACGCGGAGCCCGCCTTCATAGACGCCGCCCTTCGCCCCGCGCAGTCCGGCGTTGAAACGCGCGGCTGCCTGCTGGCGGCCGGTAAGGCCGTTGTCCGAATGGAAAATCACGAGGGTGTTTCGGTCGAGACCGCGTTCGCGCAACGCGTCGAGCAGGCGCCCGATGTTGCGATCCATGTTTGCGAGCATGGCCATGACTTCGCGATCGGCGGGACTCAGATCGGGCATGTCGGCGAAGGGGCGCACATCGGCATCCGGCACCTGCTTGCCCCAGAAGGTGTGGGGCAGAAAGAGCGCGACATAGGCGAAGAAGGGCCGGTCGTGTTTTTCGCCGAAGAAGCGGATCGCCTCGTCGGCGACCACGTCGTCGAGAAACCCGGAGTAAGCCGGCGTGGTGGGACCGCCGCGGTCGAACGTCGGCGCAAAGCGATCGAGGTTGTTCCAGACGAACGACCGGTCGAAACCCTGATCGACGGGACGGAACGGATGGTTCTCCCCAAGGTGCCATTTGCCGAATTGCGCGGTGGCGTAGCCGGCCCGGCGAAGATAGTCGGCGACGGTGACCTCGTCGGCCGCGAGGTTGCTCCGCCCCGCCCAAGTGTCCCAGACGCCGGTGCGGAAATTGTGGCGGCCAGTCATGAGTTGGGCCCGTGTCGGGGCGCACAGCGGCGAGACGTAGAAGTTTTTCAACCACACGCTTTCGCTCTTCAGGCCGTCGAGGTTCGGCGTCTTGAGCGCTGGATGGCCAAGCGCCGACAGATCCCCGTAGCCCTGGTCGTCAGAGACGATCCACAGGATGTTCGGCCGCGCCGGGCCGCTGGCCGCGTGCAGGCCGACCGCCGCGAGAAAGATGGCAACCCTGAAGAAGCGCGGGACTGTGGTCATTGTTTGGTGATCGCTTCGTCGAGGCAGAGTAGCGTGCTCGCGACGGTCGCGTAGGCGGCGAGTTCGACCGGCGGCAGCGTGGAGTCCGCCGGCGCATCGCCGACGCGGAGAAACGCGGTGGCAGCCTCCGCGTCGCGGGAGAAGTCTCGGTGCGCACGGTCGAACGCACGACGCAGTACCGCGAGTTCCGCCGCCTTCGGATGGCGGGCGAGCACGAGGCGATGGCCGAAGCTCAGCCGCTCTTCCGTTGTCGCGCCGCCTTCGCGCATCATTCGCTGCGCCACAAAACGGGCCGCCTCGAGGTAGGTCGGATCGTTCATGAGGTTGAGCGCTTGCACGGGCGTGTTTGTAACGCTGCGCTTGACGCTGCACGTTTCCCGGAACGGCACGTCGAATGCCAGCATCGCCGGATGCGGCACCGAGCGCTTCCAATAGGTGTAGAGCGTGCGCCGGTGAAGTTCGGTGCCTTTGCCCTGGATATAAATCTTGACCGTGTCCTCGCTGGTCGGCGCGACGCCTTCATAGAGACCGGGCGGATGGTAGGGCCGCACGGAAGGACCGCCGATCGTGGGCACGAGCAGGCCGCTCCACGCCAGCGCCTGATCGCGCACGAATTCGCCGTGGAGACGGAAACGCGGCCCGCGCGCCAGCAGGCGGTTCTCCCGATCACGTTCGTGCAACGCGGGCGTGAGCCGCGACTGCTGGCGATAGGTCGCGCTGGTGACGAGCAGCCGCATCAACGCCTTCACGTCCCAGCCCGTGCGGATGAACTCGGTCGCGAGCCAGTCCAGCAATTCGGGATTCACGGGCGGCTCGCCCTGCGAGCCAAAGTCCTCGCTCGTCTTGACGAGACCGACGCCGAAGACCGACTGCCACAGCCGGTTCACGGTCACCCGCGCAGTGAGCGGATTCTCCGGACTGACGAGCCAGCGCGCGAGACCGAGCCGGTTGCGCGGAAGATCAGCTGCCATCGGGGGCAGCACGGCGGGCGTGCCAGCCGTCACGCGCTCGCCCGGCTTGTCGTAGGCACCACGGATCAGGATGAAGGTGTCGCGCGGCTTTTCCATTTCCTCCATCACCATCGTCGTCGAATACTCACGCTCGGTCGCGACGATACGGCGATGCAGCGCGGTCAACTCGTCCTCCAGCGCGCGCCCCGCCGGCTGCTGCCGCGCGAAGCGGGAGCGAAGCGGTTCGTCACCGCTGTCCGCCGCCGCCGCGGTCCGCGTGAGCGCCGTGGGAACCAGCAGCTCCGGTGCGGAGGTTGTGACTTCGAAGCGCCAGCGCGTCGGACTGGTGGCGCCGTAGGAACCGACAACAAAAATCAATTCGGCCGGCTCCGCCGAAAGATCGAGCGGTTCCTGCAGCTCGAAGACGAGCGAGGCGGAGCCACGAGGGGCGACCTTGAGCGGCACGCGGGTTTCCCGGCTGTCGTCATGCACGAGTTCGGCGGTGTCGCGGCCGAGGGAATCGCCCGCATCTGCGGAGCGCACCGGCAAGGCAACCGCAGCGGACGAGCCCCGCTTGAGACGCAGACCGAGTTCTGTGAGATTGAACGTGCCGCCGATGTCCGTCGCCTCGCACGTGATCCGCAGCGCAGTGATCTTGGCTCGGGGTGCGCGCGTGCGCACGGTCGTGTCCAGGCGCGTGTTGTTCAGATACTCGAAGAGGACGCTCGCCGTGGCCGGCTCGACCTCTGGCTTTTGATCCTCGGCCTCAGTTGCAATCGGTTTCAGCGCCGACCACTCGAGCCTCTCCGTCGCGAGCCGCTGCCGCCAAGCGGCGAAGCCGAGGTCGTCGGTGCCACGGAGCTGTGCGAGTTCCGTCTTCTTGGCGGATTGCTGTGTGCGCAGGGCGGAAAGCTTGGCGTCGATCTCGGCCGACGGCAGGAGGACAAAGGGTGGGCTGTTGAAGCGAAAATCGTTTTGGCGGATCGATTTTCCGAGTTCGGGAACACTGTGAAAGAAGGCCTTAAGGCGGTAGTAGTCCTTCTGCGTCCACGGATCGAACTTGTGGTCGTGGCAGCGGTTGCAAGTGAAGGTCTGCCCGAGCCAGACTGCCGCGGTGGTCTCGACCCGATCGGCCGCATACTCGGCCAGAAACTCCTCTGGGATGATGCCGCCCTCCTCGTTGATCATGTGGTTGCGGTTGAAGCCGGTGGCGATGCGCTGCGCCAGCGTCGGATGCGGCAAAAGGTCACCGGCGAGCTGCTCGAGGGTGAACTGATCAAACGGCTTGTTCGCGTTGAATGCGTCGATCACCCAGTCGCGCCAGGCCCAGACCTCGCGGTCGCGATCGACCTGGTAGCCGTTGGTGTCGGCGTAGCGCGCGGCGTCGAGCCAGTCCACCGCCATGCGCTCGCCGTAGTGCGGTGAGCGCAGCAACCGTTCGACGACGCGCTCGTAGGCCTCGGGCGACTGGTCGGCCACGAACGCGGCGACCTCGGCCGGAGTCGGCGGCAATCCGGTGAGGTCGAGGGTAACGCGCCGGATCAGCGTGGCGCGATCGGCGGCGGGCGACGGCGCGAGCCCGCCTTGCTCGAGTCGCGCGAGCACGAAGCGATCGATTCCGTTGCGCGGCCAATCGTCGGACTTCACCGCGGGCAAAGCGGGGCGCCACGGCGGGACAAACGCCCAGTGCGTCTCGTAGCGCGCTCCCTCGGAAATCCAGCGCTTCAGCGTCTCCTTCTGGAGCGCGGAGAGTTTCTTGTGCGACTCCCTCGGCGGCATCTGCTCATCTTCATCGTTGCTAATGACGCGGAGCCAGAGATCGGAGCGCTCCGGGTCGCCGGGGACGATCGCACGGAGGCCGTTGCGCTCGACGGTCGCGCTCTCGAAACTGTCCAGGCGACGCTTGCCCTTCAGATTATTTTTGTCCGCACCGTGACACGCAAAGCAATTGTCCGACAGGATCGGACGGATGTCGCGGTTGAATCGGACCGGCTCTGCGCTCGCTCCGCAGTCGAGAAATGCCGAGGCGAGAACCGTAATCGCGAAGAGGGGAGTTCGGAGCCGCTGTTTCACAGGAAAGGGGAAACGTTAAAGCGGACGACAGTCCTCAGGGTGTCGTCCGCGTGCCGGGGCGCACCTCAAAACCGGAAACGCGCAGTCAAATCGATTTGCCGGGCGCGGTTGGGGCGGAAGGATTGGTCGAAGAAGAATTTGTTCGTGATGTTATCCACCCGCAGCGTGAGATCGACCGTCGTCTTGCGGAACCTGACGGGATAGCCGAGCAGGATGTCGCCGGTCGCCACGTTATTGGCATACACCGGAGCCGACCAGCTGGGGTGCACATGCACCGCGCCCGCGAAACGAGCGCCAAAGCCGACGTAGGCGCCTTTCACCGGGCCGCCGGTGAAGGTGTATTTGTTCCAGAGATGCATTGTCCACTCCGGGGCGCCGTTGAGGCGCACGCCGACCTGCCGCAAATCCTGCGCCACGAGCGTGCGGGCTTCCCAGATACGGGAGTAGCCGAAGACCACCTGGTAGTTGCGCATCGGCGTGATGACCATTTCGAATTCGGCGCCGCGGGATTTCGCCAGACCAGCGACGTTGTAAAGCGGGGAAACGCCGGTGGACGCCTCGCGCGCGAAGTCACGCAGCGGAACGTTGGACTGCTCGATCTCGTAGATCGACGCCGATCCGGAGATCTTGCTGTCGAACAGGTCGACCTTCACGCCGTACTCGGAGTTCTTCTCCTCGGTGGGATTGACGATTTTTCCGAAGCCATCGGCGATGAAGTTTGGCCGGAAACTTTCCCCGTAAGTGCCAAAGACCGAAACCGTGTCCACGCCCGGAACCCGGACGACCGCGCCATACTGGGGCGTGAATTTCTTGGAGATGAGCGTGCCCTGCTTGGCCTTGGTCTGGCGGCCGCCCATGAAGAGAAAGAGCCGCTCGTCGAATGCGTTCATCTGATCGACGAAGTAGTAGGCGTTGTCGCGCCCGACCGTGTGGGGCGCGGCGAAGTTGAAGCCGTTCGGGTTCACCCTACGCACGTCGTCCACGATGAGCTGATTGCCACCGGTGCGAGGATTGTAGATCGTCGCGCTGCCGTTTAGCACCAGCGTGCGGGAGCGCACTTCACGATGTTCGAAACCGACGAGCGTGCGGTGATTGAGCCCGAAGGTGCTGAAGCGGGAGACCGCCTCGTGCATCGTGTCGAAGTGGTTGTTGTTCACGTTGCCCATCTGGGGGCGGTCGGCGATGGCGAGGCCGCCGATGTTGGCGACGGGGCGAAAGGTGGACTGGCGCGCGTAAGTGAAGTGCTCGCGATAATTGTAGTAGAAGCTGCGCCAGTTCAGCCACGGGGCGAATTCATAGCGCACCTCGGTGAGAAACGTGTCGCGATCACGCCGCTCGTAGGCCTGTGAACCCTGAATGTTGGCGCGGAAGCCGCGCGGATACATCAGCTCGTTTACGTTGACGACTTCCGTCGGGACATTGGGACCGAAGCCCGGTGTGCGTGTCAGCCAGGCTGCGGTGGTCTCACCGACCTGCGGCGAGGCGGCGGGGCGAGCGACGCCACGCGCATCGTAGAGGCGATCGGCTTCCTGTTGGGCGGCGAGAAACGCGGGGTTGGTGAACGTCAGATGCTGCTCCGGGTATTGGTCGCGTTTCACCTGCTCGAAATTGAGCGTGATCGAGAGTTTGTTCACGGGCCGGAGTTCGAGCGCGGCCTGGATGACGTCGTCCTCGACATGGTTCAGGTCCACCCAGCCATCGCGGTCGAGCTTCGTATAGGAGAGGAGGTAGGCCACTTTCTTGTCGAGCAAGGGCCCGGTGGTGCGAAACTGGCCGAGCTTCCGCTGGAACGATCCGAAGCTCACGTCGACATCCGAACCGGCGGTGAATTTCGGCTTGCGCGAGATCAGATTCACCACGCCGCCGGCGCTGGCGCGGCCCTGGAGCACGGAGACAGGGCCCTTGATGATTTCGATGCGCTCGACGTTGTAGGTCATGAAATCGCCGGAACCGCCGCCATTGGCCTCGGCGCCGTCGTTCTTCAGCACGGAAGTGAAACCGCGGCCGAACACCTGCTGGTAATCGGTGGACGTGCCCGGCACGAAACGAAGGGCCTCGCGCAGTTCGGTGAGATTTTTGTCCTTCAGGAAATCTTCGGTGAGAATGGAGATGCTCAGCGGCGTGTTGATGATCGCTTCGCCGGAGCCGGTGGCGGTAATCGAGTTGGTGGCGCGATAGCCGTAATCTTTCTTGCTCTCGACCGAAAAGGGACTGAGCACGACCGCTTCCCCGGTCGGCTTGGCGGGCGCGGCGGGAGCTGGCGCAGTCTGCGCCGGAAGCAGACTCGATGAGAACGATGCGAGCAGGACAAAGGCGAGGCCGTGGCTTCGCCGCAGGAGCGGGATTTGGGTGGGCATGATGGGGAGGAATGGTTCCCCATCACCTTCGCACACCTTGACCTCAAAGCGTTAGTCGGTTTCCGAGGGTGGTCTGGTTGGAATCCGACCGGACTATCCCCGCGGCCGTCGCCCCGGAGCCCTCACCGAGGCCTACATCACCAGGCGGTTCGGATCGACGCGCCCTTCGGAAAACTTCGGGTTGAACGGGCGAACGTTGCTGTATTCGAAAGCCGAGAAGGCGCGCGGCAAGGTGTCCTTGGCCTGCACGGCGGCGCGAAACGCCTGCGGCGAAAGGCCGACCAGCTTGCGGAAGATTTTCCCGAAATGACTCTGATCGGAAAAACCGACGAGGTGACCTACCTCGCCGATGCCGAACCGCTCGGTCTGCAGCAGCCGCCGCGCGTGGTCCACGCGGATGCGGTGCAGATACTCAATCACGCCGAAACCCACAGTGCGTTTGAAAACCCGACTGAGATAGTCGGCATTGCACTTGTGTTGCGCGGCGAGATCGGCGACGCGGATCTCCCCGGCGTAGTGGCGGTTGATGTGGGTAATCACGCCGCGCACGAGAGACGACATCGCGCCGTTCCACGTCGAGAACTGGGCGCCCGCCCGCGTGCGGTAGCGGCCGACGGGGATGCCGATGCTCTCGACGATGCACCGTGCGAGATCGGTGACAAGATCGAGCCGGCGCCAGAGCACCGGCAATTCTTCGGCGTCGCTGCGCGGCGTGCGCTCGAACGCCGCCAGGTAGGCGGCCTCGTCGAAGCCGTGCCGCCGGCAGAACGTGCGGATGCGGCGGCGCCCGGCCTCCTCCGTGCCGGTGAGCACAAAGGAGCCGTAGTAGAAGACGCCGAGCACCATGTCCTGAAATACGAGCGGCTTCACGAGGTCGGTGAGACCGAGATGGCACTGCCCGACGAAACCCTGCTTTCGACGGATCGCGACGCGGTTGGCGGCCATCTTGTTCCGCACGCAGTGCTGGTGGGAATCCGGGTTGGCCTTCGCAAACATGCAGAACCGGCAGGTGTAGAACGCCAGTTCATCTTCGACAGCGGCGCCAACTAGAACCCGACACGTAAGTATCTGGTTTTACGTGGGCGCCGGCCTGCGTGAGCGGTAGTGCTTGGGGCCTTTACGCAGACCCCATGATCACCCCGGCTCAA
>SXSC01000374.1 GCA_005792355.1 Opitutaceae bacterium
CCGTTACAGGACGCCGCCGTCGCCGCACTCTGCAAAACCCTCACCGCCACGGAAACCTGTTTCCCCACCACCAACCTCCGCCTGATTTATCGCCAAGTGGGTTCACCCTGATTCCAGGGCAGGTCAGGATGTCTGAGCCTATCGTCCTCCTATCGACCTGCCGCCGACCGCGTCGGCAACCGCGCGCCGACCGCCCGGAGATGATCGTCTAGGCGGCGGCGCAGTTCCCGTGCCCGCGCGGGTTCACGGGCCGCGAGATCGCGCTGTTCCGAAGCATCGGAGGGGAGGTGATACAATTCGTCGCGGTCGTCCTCGTAAAAGTGCAGCAGCACCCACTCGCCCGCCCGGATGGCGGACTGCGGCCGCGTCTGGCTGATGGCGAAATCGTCGACACCGATCGTGGGCCGCGCCTGCGCGAAACCCGTTTCCGGGTGGTAGTAGGGAAAATGCCACACGAACGCGCGCTCGCGATCAGCCGGCGCCGTGGGCTCGCCCCGCCAACGTGGGAGCACGTTGCGACCGTCGAGCGTGACTCCACCTGGCAACTTCGCCCCGGCGACCGCCGCCAGCGTCGGCAGGAGATCGGTCCCGATGAAGGGAGCCTCACTCGTCGCCCCCGTGGGCACGCGCCCGGGCCAACGCACGATCCAAGGCACGCGCACGCCGCCCTCGTAGACATTCCACTTGCTGCCGCGGAGCGGGCCGTTGGCGGCGTATTGCGGGTGGCCGCCGTTGTCGGAGGTAAACACGACGAGCGTGTTTTCCGCGAAGCCGAGTTCGTCGAGAGCGTGGAGGATTTGCCCGACGAGGTGATCGAGCGTTTCGATCATGGCGGCGTATTCGGCCCGGCGGGGATCGGCTCCCGCGGGCAGGCGCGCGGCATATTTTTCGACGAGCCAGGGCGCACGCGAGTGAATCGGGTCGTGCACGTAGTAGTGCGCAAGATGAAGGAAGAACGGCGACGACCGCCGCGCGCGGAGAAATGCGATGGCACGCTCCGTCAGCGGATCGCGGCCGAAGTCGCCCGCAGGCAGCCGCGTTGATTTCGCAGCGGGATTGGCTACGTAGCCGTACGGGTGCAGACCGAATTCCTGATCGCCCTCGGCGTAGCCCTGCTGCAGCGGACCGTGGGTCGGCGACCAGCCGAGGTAGCCGCCGTGGTGTTCGCTCACGTGCCATTTGCCAAAATATCCCGTCGCGTAGCCGGCACCGCCGAGCAATTCGCCGAGCGTGACTTCGGCGAGTGGCAGGTTGAGGGGATACGGCGGTCCCACAAGCGGATGACCGGCCGGGCGTTTGGCTGTGGGCAGCTTGGTGACGAACTCAAAGCCCAGGCGGGCGGGCGAACGTCCGGTGAGCAGGGCGGCGCGCGAGGCGGAGCAAATCGGCGCCGCCGCGTAGCCGTTGGTAAACCGCGTGCCCTCGCGTGCGAGGCGGTCGAGATGCGGCGTGTCGTGCCATGGGCTGCCGTAGCAGCGCAGATCGGTCCAGCCGAGATCATCGGCGAGGATGAACACGATGTTCGGTTGGACGGAACTGCCGCTGGCGGCGAAACCCGTCGCCACGCCCACCCCAAACCCGACGATGCGGACTAAACGAATCACCACCGATTTGATACGGGCCGGCGACCACCGCAGGCGACCACTTTCGCGGCCGGACGCCCGGTGAGCCCGATGGCATAAAGACAATAGTGAACATGCCATTGCGGCTGAACCGATTACTTCGGCTCCACTTTGAAGCGTGTCCCTCCCGGAGCCCCCTTCGCAACAGGAGGTCGGGCTGAAGTAACCTGTCCCTTGTGGCGGCCGCCCGGCAAACGCATCGCGACCGAACAGTGGGGCTGAATTGGCCTGTCCCTTGTTGGGGGCCGCAATTGACCTGTCCCTTGTAGCCGCCCCTACCAATCTTCCCCGCCGTCGCGGTCACGATGGGTATGGTGATCGCCATCACCGGAGACCAATCCGCGAAATTCGTCGAATCCCTGACGGGTGGGTAATAAGGGCGCCTCGTAGCCCAGGTGCCATTTTCCGAAGGCGGCGGTCGCGTAACCGCGATCCCGTAGCAGTTCCGCCAACGTGATAGCCTCCAGGGGCAACCCCTCACCTCAACTGGAGCGGGAACTCAGGGCGTTCTCGAACTTGCGGCCGAAACGATTCTGGTAAAGGCCCTTGAGCAGGGCGGCGCGGGTCGGCGAGCACATCGCGCCGTTGCTGTGAAAATCCGTGAAGCGAAGACCTTCCGCCGGGGTTTGTTCATGTTCATCTCGAAGTTGGCTGCCTCCCGGCCTTTCAGATTCACTCCAATCAACATTTAGCTGTCAGGTTCCTCTCAAGAAATCGTCCATTTTCATTTTCACGTATTACGTGAAAATGACTCTGGGATTCGGTGTCGTGCGTATGTTCCGATTATCAAGGTTGTGGCGCCACCTGTTTAGCGCCCGCGGTCTGCGGCCCACCGGCGGCCGGCGGCGACCAGCGCGGCGGCGCGGGCCCCGAGTTCCTGCGCGTTGACGCTCTGCGCGGGGTCGGAGATGCGGTTGCGCGTTTCCGCCGCATCCACCGTGTGGTCATACAACTCGCGCTCGGTGACGACCCCGGTGACGATATCGCGCCACTCCACGTAGCGGTGCCGCGCGGTGCGCAGCGTGTAACCCATATGCGTCGCCGCACCGTACGACGGATGCGGGTGCTGGGAAATCGCCAGGTCCTTGCCGGGGTGACGCGGATCGCGCAGCAATGGCACGAGACTCCGACCCTCGACGCCAGACGCCGCCGGCAGTCCGGCGAGTTCCGTCAACGTCGGGTAGAGATCGATCAACTCGACGAGGCCCGCCGCCCGCGCTCCGGCGCGGGCCACGCCCGGCGCGGCGACAATCAGAGGCACCCGCGTGTCGAGTTCATAGTTGGTCGTCTTGCCCCACAGATTGTGCTCCCCGAGATGAAAACCATGGTCGCTCCAGAAAACCACGATCGTGTTCCTCGCCAGGTCGAGCCGGTCGAGTTCGGCCAGCACCCGGCCGACTTGTGCATCCAGGAAGCTGATGCACGCCAGATAGCCATGGCGGAGTTCGGCGATCTGCGCCGCGGGCAACGGCCCCTCCTTGGGCACGCCGGAGTAGCCGCGCAATTCGTTCCATGGATGGCCGGCGATCGCAGGCGCGCCCTCCGGCATGCGGTTCGAACTTGGTGCGCTCAGTTTCCCCCGATCATAAATGTCCCAGTATTTTTTAGGGGCGTTGAACGGCAGGTGCGGTTTCCAGAAGCCGACGGCGAGAAAAAATGGCTCCCGTTTCCCCGCCAGCGCGCCCAGCTTTGCCACCGCCGCCGCCGCAATGCGCCCGTCGAGGTAGGCCTCGTCCGGCACGTCGAGACATTGCACGGCGCCACCCTTCCCTTTCGGACCGGCCGCATCACCGGGAACGACCCAGTCGCGCCAATGCGGGCCCTCGGCGAACACCGGAGGTTCGGACCAAGAGACGGGATCGGCGAACGGAAACGGCGGCCTGGCGCCGGACTCGTTGTGAAAGATTTTGCCGAGATCGACGGCGGTGTAGCCGTGCTGCTTGAAATGCTGTGGCAGCGTGACGACGTCCGGAAGGGTTTCGCGGAAATGCGTTTTCAGGTCCCACACTTTCAGCGTGTCGGGGCGGCGCCCGGTCATGACGGAGGCGCGCGAAGGATTGCAGACCGCCTGCTGCGCGTAAGCGCGCTCGAAGAGCACGCCTCGCCGCGCGAGCACGTCGAGGTGCGGCGTCTTCGCCTCGGCCGAGCCGTAACAGCCGAGGTCGGGACGCAGGTCATCGGCGGCGATGAAGAGGACGTTGGGGCGGCGCGCCTCGGAGGCGCAAAACCCGGCCGACGCGAGGCATCCCAGTGCGCTCAAGGCACCGAGCCTGGCCAGCCAAGCGCGGGAGAAAAAAGAGGAAGAGCGGGGCATTTGCGGAAGGGGAAAGGGAGGTTGTCCGACTTGGTGGCGCTGACGCAAGCGGCGCAACATCACCGGGGGGCCGGGCGCACCCGATCGCGCTCAACCCCGCGCGCCCACTCCGCGAGCGCCGTGTTCATACGCGCAAGACGCTCCGGATGCTGGCCGGCGACGTCGGTCGTCTCCAACGGATCGATCTGCAAATTGTATAGAGCCGGCCCCAAAGCCGAATCCCCCGCCACCGCGTTGCGCGTCACGTAGGGTCGCACGAGCTTCCACTCCCCTTCGCGCATCGCCGCGTTGTGCGTGTAATTGGGCACGCCGCGATTCCATTGCCAGAAACGCGGTCGCCGGGGTCCGGCATCGCGTTCATGGAGGAGACCGGCGAGGCTGGCACCATCCAGCGGTGGACCGGCCGGACGTTCCAACCGGCAAAGTTCGATCAGCGTGGGCACGATATCGGTGAAGTGCGCGACGACATCCGTGGTGCGCGAGCGGAACACCCCCGGCCACGACACAAGCAACGGCACGCGGATGCCACCCTCGTAAATTTCGTATTTTGTGCCGCGCCGCTGATGATTGAAGCGCGGTCCCGCCAACGGATCCGGTCCGTTGTCGCTGGCGAAAACAACGATCGTTCGCTCGCGAAGGCCGAGTTCCCGCACCTCCGCCAGCAATTCACCGATGCCGCGATCCATGTTCTCGATCATCGCATACACCGTCGCCACGTCCCGGGAAATCCCACGATCCAAGTAGCGTTGAATCGTTTCCGGCGGGGCGCCGATCGGGCGATGCGGCGCGTAGTGCGCCAGGTGCAGGAAAAAGGGTGCGGCACGATGCCGCCGCACAAAATCTATCGCCCGCGCGGACAGTTCGTCCGTGAGGTAGCGTGATTCGAAACGCGTGTTTTTGCCCTGCACGTCGAGATCGTAGCCAAAATAGGACTCGATGTTTTCGCCACCGATGAAACCCGTGAATTCCTGAAACCCGCGCCGGCGGGGATGCCATTCGGCGCCCATCCCGAGGTGCCATTTCCCGACGAGTCCCGTGGCGTAACCGCGCGCCAGAAAAAGATCGGCGACGGTAATTTCGTCGCGCCGCAACCGCGTCAGCTCCGGCTCGGTCGTCATCGTCAGGGAAACGACTCCGGTCCGGTGCGGATACCGTCCGGTGAGCAGGGCCGCTCGCGCCGGGGCGCAGACTGCGGACGCCGAATACCCCTGATTGAACCACACCCCCTCGCCCACCAGACGATCCAGATTGGGCGTGCGGCTGAGCCCGCCATTGAAACACGAGAGGTCTCCCAGCCCCATGTCGTCGGCCAGGATGAGGATGACGTTGGGCGATGCGGGCGGCAGCGGTGCGGCCCCGACGTTGACCGCGAACATCGCCGCGCCGGCCAGCAGGCGAACGAACGAAGACCAGCGGGGTGCACGCATTGCCACCTCAGAACGCGAAAGGACGTCGGATGCGAATTCAAAATCGGCCGTCGACATTGGAGGATTTGGGGCGCCCCTCGATTTCTGCTACTGGGGACGCGACGCCCGTCGCGTAAGGCATGACCGCGACGAGAGGGCGTCGCGGCTCCAAAATCGCAGTTCAGAATTCACCAGAGTGAAGAACGCGAAACCAGCTCACTTCCGGCCGGGCTCGATTTTCCCCAGCAACGGGTCGCGAATCGAACGCATCTTTTCCCGGATCCGCGCATCGAGCCCAGCCACGGCGGCCCGCACGACCGGATCCGCGGTATCGTTGATTCGATTCCGTGACTCCGCCGGATCGGCCCGCAAATCGTAGAGCTCGTCTTCCGTCGGATTGAGGAAATCGCGGACGAGTTTCCATTGCGCCGTGCGATACATCCGCAGATCGGTGCGGCAGTAGATCCGCATGCTGTATTCAGCGTAGAAATCGTTGTCCCACCCGGGGATTTTTTCACCGCGCAGGAGCGGGAGAAGGCTGCGCCCCCGAACGACCTCGTCGCGCCGCAACTCCCCGCCGGCCAGCGCGACCAGCGTCGGAAACCAGTCGAGGCTCGACACCGTTTCGCCAATCAACGCGCCCGGCCGGATCTGCCCCGGCCAGCGGACCAGCGCCGGGGTTCGCAGCGAATGGTCATACAGGTTGGGCCGGTATTTTCCGGAGAGGTTTGGACGGTCGGGCCGCTTGGTCTTGGTCACCCAGATTCCGTTGCCCTTGTGATAAATGCCGTTGTGCCCCAGGTTGAAGCCGTGGTCGGAGGTAAAGATGACCACGGTGTTCTCCGCCAGCTTGAGCCGGTCGAGTGCCGCCAGCACGCGGCCGACATTCCGGTCAACCCCCGACACGCTGGCGGCATATTCACGGCTCATTCGCTTCACGCGCGCCACATCGAGATCAGGGTAGTTCGGTTCTGGGATTTGCGGATCGTAAGCTTCATGGGGCGTCTGATCCTCCGGCGCCGTCGGCAGCCACGGCCCATGGGGAGCGCGCAGCGCCAGCACCGCCAGAAACGGTTGCGAACGCGCCCGCCCGACAAAGTCGATCGCGTGCCCGGTGAGGATGTCATCCGTCCAGCCTTGGAACTTCTTCACCTCGCCATTGATTTCCAGCGGAGGATCGGACGGGGTCGTGCCGCCACCCGTGAGTCCCATGAACGTATGGAAGCCATGGTTCGTCGGATGGAACCTCCGATCCGATTTCCCCTCCCACGCGCCGAGGTGCCATTTGCCAAACAACCCGTTCGTGTAGCCGGCCCGCGCCAGCACCTCGGCGAAGGTGACAAACCGTCGCTCCAAACCCACCGCACCCGTCTCATCCGAATATTCCGCATGGGTCGGTTGCGGGATAAAATCGAGGATCCCGACTTCACTGCCGTACCGGCTCGTGAAGAGGCTCGCCCGCGCCGGGCTGCAGACGGGGGTCGGCACTAGCGCTTGGGTGAGCCGCGCGCCCTCACGCGCCAGCCGGTCCAAATGGGGCGTGTGCGCCTGTCTGTTTCCGGAAACGCCCAGCGTCCACTCCGCCTGATCATCGGTCAGGATAAAGACAATGTTCGGGCGCCCCGGCGCAGCGGACGGCGGCTGCCCCGCGCAGGCCAACTGCGGCGCAAGCAAGAGGCCAAGGCTGAAAACGAGAAACGGGGTGCGGCGGCGGTACATGGGTTGTTCAGACGGAGCGCGGCCCCGTGGACGTCAGAACTCAAAGGTGTTGGTGAGGTAATAGGCCTTCTGCACCGGAAGCCGCACCGCCGCCCAGTTTCCATCAGGATTAATCCGCTCCGGCAGGAGATCATCGCTCCCGACGACGTTGCGCAGGTTCAGCTGAATCGACCATTTGATCTCACCGAAAACCTTTTTCCGGTAGCGCAGAAAGACATCGCCGTTCCAGGTCTCGGGCGCGAAGAAGGGCCGGTTGAGATTGGGAATCTGTAGAACTGAGCCCGCGCTTGGCACGAGAACGATCGGGTAGCCGACCGCCGCCTTGTCCTGCCAGCGCACGGCACCGCCCATCTCGAAGCCGCGAAGGATCGTCACCTTTTCGAAGCGATACGACGTCATGAGATTCATCCGCCACTTGCGCTGCTCCTGACTGACCGTGCCGTCTTTCGCGGTGATGGCGGCCAGCGGATTCAGATAGTCGCGTGACAAACGATCCCGGTAGGTGATGTTCCCTTGCACGTTGGGTTCGTCGGGAATGTTGGTGTCCCAGAGTTTCGCCTCGATCACCGCCTGCCGGATCTTCCCGTAATACTCCTGCAACTCCACGCCGGATCCCGACTGGACGGTCTCCTGCTTCGCGACATTCATCGCCAGCGTCCAACGCGGGGTGGGGTTCGCCACCAACTCGAATTCCAGACCCTTCGCGACGAAGCTCGAGGTCGAAGCCAGTCCGGGAACCGGATCCCCGACCACGGTTTGCAGGCCCACGCCGGCACCCTCGAGGCGCAAGTTGCGGGCGCTCTTGAGCGGCTCCGGCACCATGTTCAGCAGAACATTGATGACCTGCTCGTAGCTGCTGTAGTAGTTGGCCAGGCCCGTCGAGCGGCCGTTGATGTCGAGACCGAACGGCACGTTGATGCGCCTGGCTTCGGCCAGCCGATTGACCCAGCCGGCGATGGGGTTGGTGGCCGCCGTGGCCAGCGAGCTCTCCAGCGAGATGTTGTTGTTCCGCGTTTCGAACCAATTCGTGCGCAAGTTGAGCCGGTTGTTGAACAGCGCCAGCGCGAACCCGCGCTCCGTGGTGGCGCCGTTGGGGGGTGCGATCGAGCGGAGAAACACATCCTGGCGGAAGCTGGTCGGCTGGAAATTCTCCGACTTGGACGCAAACACGCTCAGGTCGGCACCCCACGGCAACCGGAAGAGATACTTCTCCGGGAAGTGGGCGACCAGACTGGAGGTACGCGTGTTGCCGCCGGCATCCAGATTCGGCTTCGCCCCCAGCCGCAGCGCCGCCGGATCAAAAGTGCCATCGACGCGCCGCGGAGCCCCCACGTTCAGCGTGTCGCGCACGCGATCGCGCCGCAGCCCAACCAGGCCCACCAAATAGTTGTCGAGCAGGTAACCCTGCCAGGTCACGGCGCTGGTATCGATGATACGGTTACGCGCGCTCCCGCCGTCGAGAAACTCGTCGGCAAACGCGGTAACGTTGAGGATCTGCCCGTTGACCGGGTTGCGCACGAAGGTCCGGAACGTGTCGCCATTTTTCGCCCCCGGGACATCGAGGTGACCGCTCAGGCGCACGTCCGCGTAGTTGCTGATCCCGCGCATGTCCGGTCCAACATAAAAACCGGCGTGCAGCTGGCGACGGATGTTCCCTTTGAGCCCCGCGAGCGCCACCTCCATGTCGATGTCCCGGGAACTGACGGCCATCGCATAGCTGCGGCTCGATTCCTCGCGTTTCGCCCGCTCCGCGAGGCCCGAGAAGACATGCCGGCCGAGCCACTTCATCCGGCCGCCGGCGGCCATCCGGGCAATGTCCAGGTTGTAGAACGCCGTCGCCCGGGCGGTGCCGCGATCAATTTTCGCCTCGTCGTGGTTGCCCCAGGCCCGCGAGACGATGAAGGGCCGGCCCGCATTGGGGTTCCGCTCCTGGTTGCCCAGCCACAGGTTGTTGTCGACCCGGACGTCGTAGGCACGAAAGTCGGAAAACGGGAATTCCTTCCGCCGCCGCAGGTGCTGCTGGTTGTAGGAAAGTTCCAGCCCGCCCTGGCCACCCAGGAAAAGCTGCTCGAGCGTGACGGTGCCGCTCTTGAACTGATCCTGCCGCTGCTCGAGCGTGCCGGTGATCAACTGGGTTTCGAAATCGTAGATGGAGCGGTCCTGAAAACTCCGGGCCGCGAAGCCGGAGGTCCACGGTTCCTCGACCAGGTTGTTTTGCTGCAACCAATCGAAGGAGTTCAAGACCCGGCCCTCGGCGGCCTGCAAATCGGTGATGCCGGCTCTGGTGAAACCGATCATCGGTCCGTTGCCGCGCGCCGGATTCGAATAAATCTGCCCGATGGCGATAAACCACGGCAGGTTTTGCGAGAGACTGCCGCGGTAGGGGGTGTTTGCGCCGAAGCGGTCGTGCATCGCCTTGGGCACAAAAGTGCCGTTGGTGTAGATGGCGGGTGCGGCCTGGCCGGTTTGCGCGACAATCGCCGCAACATCGGGCGCCAGATACCAGTCGCGAAGATCGTCGATTGGCGCCACGACGGCGGGCGGCGTGGTCGCGACGTTGGCGAGTTCGAAATTCGCACTGAGCTTCGTCGGGCTCAGCCACGGGCTGCGCTGGTTCTGAAAAACCACGGCCTCCAGGGCGCCAAATACCCGGCGGTCGCGCTCAAACGCGGGCTCCTGCCGAAAAAACTCCCGCTCCGACAGAACGTTGATGCGCAGCGCAACCCGGTTGGGTGCCACCACCGTGTTGAGGTCGAGGGTTTCGCGATGAGCACCGCGCTCGCCGATACGCACTGAAAACACGTTTTTGTTTTCGTTCAGCCGGGCCTTCTTCAAAGAATAGTTCACCACGCCGCCCGGGCTGCCGACGCCAAAGAGAATCGAATTCGGACCCCGGCTCAGCTCCACCCGCTCGACGTTAAAGGTGTCGAAGCCAAAATCGGTGATAAAAAAATCACGGCTGATCTCGGCGCGGACGAGACCTCTGACGCGGGTGTTGCTCTCCGGATCTTCGCGGTTCTGCTGTTGCAACGGCCGGCCGTTCGAAAGAATGGAATTGGTGAAGTTGCCATAGGCCCCACCTACTTCGGTTCCGGTGGTATACACCAGGAGATCGGCGATGCCAGTCACTGCCGAGTCATCGATGAATTCGCGCGTCACGACGGAAATCGAGGATCCGAGGTCGCGCAGCTCCGTCCGAATGCGCGTGCCTGACAGCGAGGTGGTCGCCGCGTATCCGACATCCTTGTCCGACGTGACCTCGAAGGGGGAAAGGCTCACGACCCCGTCATCCTTGTCTGCAAGGGTCCGAGTCGGGGACGCGGCGCCCCGATCCCGGCTCGGGCCGGCCGTTTCTTTTGTCGCGAGCGAATGGGGCCGAATCGTCAGGGCTCCGGTGCGTTCGTCTTGTTCCGCCACGAGCTTCGTGCCGGCGAGGAGGCGATCCAACGCCTCTCGCAGCAAGAACTGCCCCTTGGTTGCGCTGGTCCGCACGCCCTCGACCTCGCCCGCCGAATACAGCAATTGCGCCCCCGACTGGGCGGAGAACTGCTTGAGCGTCACCAGCGCCTCACCCGCGGGAATCTCGAATGATTTCTTCGGCGCATCAGCGGCCCGCGCCGGCCCCGCGGCGATGACGGCGGCAACGAGCGCAAGGTTTAGCGAGAGCAGAAAACGCAGGAGACCATTGACGGAGGTGTTCATGAGGGGTGTCGGCGCAACGGACCGGCACCTTCTACCACGGGCCAACGCCCCGCACTTACTAGACGAATTTCCAGCATATTATTCGACCGCTTGTGCTCACGGCGTGGGCGGCACTCCGGACCGCAGAATCGTCTCATCACGGCGCCGCTCGGCCCGAAGTCCAAAGCGCGTCTCCAGCAACCGCACCAAGGTGTCGGGCTGGTCGGCGCGAAAACTTCCGCCGAAACGCTGGGCCGCCAACTCGGCGCCGTCGACAATAAGCTGCCTCCGATTGTAGCGGTTGAATTCCGCGACGATTTCCGCGAGCGGCGTCGTGACAAATTCTAGCCGTCGCTCTTGCCAGGCCAGGACTCGCGCCAAATCGGGCCCGGCCACCCGGTCGGCCAGCACCGGCGAACGAGCCTCCCCCGGCATCGGGGGCGCCGCCACGACGGCGCGTTCACCGGCCACCAGCAATGGCTGGTCGCCCGCGGAAATCTCCGGGGACCGCGCCCCAATCAGGCTTTCGCCGCGGGCCGTATCGGCCACCCGCACGCGCCCCTCGGTCACGTGCACCTCGACCGCATCGGCATGAAGCCGGATGTTGAAGGCCGTGCCCACGGCGCGGACCGCGACGCCGTTCGCCTCGACGAAAAACGGACGGACGGCATTCTTCGCCACGCTGAAAAACGCTTCACCCCGCGTGAGCCGCACCCGCCGCTCCGTCGCCGAATAGGCGAGCTCAAGGCGGCTGTCCGTATTCAACCGCACGGTTGAGCCATCCGGCAATTCGACATTCTGCAACTCACCGACCGCCGTCGCGACCGCGCTCGCAAACGGCCCCGGGGGCGGTGAAGCCGCGCGCCACGAGATGACGCCCGCCAGCACGACCGCCGCGGCCACTGCGAACGCCGGCGCGAAACGCACGGCCCAACGCGGGCGACGTGGCGCGAGGGCGTCGGGGTCAACGACGCTGATTTTCGCGCCGGGCGCGCGCACCCGATCCAGCGTGCGCCACGTCTCTTCCATCTCGACAAAGGTCGCGGCGTGCCGTGGGTCGGCCGCGCGCCACCGCTGAAATTTACCCTCGTCCTCCGGCGAAAGCCCGGCATAGCGCCGCGCAATCCAATCGGCGGCCTCCTGTTCGATGCGCGTGGCATCGGCGGAGTCGAAGGGCAGCGGGGTCATCGCGCGCGCTCCGACATCAATCCACGCGCGCGGAGAAAATTCCGACAGCGGAGCACCCCGAGGGCGACCTGGGCGTTGACCGTGTGCTCGGAAATGCCGAGCCGTTGCGCCACCTCGCGATGCGCCAGTCCATAGACCTTGCAGAGCGTGAGCACCTGCCGGCAACGCACAGGCAGCGCGCCAATGGCTTCGTGGAGAATCGCGAGTTCGTGAGCATGATCGAGGGCCTCGGCGACGCCGGGCCCATCTTCTACCACGGGCAGACGGTCAATTTCAGCTAGACCGATGATCGAAATTATTTTGCCGCGACGAAACAGATCGTAGGCCGCGTTGCGCGCCGTGGAGAAAAGATACGGCCGCGCCTCCGCGATTTTTCCGGCTGTTTTCGCCCGAAACACCCTCGCGTAGGTCTCCTGCACCAGATCGTCGATATCCAGGAGACTCGGAAAGGCCCGACGCAGATAGACACGCAGATCCGCCTCGTGCGGCTGCACCTCCTCCGCGAACCAGCGGCTGAGATTGGCATCACCCGAAGGCATCGCGCACGGAGCGTTACAACTTCGCCGGATCGATTACCGCGTGCCGGACACGCTGGCGCTTCCACGTGTAGGTGACATGGACGAGCCCATCGGAGGTCTGAATGACCGCCGGATACGAATACTCGCCAGGCTGATCTTCGAGCGTTACGACCTGCCGCCAATCGCGGCCGTCCCGCGAAATGGCGATGGCGAGCGGGGTGCGTCCCTTGGGCACCGGATTGTAGACAATCAAATGGCGTCCGTCCTTGAGCGTGACGGCGTCGGTGCCGGAATTCGGATTGGGCAAGCCGTCGAGCAATGACATCGCGCCCCAGGTCTGGCCGGAGTCGTTGGAAGAAATCGTGAAAACCTTGCCCTGCCGTGTACGGCCGACCGCCTGCAACTTCGCGCCGCCGAGGCGATCGTGAAAGAGGATGCTCGGTTGGATCGCCCCGACCGTGAGGCCGTCGTTGAAGAACGGCGTTTTCGCCCACGTCGCACCGCCATCGGTGCTGCGCTCAAAATACACGCGCCACTTGCTTGGCCGCTCGTCGGTCTCGTCGCTGGTCGGCGAAAGAATCGTGCCGTCGGCGAGTTGCACGGGCTTGTTTTTGATCGGCCCAAAAATGCCATCGGGCAGCCGGCGCGAGGCACCCCAGGTGCGGCCTCCGTCGGTGCTCGTGCGCAGTTCGCCCCACCAGGTTTGGGGTGACGGGCCGACTTTGTAGAAAAGCATCAACGGCGCATTGCCGCGCGGCTGAAACAGGACCGGATTCCACGTCGGGTGGCGCTTACCGCCGGCCTGCACGCCGTTCGCGACTTCGACGCTTGGCGTCCAGGCCTTCTTCGCCGCGTCGTAATGGGAAACCCAGATGCCCACGTCGGGATTTTTCTCGGCCGTGCCGCCGAACCACGCGGCAACCATCCCGCCCTGCGTCGTCTCGACGATGGTCGAGGCGTGGCAGGACGGATAAGGGGCTTTTTCATAGATGAAGGCGTGCGTGACGATCGCTGGCGAACTTGCGGCGAAGGCGAGCGAGGAACTGGCGAGGAGGAGGAGGGGACGGATTGGGATCATGGGAAGAAAAATCGAGATGGCTGCGGGGTAGAATACCGCGGGTTACTTGCCCGGGGTCTTCGCTTCGTGGGGCTTAATCATCATGACGATGAAAACGGAGAGCAGCGCGATGCCCGCGAAGGTGCCGAAGATCATGTTCAGCGGCACGTGGCGATCGCGCAGCGCGCCGAACGCCCAGTCGCCGAAGCCGCCGCAACTGATGCTGACGAGGTTCATGATGCCGTAGCCGGTGGCACGCAGTTCCGGCCGCACAATCTGGCAGAGGATCGGCATGTTGTTGCAGTCGAAGAAACCCCAGCCGAGGCCGAAGATGATCAACCCGATGATGGCCACGCCGAGCGTGCCGGCATTACCCACGCTGAAGAGAGCGGGCAGGAACAGGATCATGCCGACCGCACTCGCGTAAATTCGCCCGCGCGATGTGTGGTGCATCCAACGATCTGCCAGCGTGCCGCCGATGACGACACCCGCGACCGAGGCAAGCTGCACATAGAGTATCGCACTCATGCCCGCCTTGCCCTGCCCAAGACTAAACTTCTCACGCAAGATTTCCGGCATCCAGTCCCGCACTACCCAGCCAGCAATGGCGGGCAACGTGAAGTACAGCACGAGCAGGATGAAATTCCGGTTGGTCAACAATCCCCGCCAGACCCCGCCCTGCTCCGCTCGTTCGCTGGCCTCAGTCGCAGTCACGACGGGGCGCTCGGGATTGCGCAACAGGGCCAGCAGAGGCAGCGCATACACAACGCCGATCATGCCGCACGTCGTAAAGACCCAGCGCCAGCCATGGTCGGCCGAATCCGCGGCGTAGCCGGCGAAGCCGCCGAGAATTTGCCCGAGGTAGATGCCCGTCTGGTGCACGCCCACGGCGCGCGACCGTGTGGCGCTCGGATGAAAGTCCGAAATCAACGCCAGGGCCGCCGGAATGTAGAACGCCTCGCTGATGCCCATCAGCGCCCGGGCGGTCATCAGTTCATTAAAGGACGTCACGTGTCCCGTCCACCAGGTGACCACCGACCACACGAAGAGACTCGCGGTGATGACATACCGCCGACCCAGGCGGTCGGCGATGTAGCCCGCGAAGGGGCTGAGCAGCGCGTAGGTCCACTTGAAGCAGCCAAGTACGAGACCCCAGTCGGCCTTGTTGGCGATCGTCGGGATGTCGGCGACCATCGAGGCCTTCATCGTCGCGAGCATCTGGCGATCGAGGTAGTTGAGCAGCGCGACCGGGAAAAGCAGCGCGACCACAAACCAGGCATAACGGAGGGTGTTGGAGGGAGGGGATGGCATGGGGAGGGGTTGGGAAAGCAGCATCGGCTCAACTCGGATCTTCGTTGGTGGGGTCGGTTCTCCGAACCGGCCTGGGTTGCACGGTGCGACGCAAAATCAAGATCGAACGCGCCACTGCGTTGTCAGGCCCGCTCGGAGAGCGGGCCCCACCATGCGAAGCCGTAACGTTCATGTTTCAAATGTGGCTTTGGCCCAGGATGGCAGGCAAGCAGCTTCACGCCGCCGTAACCACCGGGCCGAGGGCGAGCCCCCAGTTGATGAAGAGCGCGCGCAACTCAGATTCAATCTTAACCGAAAGCCCCTGCGACTTGGACGAAAGGATCGATTTCGAAACGCCCGGCGCGAAACCACGCGCCGCGAGGCCCGCAGCCACGTTGGGCGGAAACGCCAGCTGATCTATCACTCGGCCCAGCTCCACCATGCGCGCGGCCGATACCGCTGCATCCGAGGGCCGTCCGGCCGCGCAACAGCGGTGAATGTCGACCATCAACTCGGGCACAATATTGACCAAGCCCCCGGTGCAGCCCGCGGCACCCAGCCCAAACACCTCGGTGAGCCGCAAGTCAGCGCCGGACATCACGACGTAGTTTTTCTCCCGTCCCAGCGCGATCAGATCGCGATGATAGGCAAACTCGCCGCCGCTCTGTTTGATCGCGCACATCGGCGCGCGGTCCGCGAACGCCGCGATGGTGGCGAGGTCGATGCGTTTACCACAGAGCTCGGGGAAATTGTAGAGCATCACGGGCAGGTCGACGGCCTCGGCCACGTGCAAAAAATAAGCTAGCACGTCGTCCTGCGACATTGGG
Source organism: Opitutaceae bacterium (assembly GCA_005792355.1). Taxonomy (GTDB): domain Bacteria; phylum Verrucomicrobiota; class Verrucomicrobiia; order Opitutales; family Opitutaceae; genus ER46. The sequence continues at coordinate 15,623 of SXSC01000374.1, forward strand.
AAGAAAATCGGCGGCATCAGCGCGATGGCCGGCAACCCGAGCGATTTGGCAAAGCGGCCGAGCTCGATCGCGGCCCGCGGCCGGATGTCGGTGATGTTGGCGATGACCGGCAGCGGGCCGGCGAGCTCGACGACGGCCGCGAGGACACCCTTGCGTTCGTCGGGCGAGAAGTGCGGAAACTCGCCCGTGCTGCCGAGGCCGAGGATGCCGCTGATTCCAGCCTGCCTTTCGAACGCGATGTGCGCGGCAAGGCTGGCGCGGTCGAGCCGGCCGGCGGTGTCAGTGGGAATCCATTGGGCGGAATAGATTCCGCTGGGAAGATAGGGAGTTGGCATGGAGAAAAAGTGAACGAACTAGCCCGGTGTAGCCGCGAGCGTAAGCGAGTGGACGGGAAACCACTCGCTCACGCTCGCAGCCACGCGGAGAACTACGGTTTCATCCGCGGATTGTTGAGTTGATAGAAGAACCCGTCCTCGGCGCCGATGAGCAGCGTGCCGCCGGCGACCCCGGCCGTGCGGAGGATCGTCGGCTTCGTGGCGTGACCCGCGAGGATGTGCGTGCTGACTGGGCCTTCGTCCTTGAACGCCCACTGACCGGCGGCGTTTTTGCCGAGACCGCGGAAGAAGTTCACGTTCGGATTGCTGTTCATCAGGATGTCGAGCTTTCCATCGCCATCCCAATCGACCGTGCAAAACGTGCGCCGACCGCGTCGTCCGAAGATCCCGTCAGTCAAGCGCAGCAGGCCCGACTCTTTGTTCTGCGGCTTGCCGTTGCTATCGAAAACACTCGCGCCCTCGCTCCAGAAAACCCGCTGCGCCGGGAGGAGGTCCAACGCGCCGCCGGTGCCGCGCCGGCGCTCATACAGCGCCAGGTATCCATCCGGGTCGGACATCACGAGGTCCATCAGTCCGTCCCCGTTCCAGTCGATCATCTGCGGCGTGGTACGCCATTGTGTGCTGAGTTCCCGGCCCTGCGGCTTCCACCAATTGCCCGCGAGGGCGGGCGTCGGCACACCCGGGGGCAGCGTGAGTTCGACCGGTTTTCCAGCGGCGAGTTTCGGCGCGGTGCGCGTGCCGATATTCTGATACCAAATAATTTTTCCCCAGATGCCGTTGGTCATGATGTCGGGCAAACCGTCCCCGTCCCAGTCGGCGACACTGAGAATCGAGTAACCCCACTTCACCTCGGCCGGGCCTTGGATCGAGCCGTTGGGGACAGCTTGCTCGCGGATGAGTTTGCCTGCGGCACTGAGGTAACGCGGCGCGGCCCAACGTGCGGGCGAGCCGCCAAGATTTTCGATGAACGCGATATAGCCCGCGCTGTTGCCGCTGATGAGATCCTCATCGCCGTCGCCGTCCCAATCGAACGCATAGGGCGTGGCGAGCGCACCGAATTTCACGTCCTGCGCGAACTGCCGGAAGTACCGCGGCGGCAGGAATTGCGGCATGCCGTCGACGGTCTTGCCCGTATGTTCGATGAACGCCACGCGGCCATCCTCGTCGCCGCACACGATATCCAGATCGCCATCGCCATCGAAATCGACCGCCGTCGGCGTGATCATGCAGAGGTCCATCACCAGCGGGACGCCGGCGTGCATGAGCGCGCGACCGGCGCTGTAGACGGGCTTGGTGCGCGAGCCGGTGTTTTCGTAGTAGGTGAAACTGTCGCGGAATTCGCCGCAAATGAGATCGAGGTCACCGTCGCCATCGAAGTCGCCCCAACTCGGCGACGGCATGCCGTAGGGATCGATATCCTTGCCGCCGGCCTGCAAGCGCACCGCCGCCGCGTAGACGGGTTTCGCCGTCGTACCGGTGTTGCGCAACAGGTAGACGTAGCCACGCAACTTGCCGCGCGTCCATTCGCCCTGCGCGTTGAACGCGCCCTCGCCACCGTTGAGCGGGCCGAAGTCGCCCCAGAAATCGATGCCGACGGTCACGTCGACCGCCCCGTCGCCATCGTAGTCGACGAACTTCCACTGATTTTGCCGGATGTTGCCCGGCTCCGTGTGGATCTTTTCCGGCACGGCAATTTTCACCGGCTGGCCGAACTGCGACTTCCGGAAATCCGGAAACGTGTTGCCGCGGAAATCATAGAGGTCACCCCGCTTCGCCGACGCCGTCGCGGTGACGATGGGCTTGCCCGTGACATAGGAGATGCCGACGGACGGCGCGGACTTCCCGATGAGGACGGCGGGCTTGAAGATCGGAAGCTTGAGCTGCGAATCGACCTGCCCGCTGTTTTCGAAGTACCACGTACCGTTGTACGGTTTGTCCGTGCAGACCACGACGAGGTCCATCAGGCCGTCGCCGTTGTAATCCATCGGCAGCGGCCACGCCCAAAGTCCGACACCGAGATCGGTGAGGAGGCCGGGATTGTGGTGCGCGAGGCGTAGCAGTTTTTCCTCAGCGGCGCGCACTTGAACTCCGGGAGTCCAGGCCCCGAGCACGACCAGAAGTCCGCTAAGCAAAATTCGTTGCACAAAGGCTCCAAAAGCTAAAACGTTTTAGGATCAAGCAGAAAATCACGCCCGGCGCTCGCTTCCCACCCGGGCGCTCAGGCCGAGGCGCGTATCACCACCGACGGCGGCACGAACGTCTCCACCGGTTTCACGCGGCGGCGATTCATCAAATCAAACAGCTGGGTCACGATTTGCTCGACGATGGTCTCGTTCGACGGGCCCACGCACGTGAGCGGCGGGTCGAAGAAATCCGCGTGCTCATGGTCCCCCACCCCGACGACCGCGATGTCTCGGGGAATCTTGCGGCCCGCGTCCTTGATCGCCTGATAGGCCCCGAGCGCGAGTCCGTCGGTCACCGCGTAGAGTCCATCGCAACCACGGCCCGCGCCAAGATGCGCGCGCAGCGCATCGGCTCCATTCGTCGGCGTAAAACCCGCCGCCATGACTCGCACCGGCTCAGCGCCCGTCTGGCCGCGCACCGTCGTGCAAAACGCCTCGGCTCGCTCGGCCGTGCTTTGGGTCAGTAGCGCTGGCGTCAATACCACCGGCCGGCGGCAACCGCGCTTGAACAAAATTTCGGCCGCGCGCCGTCCGATCTCGCCCGGCGTGTCGAGCACACAGCAATAGTTTGGCAACCGCCGGCCCAGCACGACCACGGCATAGGGCAGCGTTGTGCCGGCGAGAAACGCGTCATCTTCCGGCAGCGTGTTGGTGATAATGAGTCCGTTGAAGCGGCTCGCGTTGAGGAGCCCCGGCATCTCGCGCAGGCGACCGGCGTGAAACACCGCAATCGAAACGGAGAATTTCCGCGCCGGGCCGGTGCGGGCGTCCGCCATCCGCTGCACCTGACGGAGCACGCGGCTGACGAGCAACAGCGGCGCCTCAAAGGAGGTGAGGATGCCGAGTTCGATGTGGTGCACCTCGGGATCGTGGGTCCGCAGGCGGCGGGCCGCGAGGTTGGGCACGTAGCCCAGTTCGCGCACCGCCTGACGGATGCGTTCGACGGTGGCGGGGGCGAGGCGACGCTCGACCTGCCGGTTGGCCAGCACCGTCGACACCGCCGCCGGGGAGACACCGACGTGATCGGCAATCGTACGCACGGTTACAGGACGCTTGTCACCACGGGCCATGGGGCGGATACCACAATGGGGTCTTCCGCACCGCAAGCGGCAATCGATTCATCGGCCCGGAAGGTGCGCCTCCGCGTGGACGCCGCGAGAACAATTGCGGATCGATGGAGCGGCGCTTGCCAAGCGCCGTCAGCGACAAGTCACCGCTGCCGGTTGGCAACCAGCCTCCGGCTGGCAAGCCACGCCACCGGCGGACAAGCCGACGCTCCTCTCTCCCCACATCCAAACCCAGAGGGACAATGATGAGGGGTAGAATGATAATCCGGGCGCTTCACGCCCTGCCGCTCACCCCGAGCGACAACAACTCGAAGCTACACCCGCCGGGGACGGAAAACAGGCTCTCCGTCACGCGGGTAATCTGGCAATTTCTGCGCAAACAACCGCAACGGCTGCGTGGCAGCCGCGCAGCTTCAGGACTACGCTCGCGCCATGAAAACGATTCTGGCCCCGATCGACTTCTCGGGTGCGACCGACGCCGTGGTGGCGGAGGCGACTGCCCTGGCGCGGTCTCTGGATGGTCGCGTGGTATTGCTGACCGTCATCCAACCGCCGGCGATTACCAACGAGTACGCGGCCCTGATGGACAACCTCTCGGAAATCGTCGCCGCCGGCGAAAAAAACGCGGCCAACCGTCTCGCGGTGCTCGAAGGCGATCTGCGGGCGGCGCAAATCCCGGTTGAAACCGTCCAGGTTAATGGAGCACCGATCCGGGCCATCGTTGATCAGGCAAAGAAGTTGGGCGCGGACTACATCGTGATGGGCTCGCACGGCCATACGGCGCTCTATGACCTGCTGGTCGGGAGCACGACGCACGGCGTGTTGATGCGCGCCACCTGCCCCGTCGTGATCACGCCAGCGACCAAGGAAACGCCGAAAAAGGCGAAGAAGTAATCCCTTTGGGTATGTGGGAACACCGGGCGCGGGCTGTGGGGCCCGCGCCCTTTCTTTTCCAACCCTCTATTTTGCCTCCCAGAGATTCAGGAACGGCCCAGATGCTTGTCGGAATGGGGACAGAGGAATAACGGTCGGCGACCACTGCCGATTGATTTGGACACTGGTCGGCGGCGTGAACTATTCGTCTGGTAACAACGACGCGCCACCGCCCCGGGCGGCCAGCCCCCGTCCCCAACCCACCAAGGAAACCACCATGCCTGTCGCAAGAAAATCCTCCGTTAAGCTTTTCGTGTTTCTGGCACTCTTCACGCTGCCGCTGGCGGCCGCCGTCGAGGTCGTGAAACCCGAGCAGGTCGGCCTATCCAGCGAGCGCCTGCAAAGAATCAACCAGGTGATCCAACGTCACGTCGACGCGGGAAATATTTCCGGCGCCATTACCGTGGTGGCGCGCAAGGGAAGCGTGGCACACCTGCAGGCGCAGGGCCTGATGGACGTCGAGTCGAAAACGCCGATGGCCCTGGATGCGGTTTTCCGTCTCGCCTCGATGACCAAGCCGGTCGTCGGAGTCTCGATCCTGATGCTCGTGGAAGAGGGGAAGATCCGCATCAACGATCCCGTCTCGCGATTCATCCCGGCGTTCAAGCAATTGAAAGTGGCGGTCGCCGATCTGAGTGGCGCGGCGCCGATCGGTGCCGGAACCAGTCCCCCGGGAATCCCGTTCACCACCGTTCCGGCCAACCGGGAGATTACGATCCGAGATTTGCTGACTCACACCTCTGGCTTGGTCAGCGGCGCGATTAGCGCACAGGAAGCAGCCAAGGCGCCGCGGAAATCCGCCGAAACGCTGGCCGTCTACATCCCGAGACTGGCCGTGTTCCCGTTGGAGTTTCAGCCCGGCACGCGTTGGGCCTACAGCCCGGGCGCCGGCTTCGATACCCTGGCACGGGTGGTCGAGATCGCCTCGGGACAAAGCTTCGATCAATTCCTGCGCCAGCGCATTTTCGAGCCCCTCGGGATGAAGGATACTTTTTTCGGTCCGCCCGAGGGTCGCCAATCCCGGGTCGCATCGATTTATGCCAAAACCGGCAACGGCCTGGAGAAGCGGCCGACGACTGATCCGCGGGCCCTGGCCGGCAATGTCTATTTTTCTGGCGCCGGCGGGCTGTCGGGCACCACGGAAGATTATCTGCGTTTTGCGCAAATGCTGCTCAACGGCGGCCTGTTGAATGGGAAACGGCTGCTCGGTTCACGGACCGTCGAATGGATGACAACCGTTCATACGCCGGAGAACCTGCCCGGCCGCCGGCCCGGCCAGGGCTTTGGTTTGAGTGTCCGCGTGATCAACGACAGCGGTGCAGGGCCGACGATGCTCACCGAAGGCAGCTTTGGCTGGGGTGGCGCATATGGGACGCTCTTCTGGGTCGATCCCAAGAAGCAGCTGATTGGGCTCCTCATGATCCAAGCCCGGCCTAACACCGAGATTCGAACGGATTTCGAATCGGCCGTGATGCAGGCACTGGTCGATTAACGTTCGGAACTTCTCAGTCCCCGCGACTGAACGCCCGCCGCATCCCGCCGGTCACGATCACCAGGGTGAGCAGCGAATTGATCGGCATGAGCGCCGCCGCCAACAGCGGATTCATCCGGCCGGCCACCGCCAGGCCGACGGCGAGCACATTGTAGGCGATGGAAAAAACCAAAATCGCGAACTGCGTGCGCCGACGGAGGACGTCGACCTCGAACAGCGCCCGCAGGCCGCCGATGCCGCGGCCGAGGTAATAGAAATCCGCTTTGCGCTCGAGGACGCCGCGATGAATCACCGGCGTGCCGCGGCAGAGGGCGCGGTCGAAGGCGAGGCTGTCATTGGCGCCATCGCCGAGCATCAGCGTGCGATCGGCCCCATGCGCGACCAGCCAGTCGGCCTTGGCTTGCGGCGAGAGCCCGCCGATCGCGTGCTCCGGCGGCAGGTCGAGTTCGCGTGCCAGCGTGGACACTTTTTCGGCCCGATCCCCGCTCAAAATGTGAATGTCAAAACCGCGGGCCCGCAGCGCCCGCAGTTCAGCGCGGGCATCCGGCCTCGCCGAATCGACCAACCGAAAGCGCGCGACGACCCGCCCCGCGTGCACCAGTTCCGCGTCATGTTCATCGATTCGGTTGTCACTTATTACGTGACAACCATCGAGAGGCGAAGGCCCGACGGTGGGAGTCTCCGCGAGGAAGCTCTTTTCACGTATTACGTGACAACCATCGAGAGGCGAAGGCCCGACGGTGGGAGTCTCTGCCAGCAAAGTCTTGTCACGTATTACGTGACAAAGCTCGAGTAGATCGGCGGCGACGAAGGCTGGGGCCGTCGCGAGGCTTTTGTCACGTAATACGTGACAAGCGGCGGGGGCGGCGGGGCGCCAGCCGGGGCGGCCGAGGGACCATGGGCCGATCTCGACGCCAAAGCCGATCGTCTCGTGCGCCTGGTTGGGCGCGGTCGAATCGACAGCGGTTGCAGACGGCACTGCCGGGTTGGGCAAATCGACGGGGCCGGACGCGAGGAGATTCTCGAGCAGGCACTGGCTGACCGGATGGGGATTGTCGCTTACGAGGTCGAACAAAGCCCGGCGCGCGGCCGGGTCGAGTTCAGCAAGTGCGGCGGGGTTTTGCAGCACCGGCGTCTCCAGCGTGAGCGTGCCGGTCTTGTCGAAGACGAGGTGGCGCACGCGTGCGAGTTTCGGCCAGAGGTCGCCTTCACGCACGAAGACCCCGCGGCGGCGCAGCGCGACGGTCGCCATCTCATCCGCCAGTGGAAACGCGAGGGCGATCGCGCACGGACAGGAGACGACCAGCACGGCGATCACCACAGCCCACGTGCGCAATGCGTCGCTGGAGCCAAACCACCAGGCGAGGCCCGCGATCAGGGCGACCGCGAGGATGCCGACGACATAGCCGCGCACGATGCGCTCCAACAGCACGTGACGTTCGCCCGGACGGTCCCCCGGCTGGAGCAACTGGGCGAGCAGCGACTCGGGCCACGCCTGCAGCGCGAGCAGCCGCACTTCGTCCCGACCGAGATTGACCGCGCCCGCCGGGACGCGCTGCCCGGCGCGAAAAATCCGCGGGGCGGCCTCGCCGTTGATCGACGCGAGGGACAAAGAGGCCGCGGCGCTCTCGAGCCGCGACTCCACCGCAAGGATCTGGCCCGAACTCAGGAGCAAGATCTGGCCGGCACAAAGTTTCTCCGGCGCGATTTCAGCACCCCCGGCCAGCCGGACCCGCTGGGGTTTCGGCTGCTGACTGAGGAGGCGACGGCGATTGCGCTCCACGGCGGCAACCTGCGCCCACCGCCCAACGAGCATCAACAGGATGAAGGCCGAGACGAAGTCGAAGTAGATGAACCGCTCCTCGCCCGCGAGCCAGCCGTAGAGCGAGCCGAGATACGCGCCCGCAATCCCGATCGCGATCGGCAGATCGAGGTGCATCGCGCGTTCCCGGAGCGCGCGGACGGCGCGCACCAGAAAATACGTGCCGCCAACGAGCAGGCTCAGCGTACCAAAGGCGACGTTCAGCAGGCCAAAAAGCCCGGCCCATTCATACGTCCGCTCCATGCCGAAATAAGTCGGCAGCGAAAAGAGCATGACGTTCATCGCAAAGGCCGCGCAGAGGCCGATGCGTTTCACGAGCCCGCGACTCTCAGGTTCGCCGACGGTCTCGCCCGCCGGTCCCGCGAGATATCCAAAGGCCTGCAGCTTGCGCGCGAAATCGACCGCCGAGAATTCGCCGCGCACCCAGCGCAGCCGCATCGTACCATACTGCGCGTTGACGACGATGCCCCGCGCGCCGGGCAATTGCTGAAAAACCCGCTCAATTAACCAGACGCAGCCAGCGCAAGAGATGCCCTGCACGTCGAGGGTCAGCTCGGGAATCGGACGAGCAACGACCTCCGCCTCGCGTTGGGCGACCTCCAGCCACGCGTAATCGCGCGGTTGAAACACGGCGGCGTCGGCGGGCGCGGTGACGTCGTCCTTGATCCGATAATAACCATCGAGGCCGTGTTCGTGGACGAGGCGAAAAACATAGCTGCAGCCCGCGCAACAAAAGCCGGTCGTGCGCATGCGATCGTCGATCAACGGCGCACCGCAGTGATGGCAGACGGGCGTGACCTGAGACTGCGACGACCTCGGCCCATTTGCCGGCGACGGGGGCGTCGCCACTCCAGTTGTCAGAACCGTGCTCATCTCAGAAGCACACGAAGTTCAGCGGATCCGGCCCGGGGAAACCAAGCGTGGCGCGGAGGCGCCAGCCGATCATGGCCGCGGTCACCAGCGCCAGCGTGGTGCGCGTGCGATTCAGCCAGAGGGGCGAGAGTTTCTGCCGCACCCAGTGGAATTGGGACTGCGCGAGCCAGAGGAGCGGCACGGTGCCGAGCCCGAACGCGAGCATCACCTCGACACCACGCAGCGCCGAACCGGCGAGCAACGCCAGCGCCACGATAAAGTACAGCGGTCCGCACGGCAGCAAGGGCGTCGCGAGCCCGAGAGCGGCCGCCGCCTCGACCCGCGAACGACCGCGCATCCACGCCTGCATCCGCCAGGTGAAACGCCCAAGCGCGGCGAGTTTCGGCAGGAAACGATCCCAGCGCAGCGCCAGCGCCACAAAAAAGATCACGAGCAGCCACGGCAGCCAACGCAGCGCCGGCTGGGACATCCACGTCAGCGGCGCACGACCGATTCCGCCCGCCAGGGCACCGAGCAGCGCGTAACCGGTCAGCCGGCAAAGATGGTAAACGGTGGCAACGGTGTGCGCGTCGGTGCGATCGCCCCGCACTGGCATCAGGCTGCACGCCAGCGGCCCGCACATGCCGGCACAGTGCAGGCTGGTGACCAGACCTGCGATGAACGCGGCGGCGGGGGAGTTGACGGCGGCGAGTTCCATCGGATCAACGAGTCCGCACCAGCGGCACTTCCTGCACCTTGTTTTGCGCGGCAATCACGAACCACGCGGTCCACGCCATCGCCTGCAAGACAAAGGCGGCGACGAACCAGAGCCAGAGTCGCGAGGGTTTATTTTTTGCGCCGTTCTCGTTCACGTTTTTCCTCCTCGTCCTCCCGGAGCAGCCGCGCCTCGGGCCCGAGGAATTCGACCTCGCGCATGAGGGTAAACCGGCCCGACGCCTCCTCGACCCGGACTCGAACGTGGAACGGCCCCTGGTAGCCGGCGCGCGCCTGCTGCAAAATCAGCGGTTGCACGAGCTCTCCCATCGGCCCGATTTCCACGATGTGGTCGAAACCCAACTGTTTGATCCCGGCGGGCGCCTGATCGATGCGGACGACAAACTGCGCCGGCTGGTTGCGCTTGTTCACGATGCGCACCAAAAACTGATTTCGCACCGCGGCGTCATCGACGATGTAGGGAGCCCCCGTCATGCGCGTGACGCCGAAATTTGCCGGTTTGATCACGGAAATCGCCCAGCCCGCGGCACTGGCCCCGGCGAGCAGCAACCCAAAATAGAGAAAAATGCGTGGCCGGAACCAGCGGGTGCGTTGTCCGCTGAACGCGACTTGGGAATCGTAGCGGATCAGCCCGCGCGGCTGGTGCATCCGCACCATGACATCGTCACAGGCGTCGATGCAGGCGGTGCAACCGACGCACTCCATCTGCAGGCCCTGGCGAATGTCGATGCCCGTGGGACAGACGTGCACGCAGCGGTTGCACGCCACGCAGTCACCCGGCTTCGCCATGGCTTCAGCGGAAGCACGGCCCGCCACGACGATCGGCGACTCCGCGCGTTTGTAACCTAATAGGTTACACTTTGGGTTTGCTTCACCGGTGAGGGGGGCGGGGCGAGCATCCAGCGGCGGATGCGCGGGGGCGGGGCGCCGATGACCGCGCGGCTCGCCGCGATTCGCGTCGTACCCGATCACGAGCGAGTGATCGTCGATCAGCACGGATTGAATGCGCCCGTAGGGGCAAAGCACGATGCACATCTGCTCGCGAAACCAGGCGAAGTTGAAGTAAAGGATGGCGGTGGCGACCGCGATGAATCCAAACGCGCCCCAGTGTTCCGTCGGGGCGTGCCGCATCATTTCCCAGACTTCGGCCAGTGAGACAAAGTACGCGAGAAACAGGTGGGTGATGATCGCGGAAACCAACCAATAAAGCCCGTGTTTGAGAGTGCGCTTGAAGATCTTTTCCCCGGAGAGCGGCGCCCTTTCCAAGGCGCGGCGCTGCACCGCGTCGCCCTCGATCCAGCGCTCGATCCGGCGGTACACGTGATCCAGAAACACGGTGTGCGGGCACGCCCAACCGCACCACACCCGACCGAGGAGCGCCGTGATGAAGAAGAGCGAAAAGCCCAGACCGGTGATCACAAAAAACAGCAGCCACATGTCCTGCGCGGCAAAGGTCAGGCCAAACAAATGAAATCGCCGTTCGGCCAAATCGAGAAACACGGCCGGGAAACCATTCACCGTTATCCACGGCAAAGAAAGATAGAAGGCGATCAGCGCCAGCGCCGAGACCTGACGGCCGATGGTGAACCGGCCCGACGTGTCCGCCGGGTGCAGAAACGGCCGCGACCCGTCGGTCCGGATGGTGGTGACCGAGTCGAGGCTCGGGGCCGCGCGGGCGGCGGCGGCCGCTACCGGGGGACGTTGGGCGGCGGGAGTCGGGGTTGGGGATGCTTTGAGCTCATGCGGCATGTGGGTGCCACCAATGCCGTGCTACGGCGTGGCGGCCGGAGCAATCACGATCGATTCACCCTCCTGGTGCTTGCTCATGATGTAGGCCGTGACTTCGCCCATCTTCCGCGCACCCAGCACGGGGCCCCAGGTCGGCATGCCCTTGGCGAGCACCCCCTTGTTGATGAGCTCGTAAACCTGCGTCGGCTTGCCGCCGTGGGTCCACATCGTATCCGTGAGATCAGGACCGATGGCGGCCGGATTCTCCGCCTTGCCGCGCAGGCTGGCGAAGTGGCAGGCGGCGCAGTTGCTGTCGTAGATGACTTTGCCCGCCGCCACGAACGTGGCATTCCGGCTCATCTGCCAGAGGCTGGCATCATCGAGCTGGGTGGTGGCGAGGCGCGCGGCCTCAATCTGGGACATCGCGGTCGTGACGATTTCCGCCTCGCTCCGGCCGACGCGGAACCATTCGTAGTAGGCCCAATAGCCCACCCAAAACACGATCGTGATGTAAAGCGTGTAGAGCCACCAGTTCGGCAGGCTCTTGTCGTATTCCTGGATGCCGTCGTACGAGTGCGGACGCAGCGGATCTTCTTCAGACTGGGTGGGAGGCATCGGTGTCATGGCGGGCAGAGGGAGTGGCCGTGGCAAAGGGCAGATTTTCGAGGCGCTCGACTTGCGGGCGTTTCATCCGGATCGCCCGCCACGCGATTGAGACATAGATCGACGCGGCGGTAAAAAACGCCACCAAGGTAAAAAGGGCGGCGGTGTTTTCGAAGACAAGACGGCGAAACATGGGAGGGGAATCGGAAATCTGAGATCTCAGATCTGAAATCTGAGATTTGAGATCGGAGTTGGGAGTTGGAAGTTGGGCGGGGGCGGCGGTCGGCGGTCGGCGGTCGGCGGCTTATTTCGCCGGGCGGGGCGTCCCCACCGTTTCCGAACGACCGAGGCACTGGAGGTACGCGATGAGCGCGACGATTTCCTTTTCCGGCGCGACGAACGCGCCCGCGGTGCGCAACTCGTCGGCAATGCCCTTGGCCTGCTCGGCCACCCGCGTGGAGATTTGCTCCGGAGTCCAGTTGGGATACGGAATGCCGAGCAGGCGCTGGACGGACAGTTTGGACGGCAGGGCACCGACATCGGTGGCGTTGGTCAGGAGCCACGGGTACGAGGGCATGTTGGAACCGACGGAAATCGCCCGCGGATCCTCCATGTGACGCAGATGCCAGACATGCGGATATTTGCCGCCGATGCGCGCCAGGTCGGGACCGTTGCGCCGGGAGCCCCATTGGAACGGATGATCGTAAATGGATTCGCCGAGGCGGGAATAGTCGCCGTACCGGAGCACGTCCGGCACGAGGGTGCGGATCATCTGGGAGTGGCAGGTGAAGCAACCCTCGCGCACGTAGAGGTCACGTCCGGCAAGTTCGAGGGGAGAATAGGGCACCTGCTTGCGATCGTCGATATTGGCGGCCCGGTGGGTGATCACCGTCGGGATAATCTGGATCAGGCCGCCGGCGACGACCGCCACGAAGGTGAGAATCGTAAACGGCGCGGTGTTGACGAGCAGGCGGTCATACCAGCCGGCCCAGGCCTTGCCCCGGGACTCCCAATGGGCATAGGCCAGGATCACGCAGACCATCGCGCCGACCAGACCCGCGATGCTGAGCACATGGTTGCCAAACATCCACGCGCAGACAAAACCCGTGCCGAGGATCGAGAACATCACCGGTGGGTTGAGGAAGGTGGCGAGCAACCCGAGGCGGGATTCCGCCGGGGCCGGCGACGCTTCGTCGGCGAACACCTCGACCGTGCCGTTGACGGGTTGCGCACCCTGCAGGGTCCGCCACATGTTGTACGCCAGCACCAGGAAGCCGGCGAGGTAGAGCCCGCCGCCGATCACCCGCATGAGCATGAGCGGACGGATGGTGTTCAGCGTGTCGAGGAAGTTCGGATACGCGAGGACGGTGCCGCCGTCGGTCGTGGCGTTGAGCATCAACCCCTGGGTGATGCCGCTGGTCCACATCGCCGCGACGTAGAGCAGAATGCCGACGGTCCCGAGCCAGAAATGAAGGTTGGCGAGCGGGACGGAATAAAGCGGTTTGTTCCAGAGGCGGGGCAGCAGCCAGTAAATCATGCCGGCGGCCATGAACCCGTTCCAACCGAGCGCCCCGGCATGCACGTGACCGATGATCCAGTCGGTGTAATGGGCCAGGGCGTTGACCGACTTGATGGAGAGCAGCGGCCCCTCGAACGTCGCCATGCCGTAGAACGTGACGGCGGCGGCCATGAATTTGAGCACGGGATCCGTGCGGAGCTTGTGCCAGGCGCCGCGGAGCGTGAGCAGGCCGTTCAGCATGCCGCCCCACGACGGCGCCCAGAGCATGAGCGAGAACGTC
>SXSC01000375.1 GCA_005792355.1 Opitutaceae bacterium
CTGGAAACAAACCACTCCATCAGGAATGATCACTCCCCAGTCATACACCAGGTCGATGTGAGCCGGCCCGCGAATGACAGGAAGAAGCTCACGTTCGACACGAGTTTGGAGCTCTTCCACCAGCTCGCTTCCATCCTGCATAGAAACCATACTCCCGGGCCTGCAACACCTGCCAGGTGTTGCGCGGCTGCTTCGCCACGAAGTCGATCTTCACGATCGATTTGCCGTACTTGAAACCGTACTTCCACGGCACCACCAGCCGCAGCGGCGCCCCGTTCTGATTTGGAATCGGGCGCCCGTAGATGCCGGTCGCGATGAACGAGAGATCGTGGTTCGCCTCGTCGAGCCGCAGGCCCTCGAAGTAGGGCCAGTCGAGCGCGGTGCCGCGCTGGCCGGGCACGTTCTTCGGGTCGTTGAAAGTGGTGAAGGTGACAAACTTCGCCTCAGGCTTCGGGTCCGCGAACGCGATCAGCTTCGCGAGCGGAAAGCCGTCCCACGGACTCACCATCGACCACGCCTCGACGCAGCGGAAACGGTAAACCCGCTGCTCCGCGCCACCCATCTTGTTCACCAGATCGTTGGCGTCGATCTTCACCGGATTGCGGATCAGCCCGCCGAGCTCGACGGTCCACGGCTCGGTTTTCCAGCCCTTGTTCGCGTTGGGCTTGGGCTCGTCCTTGCCGGTGCCGAAGTCGGAGAAATTGTTGTAGCTCGTAACGAGCTCGTAGGGCGTGGGCTTCAACGCGGGGTCGCGGTGGTCCGGATTCATCCGGGTCGGGAAACCCGCGGTGGTGGCGAGGAGTTCGTGCGACGTGAGCGCGCCGCCCGCCATCCCGGCGGCGCCGTAGCCGATGGTCTTGAGAAAATCACGGCGCGGGCGGAGCAGGTAGTCGCGTTCGGGCGTGGCGGCGGATTCGGGCAGATCCCAATTCTGGGGGGTGCGAATGAGCATGGAGTTGAGTATTTGAGCGGTGAGGCGGTGGGTTATTCCGGAGCAACGCTCCCAAAAAGCGCATCGCCGCCGGACCGGCTGGCCGGATCAGAGGCCAAATCCGTCCGAGGTCAATGCGGACGGCCACTTCTTCAAGTTGCGGTGAAGTTCACGGCCGACGGAGCGGCGGCTTGCCTGCGCTTGGCCCACTATTCTGTTTCAGCAAATCCGCCTGTCGCCCCACCGGAGCGGCGGTTTTCCAACCGCCGAAGTACGATCGGCGAACCGGCTTTGGGCGGTTGAAAACCGCCCTTCCTTCGATCCGCCCTCTGCAACTGGCATTTGTCAGGGGCGAATTGTGGGCAATGTGCAGGCCTAGCGTTGCGCCCGTTTGGTGCCGCCATCGCGGTCCTCCTCCCCCGCCGCGCCATCAGCATCATCAGCGCCGCCGGCCAAGCGTTTCACGATCCGGCCGCCGACGCGGCACTCATCTCTGCGCTGAAATCCCACCTCCGCCCCGACATCCCGTTCCTCGACCTCGAAATCAACACCCCCGCCTTCGTCCGCGCCTGTGCCGAGGCGTTGCTGGGACAAATGACGGGCAACGCAAAGTAAGTGACGGCCGGCTTCAGGACGTTTTCTGCACGAGCCAGTCGGCCAGCCCGGCGGATACGACGAGTCTGGCCAGATGTTTGGCGGTCAACAGCACGACGCGAGATTCCGGCTGATGCTCGTGGAGTTGGGCGCTCGGCGAATGAACTGCGAAGTAAACTTCGGAGTATTGCGGCAGTTCTGCGAACCGCTCCTCGTAATCTCGAAAGATTTTCAAATCCGCCCGGGACTTTACCTGCACGGCCGCTCGATTGCCGCTGACCGGTGAAAGCAGCTCCAAGTCGATCGTTTTCTGAGTCCGGCCCACTGACCCAATCCGCTGCCACCCAGCCCGGGTGAAGATCAAATCGCACAAAAGCTCAAAGTCTTTCCACCCCAGCTTTCGGATCAAGGCCGGCAGGGATTGTTCCAGCACTCGCAGGCACTCCACCGCATGGGCCACCTCGGGCAACAACTCGCAGTTCAAGCGTTTCAGGAGGTAGTTGGCCTGATCGACCGAACAAATCGTGCCCCTGAATCCCTGCACCTTGGTCAGCGCGCCGCTCAAATTGTCGATGTGGAGTTCGTTGCCGGCCACGTCGCGGCATGACCATTCACTCAAGGTCCGCCGGATGCGCGTTTCGTCCGGGAGTTCGACTACCTTCGAGGACACAAAGCACCAGAATAGCTTTCGTTTGTAGAATGTGACCCAGAGCGTCGACTCCGGTGCGGAGTAGAAAGCTTTCACCTGGTTGGTGAATTCGGTTGCTTTACCTTTTGTTTTTCCGCCCGGGCCTGACCAATGGCGGAAGACCGCGTCCCAATCGCCCGCCAAGCACTCGCCGTGCTGTTTGCTGCGAAAGCCGAGACGTATGCACGGCGATCTCCCTTCGATGCACTCGGTTTCCCATTTTCCCTCCTGGCCCAACTTGATGAACTTCACATCGCTGGCCGAAATGAGAGATCGTTTGTTCTTGGCCGCTCGTGCGCTCATTTCTTTGCCTCCAGTTTTCGGCGGGTTCTCGCCAGCTCGCCAGCCAGCACTTTCTCGTCGGGCAGCGCCGTGAGGTATTCGCGCACGAGCAGCTTCGTCGGCAGCGAGTCGGTGGCGTAGCGCACGAGCGCCTCGCCTTTTCCGGAACAGAGAATGACGCCGATCGGAGGATTCTCCCCGGGCTGCACCCAGTGTTCGCGAGCATAGTTCAGATAGACGTTCATCTGGCCGGCGTCGGCGTGAGTGAAGCGACCGAGTTTCTTATCGAAAATCACGAGGGCGCGGAGCCGGCGGTGAAAGAAGAGCAGGTCCACGCGATACCATTCGTCGTCGATGCGCAGGCGCCGCTGGCGGCCGACGAAGGCGAAGTCGTTGCCGAGTTCGAGGAGGAAGCTCTCGATGTGACGCACCAGGGCGTCCTCGAGATCGGTCTCGGAGTACTCATCGCGCAGGCCGAGAAATTCCAGGACGAGCGGGTGGCGGATTTCTTCGTCGGCGCTGACGGCGTCACCGGGCTGCGCTTTTGCGCCCTTGGCCAGCATCGCGACTTTGTTGCGCGAGAGGGCCGTGCGTTCGTAAAACTGGCTGGCCATCTGGCGCTGGAGCTGCCGCACCGACTAGCCGCCGCGGAGGGCTTCAGTATGGTAAAAGGCCAGTGCCTCCGGTGAGCGCGAACGCCGGATCAGCAGAACGTAATCCGACCAAGGCAACGGAAACGCGCGGGCCAGATCGCGAAGATCGAAGGAAATGAATTTCCGAGACGGTGTCTCGGAAATCATGGTGGCAGGAAACGCACGGTAGAATTGCCGCATGGATTCCAAGTTATCTGGCGAAAAACCACGCCCGCAGCGTTTGCCCAAATCTGCCGAAAGCCGGACCAGTAGTCCCCGTCCATATTTCGCACGATCTGCACCGCCCTGCTCAAACTCCACAATACGTCGCCCACTTTCCCAATACGTCGCTGTCATGAACGCATTGACAGTGCGCGCGGACGCACGGCGGGCGGCTTCCAGCAATTCGCCGATGCCATCCAGCAGACCGGATTAGTTGCTGTTGGCAGCCGCGAGCGGTTTCTTGCAGTCGGATCTTTTGCTCATGCGAGGAGGCGGCGGGACGAAGGGATGAACCAGTTGGAACATGATGGCCCAATCGGCGCGGAGGCGAGGCGCGATTCCGCCAACGAATCGAGCCGTCGTTGCTACCGCGCCGCTGGGTAAAAGAAACGAAACGGGCGGCACATCGGTCCTCGCTAATAATTCAGAACCAGAAATCACTCCACCACCGCCTCGCTTCGCCGATCAGGCGAAGCTTTACCGCTCAGCAAAATCAGCGAAGATTGGCGCTCTCCTTCTCCGTCCACCTCCAACTCCCCCATGATCACCCGCCCTATCATCCGCCTGTTCTTTGCCGCCTTATTCCTGTTCGGCGCGTTCCTTCCTGCCCACGCGGCCCCGGCCACCTCCCTCTTCGACGGCAAGACCCTCGCCGGCTGGGAGGGCGACCTCAAATGGTGGCGCGTCCAGGACAGTGCGCTCACCGGCGGCTCCACCACGGAAAAAATCCCGCGCAATTTTTTCTGCGCGACCACGAAGTCATTTCAAAACTTCGATCTCCGCCTCAAACTCAAGCTCACCGGCGATCCCAAGACCGGCATGATCAACAGCGGCGTGCAGATCCGCAGCCTGCGCGTTCCCGCCGATACCGAAATGAGCGGCTATCAGGTCGACGCGGGCGACAAGTGGTGGGGCAAGCTCTACGACGAGTCCCGCCGCAACAAAGTCATCGCCGAGCCCCTTGACGCCGCCGCCGCGGACGCCGCCGTGAAAAAAGGCGACTGGAACGACTATCGCATCCGTGCCGAAGGTCCCCGCATCCGCGCGTGGATCAATGGCGTCCCCACCCTCGACTACACCGAAGCCGATCCCTCCGTCGCCCTCGACGGCAAGATCGCGCTCCAAATTCACAGCGGCGGCATCGCCCTCGTCCAAGTTAAAGACGTCACGATCGAAGAACTTCCGCCCACCCCCGGCGCGCCGACTTGGGACAAAGTCGGCCACCCGAAACCGCGCGACCCCAACGCAAAAAAGAAGAAAGCCGCGCCGACGCCTGCGCCCGCACCTTCAACGAAGTAGACCGTGCGCAGCGCGCGACTGCGATTCGTCGCACTCGGCGCTGCCCTCCGGCCGCACGCCGCCGTCCCCTTCGTCCCGTCCCCGCACGCCGCCCTCACCGCCGTTCGCGATCGTGCGAAGGCGTCACGCCCACGCAGCGCACAAACGCGCGCGTAAACACGTCGTTGCTGTGGTAGCCGACGCTCGCCGCGATGTGCTCCAGCATGTTCCCGGTCGTCTCCAGCAACGTCTGGGCCTGTCGTATTCTCATGTAGGTGACGTGCTCCATCGGCGTGCGGCCGAATTCACGGCCGCACAGCCGCCGCCGATGCTGCCGCTGAACCACCGGTTGCCCGCGCCATCGACGATGCGGGCGTTGACGATCGCGAGGTCGAGCGGTGGCTCAGCGGCGAGCGCCACGGGGACGGGCGCGCCGAGTGCGCAGAGGAGGGAGGACCACGGCAGGGCACGCGAAAGGCGTTTCATGGGGAGGGCGGTGAGACGGGGCGGGAAAGCGCACGTTGTCGCCCCCCGCATCGCGTTGTCCATGCCGCTTCCCGCCAATCGCAGCGAAAGCGCCGAGACTGTTACCGCTGGCCGCGGGATGCGGTTGAGCGTGTAGTAGGCGTCGGGATGCGCGAGCGCTGCACCCGCCGCGGAGCGCACGCCGGTGGCGCGGAGTTCGTGCACGTAGTGGGCGCGGAGGCCGTCGAGCTTCAAGCGGACGCGCCGACGATCCGCGCTGACGGTGGCGCTCGCTACGCTCAACGGGAGCGTGCCGATTTCGGCGCTGCCGTAGGCGTTTGAATAGAGGTAGGTGCAGCTCTGCGCCGAGTAGGAGGCGGGGAGCGCCGCGGTCGCCGGGTCGATCTCGGTGGTGAAGACCAACTCGAAGCCGTCGGGCTGCGCGCGCATTTCCTGGATCGCGAAGGGCGTCGTGCCGTTCCAGCGCACGCGCTGCCGCCCGTAGGCTTGCGTGCCGAGCGACGACCGGCCGCGGCTGCTCATGCCGACGAGCAGGCTGCCGTCGGGCGCGAAGAGCAGCCGCACCACGCCGGACGCGAACCCGGAGAGAAACGGAAACGCCGCGCCTTGATACTCGCCGTCGACTTTTTCGAGGAAAACGCGACCCAC
>SXSC01000376.1 GCA_005792355.1 Opitutaceae bacterium
ATTTGTTTTCATGCCCCGTGACACACCGGAGCGTCGGCATCCTCCGTCAATAATGTGGAGTCACCCCGCCAAGGGCTCGCCGTTCAGAGCCAACGACGGCCGCTCCACTCCACATTATTGACCACTTCACATTAGATCCTGATTGAGACGATTTTTTGCCACCGAGATCACGGAGGGAAAAGAGAGGCGACAGAGCGGAGGAGCGGGCGTTCTTTTCCGGTGGTATTCTCTGTGACCTCCTGCCGGGCCTCAGTGACCTCTGTGACCAGCGGTTCGATTCCTTCGGTTGCGGGTGCCGCGGTGCGAAATGTCCGGGCTCGTGGCGCGACCAATAACTTTCGTGACGTGTAGTTGCGAGCGCCAGCGAGTGGACCACCGGCGCGCTCCACTCGCTGGCGCTCGCCGCTACTTGTCACGCTACTTTGCGGTCGGCCCACTAGCAGCCTTGAACTCCGAAACTTGCTGTAGTCAGGTAAAGCTTGCCGACGTTCCGACATGCCTGCGTTTCAGAGCGAATTGGCGCCAGACGCGGAGTCATGATTTGTTTCGGTTCGTCGCGACCGGATGTTCGGCCCATCAGGCCGGAAAAGCTCCCTTGCCAGCCACCGTGGGCGCCGCAAGCGTTGCCTCTTCTCATGAGCAACGCCGTCAAGATATACGACACGACCCTGCGCGATGGCACGCAAGGTGAGGGGATCAGTTTCTCCGTCACCGACAAGCTGCTGATTGCGGAGAAGCTGGATCATTTCGGGGTCGATTACATTGAGGGCGGCTTCCCGGGATCAAATCCGCGCGACATCACATTCTTTCACGAGGCGCAAAAGCTGCGCCTGAAGCACGCGCGGCTCGCGGCCTTCGGTTCGACCCGGCGCGCCGGGGCCCGGGCGGATGAAGACGGTCAGCTGCGGACCCTGCTCGACAGCGGGATGCCGGTGCTGACGATCGTGGGCAAGACTTGGACGCTGCATGTGACGGAGATTCTCCGTACGACGTGCGAGGAGAATCTCGCGATGATCGAGGACTCGACGCGGTACCTCGTGGCGCAGGGGCGCGAGGTGATTTATGACGCCGAGCATTTTTTTGACGGCTACAAAGCGGATCCGGAATACGCGATGCAGACGCTGGCGGCCGCGCTGCGGGGTGGGGCGGCCAACCTCACGCTGTGCGACACCAACGGCGGCACGCTCGTCGACGAGTTCAAGGACATCGTGGGCCGGGCGGTGCGGGAGTTTGGCGGGGATAAGATCGGAGTGCATTGTCACAACGACAGCGGTCTCGGCGTCGCGCTCACCCTCGGAGGCGTGGCGGTCGGGGCGACGCTGGTGCAGGGCACGATGAACGGCTACGGCGAGCGCGTCGGCAATGCGAACATGGCGACGGTGCTGCCCAACCTGGTGCTGAAGATGGGGCGTACAGCGCACTGCGCGGCCAGGCTCGCGCAGCTCCGCGACCTCTCATTGTTCTTTGACGAACTGGCGAATCTGCGGCCGGACCCAAAGGCGCCCTTCGTGGGGCACTCGGCCTTCGCGCACAAGGGCGGGTTGCACGCGAATGCGGCGCAAAAGGTCGCCCGCAGCTACGAGCACATCGACCCGGCGCTGGTCGGCAATCGCACGCGCGTGCTGGTGTCCGACATGGCCGGCCGCAGCAGCCTCGCCTTGAAGGCGAAGGAGCTGGGGATCGAGCTCGACGAGAAACGCCCCGAGATGAAGGGGTTGATCGAGGAGCTGAAGGAGCGGGAGTTTCGCGGCTATGAGTTTGAGGCGGCGGATGCGTCGTTCCGGTTGCTGGTGGCGCGGCACCTCGGGCAGCGGCGGGAGTTTTTCGCGGTCGAGGGTTATCGGGTCATCATCGAGCGCCATGGCGGCGAACTCTGGGCCGAGGCCACGGTAAAGTTAAAGGTGAACGGCGAGACCCTGCACACGGTCGCGGAGGAGACCGGTCCGGTCGGCGCGCTGGACCGGGCGTTGCGTTTGGCGCTGGAAACGACGTATCCGCAGCTGCGCGACGTGAAGCTGCGCGACTACAAGGTGCGAATCCTCGAGGGCAACAGCGGGGCCGGCTCCCGCACCCGCGTGTTGATCGAAAGCGGTGACGGCAACAAAATCTGGGGCACGGTGGGCGTGAGCGACAACATCATCGACGCCAGCTGGGAGGCGTTGCGGGAGTCGGTGGAGTACAAGTTGTCCCTGGGGTGAGGCGGGTTCGTTTCGCCTTGGTGGCATGGAGGGATGGACGGTGGTGCCGCTAACCTGGATTGGGAAACGCGGAGCTCGCGAAGAACGCGGAGGAGAAACTCGCTGCTCCGCGAGCTTCGCGTTAGTTTCTGGTGCGTTCATTGAGACCAACAGGTTGGGCTAACCCGTATCGATTCAGGCCGAGGTGGAGCCCGTTGTCCCCAACGGGCTGATTTGAGAGTGTCCGGCACAAATCCCGATGAGGACATCGGGTTCGCCCTTTCATTGGATTCGCTTTTGCAGGTCGCTTCCGGCCCGGCGTCACGCGCCGCGGCTGACGAGCGATTCGATCAAGGCGGTGAGGAACGTCGTCTCGCCCGGAAGGCCGGCGAGGGCCTGGAGCGCGCTGGCGGTGTGGACCCGGGCCAACCGTCGCGACTCGTCGACCCCGTGCAACTTGACGTAGGTCGTTTTATCGGCGCGGGCGTCCTTGCCGGCCGTCTTGCCGAGGGTCGCGCTGTCCGCCGTCGCGTCCAGCACATCGTCGATGATTTGAAACGCCAGCCCGAGGTGCCGCCCGGCGCGGCGGAGCGCGGCGAGATCGGTTTCCGACGCGTCGCCGATGAGCCCGCCCATCACCAGGGCGGCCTCGATCATCGCGGCGGTCTTGTTCAAGTGGATAAACTCCAGTTCGGCGGCGGTGGCGTCCGCTTTTTTTTCCGCCAGGAGATCCTCCATCTGGCCGCCGATGAGGCGCCGGCTGCCAGCGGCGTCGGCCAGCTCGCGGAGGAGGGCATGGGCGAGCGCGGGCCGGGCGGCGTAGGCGGTGCTGAGCAAGGCAAACGCGTGGGTCAGCAGCGCGTCGCCGGCGAGGAGGGCGGTGGCTTCGTCGTAGGCCCGGTGCACCGTCGGCCGGCCGCGGCGCAGATCGTCATTGTCGAGGCACGGGAGGTCGTCATGGATCAGCGAATACGTATGGAGGCACTCAATCGCGACCGCCGCGGGCACGGCGGCCGCGGCGGTCGCGCCCACCAGCTCGGCCGCGCCCAGCAGGAGCACGGGCCGCAGCCGTTTGCCGCCCGCCCCGAGGCTGTAGCGCATGGCGGCGTGCAGGCGGCCGGGCCGCGTGTCGGCCGGGGGGACATGCTGCGCGAGGCCCTGTTCGACGGAGGCCCGATGGCGCTGAAATTCGGCGGCGAAGTCCATCGTCACGGCAACGGGCGGAATTGATCGCGATAGACTTTGCCGCGCTCGAGGCGGGCGGCGACCTCGGGATAGTCGCGATTGGAGAGCGCGGCCTGAAACAGGTGCAATTCATGCTGGAACTCGCGGAGTGCGCGCAGCACCTCGTCGCGATTCTGTTCGAGGATGCTCCGCCAGATCCGGGCGTCGCTGCCGGCGATGCGGGTGGTGTCGCGCAGGCCGCCCCCCGCGTGATTCCGCCAGCCGGGGTTTTTCGTGGCGAGAAAGTCGCACAGGCAGGTGGCGAGCACCTGCGGGAGGTGGCTGATGTGCGCCACGATTTCGTCGTGCTGATCCGGCCCGACCGTGACCACCTCGGCGCCGAGCAGATGCCAGAAGGCGACCACGACCTCGAGCGCGTGGGCGGCGGTTTCGGGCCGGGGAGTGACAAAGCAGGTCCGGCCGGTGAAGAGGCTGGCGGTGCCATGTTCCCAGCCGGTCTGCTCGGAGCCCGCCATCGGGTGCGCGCCGACGAAGTGTGCGCGGGGCGCGAGGGCCTCGGTGCCGAGTCGCACGATCTCGCCTTTCACGCTGCCGACATCGGTGACGACCGTGCCCGCGGCGAGGGCCGGGGCGATCTGGCGCAGCAGCGGAACAATCCGGTCGACGGGCGCGGCCACGACCACGAGCCCGGCCTCGCGCACCGCTTCCTCGGGGGTGTCGGCCACCGCATCGCACCAAGGCTGTGCGCGCAGGGCGAGGCGGGTTTCGGGGCGGCGCGCCCAGAGCACGATGCGCCGGGCGGCGGCGTGTGCGCGCGCGGCACGTGCCACCGAAGCGCCGAGCAGGCCGGGGGCGAGGATGGTCAATTGGGCGGGAAGGGGCACCTTCGGAGGCACGCAAAAACCGGGTGCGGTGTCGAGTGGCGATCGCTAACCGCGGGCCCCGAGGCGGACCACGCGGGCGAATTCGGCCGCCGTGACCGGTTGCACTGACAAGCGGGAGTTGCGGAGCAACGTCATGTTGGCGAGTGCCGGGTCCGCCTTGATCTGGTCCAGGCTCACGGCGTGGGCCAGGGCCCCCACCACGTCGAGTTGCACGGCGACCCAGCCGGGCTCATCGGCGGTGTCGTCGGGAAATGCCGTCCGGGAGACGGTGGCGATGCCGCGCACCGCCCGGGTGGATACGCTCTCGTATACGAGCACCCGGTCGCCGGTTTGCATGGCGCGAAGGTGGAGGCGGGCCGCGTAGTTGCGGACACCGGTCCAGGCGGTGGTGCCATCGCGGACGAAGTCAGCCCACGCGTAGGTCGCGGGTTCGGATTTGACGAGCCAGTGTTGCGGGGCGGGGGTCTGGGCAGATTTCACACGGTGGAGTTGGCACGGCGGGCGGGGGAGAGCCAGCGAAACTTGCGGGGTGCACAGCCGCCGGGCGACCGGCGTCGCGGAAAGTGGAGTATTGGGTTGTCTCGGCGCGTCCGGTTTGGTGCCTTCCGGGGGATGGAACCGACCGAGGCTGAAAAAAAACAGGGGCGCCGGGTGCAGCGGCTGCTTTATGCCCTGACCGTAATCATGATTGGCGTTCCGCTGATTATCTATTTCATGCGACAACCGTGACCCGGTTGCGGTAAGGCTCATTCCATGAATCAAACTCTGCTGCCGATCCGGATCACTTTTGTCGCGCTTTGCGCTGCGGCGGGCTGGCTCATTTCATTCACCGTCCTGGCCGGCGAACACCAACGGGCGATGGCAATTTTGGTGGGCCTGGGAATCGGCGCGCTGGTTGTCCTGGTCGACCTGCTGCTGAAGGGATTTTCGCTGCGCGGACTTTCGGCGATCACCTTTGGCATCGGCGTCGGGTTGCTGATTGCGCACATGGTGGGCGCGTCGCCCCTGCTCGAACAGGGCACGTTGGATCCATCATCGATTTACCTGATCCGGCTGGGGCTGTTCGTCGTCTGCCCGTACCTCGCGGCGGTGATCGCGTTGCGCGGGAAGGATGAATTCAATCTCGTGATTCCGTACGTGCGTTTTATTCCGCACGAAGTAGATGTGCCGCTCGTGGTGGTTGACACCAGTGTGCTGATCGACGGGCGAATCGCGCGGGTATGCGAAGCGGGATTCCTCAGCGCGGCGCTGGTGATCCCGCGCTTTGTGCTCAACGAACTCCGGTTGGTGGCGGATTCCTCCGACCCGCACAAGCAAGCCCGGGGCCGGCGCGGCCTGGAAGTGCTGAACGAACTGCGGAAAATCAAGAATCTCGACATCCGGATTACCGAGAGCGAAGTGACGAAGCGGGAGGACGTGGACGCCAAGCTGGTTTTTCTGGCGCAGTCGATGCGGGGTAAATTGCTCACGACCGACTACAATCTGGCCAAGATGGCTGAGTTCCACGGCGTGCCTTGGTTGAATCTTAACGCCCTGGCGAAATCGCTGCGCCCGGAACTGATGCTGGGCGAACGTCTCGACGTGGATTTAGTGAAACCCGGCAAGGAAGACGGCCAGGCGGTGGGTTACCTCGAGGATGGCTCGATGGTCGTGGTGAATGGTGCCCGCGCGTTCATCGGCCGGCGCGTGCAGGCGGAGATTGTCAGTGCGCTGCCCACCGCTGGCGGGAAGATGATTTTCGCCCGACACATCGCCGACGTGGAGTAGGCCGCATCCTGCGCACGCCCAGCGGTTTTTTCGCGCGTCCAAGCGCGGATGGGCAGCGGATCATCGTTGGTCGGCGCAAAATGCGGCCCAGAAGCGAAAGCGCCGGGGAATTTTTGCGGGCAAAAGAATGGTGTTTACTTGCGCGCGACGATTTCCCAAAACCTCACCTTCCTCACGGGCCTGTAGCTCAGTTGATAGAGCGCTTCGTTCGCAACGAAGAGGTCGTCGGTTTGATCCCGATCAGGTCCACCAACCCCGACACCGCATTCAAAGGGCGGGGTGTCGCCGGGCGAAGCGGGATCCGTTGGGCTTGTTCGAGCCGTCGGTTTCTAGCGCTTCATTTTGAAGACCAATGTCACGGCGCTGAAAACTCAGACGGATCTGGAGTGTTGGCCCTTGATTTGCTACCTTCGTCCTTGAATATGGGGTTAGCCACACTCCGACCACACCATGACAGCACAAAAAAAGACCATTACAAAATCCGTAAAGTCGCAAGCCCCAGCGACAAAGAACAAAGCTGCCCAACCGGCCGCAAAGAAATCAACTCCGGCTGCGGCCACACGTGCCAAGTCTGCGAAAGTCGCAACTGCCGCTCCCGCGGCATCCGTTGCGCCGGTCCGGCGCGGCGCCAAATCGGCGCCTGTCGTGGTGCCGGTCAAAGCCAAGCCGGTGGTCACGGCCATTGTCGCGCGGGTCGATGTGGGTTTTGGAAATTCGCTTTATCTGCGCGGAGATGGCGTCGGTCTCAGCTGGGACCAGGGCGTGATGATGGACTGTGTCGGCGACGACTTGTGGCAGATTTGGCTCGGAGAATCGGCCAGCGGTTTTGTGTTCAAGTTCCTGGTCAATGACCAGACGTGGAGTATCGGCCCGGATTTCACGACCGCCAGCGGCACGAGTGTGACGCTGTCGCCAGAATTCTAGGCTTTGCGAATCCTACCGGGCGCCGACGGCCGCGTTGGCGTCCGGGTTCAGGGCGAGCAAGCGGGCGCGGAGCAGGGCCACGCCTGCGTCGCGATCGGCGAGTTGATCGGCCGTGATCACCTCGCAGCGCATGCGCACGCGCGAAAACGGCTTCGGCACGTAGAACCGGTCCCAACTGCGGAGCCTCCAGGCCGACTCAAACTCGGCGCCCACAAGCACCATGGGCGCGCGAGTCCGGCGGGCGACGATCACGCTGCCCGGTTTGACTTCGTAGCAGGGGCCGCGCGGGCCATCCGGAGTGACGCCGATGTCGTGACCGGCGCGCAGTGTTTCCACCAAGGCGTTGGCCGCCTCCCGGCCGAGCCTGCTGCTGGAGCCGCGGACCGTCCGCAATTGGGCGAGCGCGAAGAAGGCGGTGAGCCACGCACCGTCCTGGCTCGCACTGACCAAGGCGTACGCCGGGCGGCCGACGCGGAAACGCCGGACGATCTCGGCGGCCAGAAACAGCCGGTTGTGCCAGAGCACAATGGCGACAGGCTCGTCGTTTTTCATGTAGTTCCGCAGGTCGTCGGGCAGGGTTTCGAAGCGGAGACTCCTGCCCCACCAGCGCAGCAGAAGCCCGAGCGGCCACAGGGCGGCACGGCGCCAGCCGGAGATCTCATTGACGAGCGGCGGTGGAGTGGGCGGGAGCGAAGGCTGGGTCGGAGACGGATTCAGGCAGCCGGTTGTGGTCGAAACGGGAGCGGGCGCCAAGCGAAAGAACCAGCGAGGGCGTTTGACGTGGCACAAATTCAGGGCCACGAAGCACTGATGCCTCCCCTGCTGCCGATCTGTTCTCTGCTCCCCTCGCCGCGCGCGGGTCTGGACTGGCGCGCGTTGCACGCGTTTCGAAAATCGGACCGGGGAGGGGAGTTCTATTTTGCCTGCCTCGAATATGCCCACGCGTTATGGCAGCGCGGTTTTGCCGCCCGGGCATTGCTGTGTCTCGACCGGGCGTTGGGAGCTGACCTGGGCGGCGATGAGGCGGTGCTGCGGGACCATCCGCTGCCCTACGCGGCCATGGCGTGGATCATCGCGAACACGCCAGCGGGCATGTTTCTCGGCAACCCCCGGGTGCATTTTCAACATTATGCCGACCGGATGAACGAGCCGCGCCGGGCGCAGCGGCAGTGCCGGGCGTGGGCGTGTTGGGCGCTGGCGCGGGCCGTGCGGCCCGATTTGCCGGGCGATCCGAAGCACCGGGTGGTGGAGCCGACGCTGGTCGAGATTGACCTGGCGTTGCGGGCGCATGGGCATCCGGGCGAGGCGGAGCGATGGGCCGTGGAACTGCGAAATTGCTCCAAGGGAGACAGTCGATGAGCCGTGGGTGCCCCCCGTTGGTACCGGGTATCACTCAAACGTGCGGATAAAGGCGCGTGATCGAACTGACCGCGGAAATAGCCCCGCCGATGGCCGCTTGCCCCGGCGGATTTGCTGGCTGCTGGGTTTTACATGCATCGCGCCGTCCGTAACCGATCTCCCACATTCCCCACCACGACGGATTCATTCCGCCGCTCCTTCCCCGTCCTAGCGCTACCCGCAGGAGGAGACGGTCAAACAGCAGTTCACGCGCGATGCGATCGAGGCGCTCCTCGCCGGGCGGCCGGTTGCGCTTGAGATCACGAAGCCGTTTGGCGGCTCGACGAAATGGCGGGAGAAGAGGCAGAAAGACAGGTCGCGATGGAAACCGGCTGGACCAAGATTCCGGTGGCGCTGGAGCGGGTCGGGTTAGAACGTTCCCTTAACCCCAAACGTCCACAACGAGCCGAAGTCCTCGCGCGAGCTGTGCTGGGCATGGGCCGGCGTGTTGGGGCCGCGGCGTTCGACGTCTTCGGTGGTGTCGAGCAGGTTTCGCATGCTGCCGAAAAGCGCGAAGCGTTTGTAGAAAGTGTATTCGCCACTGAGATCGACGTAGAGCCGCCGCGGCTGCCAGGTAAACGTGCCGGGTTCGATGCTGCGGGCCGACGCGGCGATGGCCCCGCCCCGCCGGATGCCGCGGTAGTTCCAATTCATGCGGACATTGTATTTCGGCCGGGCCAAGCTCACCCCCCAGTTATAGGTACGGGGCTGGTAGTTCGAGAAACTTGCCGTCGCGTCCCCCGTCGCCCGCTGCGCGCTGAGGTTGGCGAAAACCTGGACGCCGCGCGCCCACTGCGGCAGGAAGGTGAGCGCCTGCTTGTAGTCGAACTCGGTGCCCTCCATGCGCACGACCCCGGGCACGTTGTAGTTCGTCGAGACGAAATAGGGCTCGTAGGTTTCCGGATCGAGGTCGTAGAGCGAGAGGAACTCCGGCGTGGCCTGAAAGATGACGCCGCCAAAGAGATTGCGGAAGTCGCGGCGAAACGCGCCGATCGAAATCTGGCCGACGCGCTCGAAGTAATACTCGATCCGCACCTTGCTGGTGTTGGCGCTCCAGGCCTTGATGCCGGCGTTGTTCACGCTGATGCGATTGCTGTTGGGGTTGGCGGGCAGCTCGGTGTCGGGCAACGTGAGGCCGCCGGCGTATTGATCGAAATTCGGCCGACCGACCGATTGGTAGACGGAACCGCGCACAATCAGATTTTCGCGCAGATTGTAGCTCGCATTCAGACTGGGAAAGAATCGCAGGTATTCCTTTTCGGTGTGCTGGCCGCGGTCGCGGTAGGTGAGTTTTGACACGGCGAGAGCATTGGTGAGGGCCGCACCACCCGCGGGGTTGGGGAGGGTCGTTGGCTGGATCAGCGTCGGCGCCGGAATCCGATTCACGCCGGTGCCCGTGAAGATGATGTTTCCGTTGGTGTCGCGCTGGGGAATCACATCGCCCTGGGCGTCACGCAGGTAGTTCCCGGTCGGATCGGTGAGCGGGCCGTACGCCTTTACGTTGGTCTGCTCGGCGCGGACGCCCCCCACGAGCTTCAGCCGGCCGTTGAACAGGGAGACGTCGCCGCGAACGTAGGCCGACGACAGGATTTCGGAGGCGAATTTGGAGCGGCCAACCGCGTTGCGATAGTCCGCGTTGGGATCCCGCGTGAAATAGCCGGGGTTGGCGTTTTGCAGCTCCCAGTATTTGTAATTGCTCGGATATTGGACCTGCGGGAACCCATACGGGGCGGTGCGTTGGGAAAAGATATCGTCGAGAATCAGGCCGGCATGGTCGTCACTGACCGCGGCGCTGGGCGTGGTGGAGCGCAATCCGTCCCTGCCGACAAAGGTGTAGGGCACGACGCCGCCGCGGATGTCGCGGATCGACTGGCGCATCTCTGCGCCCATTTTGATCGCGACCGGCAGGCCGCGGATGGAAAAGTCGCGGCCAAGGTTGACGCGCGCGCCGCGCTGGACGTCGGACGACTCGTAGAAATCGGAGTTGGCGGCGTTGAGCACGTAACTGTCGAGGAGATACGGATCGACGGGCGCGCCGGTGGTCCCGTCGGTGACCTTGATCACGCCGGGCCGCAGGTAGAAAATCTCACTGAACGCGATGGTCACGCCGGTGCGTTGCGTGGTGGCGCTGTTGAAGTGCCCCTTGTCGACGTCGCGATAGTGGTTGCTCGAATGGGAGTAGCTCGCGCCGGCGTCCATCCGCCAGACCGGACCGTTGTGCCGCCAGATGAGCGTGGGCATGTACGTGGTGCCGGCTTTCTGGCGGGCGCCGGTGTTGACACTGATGCTGCCCTGGCCGGCGTCACCGTTGGTGGTGCGGGTGTCGAAGTGCCCGGGCAGCACCCGGGAAATTCCGAAGCCGAGGGAGCGGTTGTTGAACTCGGCGTCGAAGTAAGCGTACTGAAATCCAAACGAGATCATGTCGTTGCGCGCGAGTTTGAAGTCGATGGTCGCACCGAGTGAGTCGCGACTGGTGAGCTTCGTGCCGTCGCGCACGGTGAAGTTGGTCAGGTAGGGTTGGTCCGCCGTGGTGTCGGGCAGCGCGCCCGGCACGGTGACCCCGGCGACGACGACCGGGGCGTTCGTGGTGTTGCCGGCGCCGCGCCAGGTTTTGGAGACCAGATCCTGCATGGTGTATTGCGACGAGTGGCCGCCGGAAAGGGTGAAGCCGAAGCGCTTGTTGACGGGCACCACCCAGGAGAAATCCATGCCGGGGTGAATCTTGTAGGTCGCATCGCGCGTGGGGCCGGGGGTCTTGCGCAGGCTTTTCTCGGCGTCGCGAAACATCCAGTACACGCTGGTGTTGAGGACCGGGCGCGCCCGCTCGAAGGCCCCGCGCGGCACCATATTGACGCCGCCGGCGAGCGCCGACCCGGGCGATTCCGGGGTGGGCGAGTGAAAGACCTCGATGCGGGCGATGTTGTTGATGGAAACCTGCTCGAGTTCGACGGTGCGGCTGACGCCCGAGGACGCCGCGCTCGAAAGCGCAAAGCCGCCGATCGTAACCGGCACGTTGTTCGACGGCACGCCGCCCATCGAGATCGTGCGGGCATCGCCGCCGCCGTAGTCGATGCTGATGCCCGGGATGAATTTCAGGAATTCGCCGACGTTGCCCTCCGCGACATGCCCGAATTCATCCGCCGCCAGGACATTCATCATGTTCGGGGCAAAACGCTGCTCGTTGATCGCGATCGCGGCACCGTCCATCTCCTTCGAGGTGGAGATGACAAACCGGTCCAGTTTCACCGTGCCGTCGTCGACGGCCGGCTTGGCGTCGGCATCCGCGAGGCTGAAATCGCGCTGAGCCGTCTGACCTGGTGCGACCCGCACCGTGGTTGACTGCGCGACGAGCCCGGTGTGAAACACGCGAACCCGGGCCTCGCCCGCCGGCACGCCGACAAGCCGGTATTGCCCGGAACTGTCGGTAAACGTTTCAATCCGGGTGCCCTCGACGGTGACGCGGGCTTTTTCGAGGTACTCGCCGTTGCGGGTGTTGAGCACGCGCCCCTCAATGGTGCCGGAGGTGGCTTGGGCGGGTGCGCGGGCGATCGCCAGAGACAGAGCGGTGGCGAGCAGGCTGAGCCGGGCGAAGCTTTGCAGCGGAAGGAATAGGTTCATGGGTTGGGACGGGGCAATCGGGCGTGGAGCGGGTTCGATCGCAATCAACGGAAGTTGGGGCGCGACTTGAATTTGGTTCATGGCCGGGCGACGGAATTGCACAACGAGAAAATATCGGCGGCCGCGCTTGCACGCCGGGGCGGGGCGGCGTGAAGTGGCGCGATGACCCCGGACTCCTCCGCGCTTGTCATCGGTTTCGATGCCGACGACACGCTCTGGCACAACGAGAGCATTTTTGAAAAAACGCACGAGCGTTATCGCGCGCTGCTCGCGCAGTATCACGATGCCGCGACCGTCGATCGCACGTTGTACGCGACCGAGCTGCGCAATCTCGAACTCTACGGTTACGGGGTGAAAGGCTTCACTCTCTCCGCGATTGAGACGGCGATTCAGCTCACGGATGGGAAGATTGGCGCCGAGGAGATTCAGCACCTGATTCTGCTGGGGCGCGACATGCTCGCGCATCCGGTCGAGTTGCTTGAAGGGGTCGAGGAGACCCTGGCGGCGCTCGCCTCCCGGCACCGCCTGCTGTTGATCACGAAGGGCGATTTGCGCGATCAGGAGCGGAAGCTCGCGAAGTCGCACCTCGCGGCGCACTTCCGCCACGTCGAGATCGTGTCGGAGAAAAACGAACTCTCCTACGCGGAAATCCTCCGCCGCCACGGCATCGCGGCGCGGCGATTCCTGATGGTCGGCAATTCCCTGAAGTCGGACATCCTGCCGGTACTCGCGCTGGGTGGCGCCGGGGCCCATGTGCCATATCATCTGACCTGGGCGGCGGAGCGGGTCGAGGGGGTGCCGCAGGCGGCGGGACGATTTTTCCAGTTGGAGAACCTGCGGGGGCTGCCGGCGGTGGTCGCGGCACTCGCTAACCCGAATTTTTCCTAACGCGGCAACCGCAACCGAAGATTTCCGAAATCGTCGCAAGCCGCGGCGAGTTGGATCGATATTGGCAAACTCAGAGGTGTGAAAGGTTCGCCCGGTCGGGCCGACTTCGTCGGGGCTAACCGCGGCAAAGTCGCTCCCCCGACAAGTCGGGGACGGATATTTCTCCGAAAAAAATCTTCATGAGTGTGCGGCGATTCGTCCACATCGTGCCTTTCTGCGGCGATTTTGATCGTCCCTCAGGGAGCGGCGGTTTCCCAACCGCGAAGAACCGTCGGCCGACCGAATTTGGGCGGTTGGGCAACCGCCCCTCCTTTGGTTGCGGTTGCCGCGTTGGGCTTGATCCGGGCTAACGCCGTGCGTTGACGGGTTCGTGCTTCGCGCTTTTGCTCCCGGCCTCATCCCACCCAGCCCCATGATCATCCTTCGTGTCTTGTTTACCGCCGCCGTTGTCATCTTGCCGCTGGCCGCCGCGGAGTTGCCCGCTTTCCGCGTCCGGCCGCAGACCATCGATCCGGCGATTCAGATCGGCTATGGACTCGCGATCGCGGATGTCGATGGCGACGGCAAGCCCGATATCCTGCTCGCCGATGCACGGCGGATCGTATGGTATCGCGCACCGAACTGGGAGAAGTTCGTGATGGCGGAGAACCTGACGCCGAAGGACAACGTCTGCATCGCCGCGCGCGATCTCGACGGCGACGGCAAGGCCGAGGTGGCGGTGGGCGCGGAATGGAATCCCGGCGACACGGTGAACAGTGGCGCCGTCTTTTTGCTCGAGGCGCCGGCGGATCGCACGCAGCGCTGGACCGCCCGCAAACTTCCGCACGAGCCGACGACGCACCGGATGCACTGGGTGCGGGCCGGTGGCGGCGCCTCCTATCTCGCGGTGCTGCCCCTCCACGGGCGGGGCAACAAGAACGGGGCGGGGGAGGGCGTGGAGATTCTCGGGTACGAGTGGCCATGGCGGGAAACCAGCCGGCCGGTGGCGTTGAATGCCAAACTGCCGCCCCTGCACCTGACCCATAATTTCGAACTCGTGCGCGGCGAGGGGGCACAGGCCGGAGAGGCGTTTATCGTCGCAGCAAAGGAGGGCCTGCAGGCGATCAACGCCACGGCGAATCGCTCCAAGCCCGTGCTCGTGACGTCCCTCGCGGCGGGCGAGGTGCGGCGCGGATCGCTGCCGGGGGGTGGCGCCTTTTTCGCGACGATCGAGCCGATGCACGGGCATGAACTTGCGGTGTATCACGGGCCCCCGGCGCCGTCTGCCAGCGGTGCCGACTGGACGTCGCAGCGGGCGTTGCTCAACGACAAACTTGCCCAGGGCCACGGTCTCGCCACCGGTGACCTCCTCGGCGTGGGCAGCGATCAGATTGTCGTCGGCTGGCGTGGCGGCAAACCGGGCGACAAGGTGGGCCTTGATCTTTACGCCGCCACGGTTGCCAGCGGGCAGAACTGGAAACTCCACGCCCACGTTGATGAAAACAAGATGGCCTGCGAGGATCTGAAGGTCGCCGATCTCAATGGCGACGGGAAGCCGGACATTGTGGCCGCGGGGCGCGCGACGAAGAACGTCATCATCTATTGGAACGAGACCGGAAAGTAGAATCCGGCGAAGTGGTCAGCGTGCCCCGATGACTGAAAGGAAGCCGGATTTCAGGCCGCGGCATCGGGGAGGGGTGGATCAGAGGCATTTTGTTAGACGTCCCGGCAGGAGCACTGTAAGCAGTGCAAACATGAAGCGCTTCCCGCCGTGTCTCGCCGTCTTTTTCCTTTGGAGCGTCGGAGCGGTCGCGCAACAGCTTCCCCTGGTGAAGGTGCTGTCCACCGGGGGCACGATCGCGAGCCGCTTCGATCCAGTCCAGAAGGGCTTCGTCCCGGCCTTGTCCGGCGAGCAATTGGTGGAGGCAGTGCCTGAAATCAAGACCATCGCCCGCGTCGAGATCGAGGCGGTTGCCAACATCGGCAGCTCCGACATGACGCCGGAGATTTGGCTGAAACTGGCCCGTCGCGCCAACGAGGTGCTGGCCGAGTCCGGGGTTGCAGGCGTCGTGGTCACCCATGGCACCGACACGATCGAGGAGACGGCCTATTTTCTGGATTTGACTGTCACCGACGAGAAGCCGGTCATATTGGTGGGTGCACAACGCGCCGCTTCGATCAAGGACACGGATGGCCCGCGCAACCTGATGAATGCGATCCGCGTGGCGATTTCAGCGGAGGCCCGCGGGAAGGGCGCGGTGATTGTGATGAACGGGGAGATCAATGCGGCCCGCGAGGTCACGAAAACGAGCACGTTGGATGTCGGTACCTTCCAATCCCTCGAATTTGGGAAGCTGGGCTACGTGGGGGACGATGGCGTGCGCTTCTATCGGGCGCCGCTGCGCCGGCAGACCATTCCGCTCCCGCCGACTGCGCGCCTCGGGCGGATCGAAATCGTGCCGCACTATGCGGGGGCCGACGGCCGGTTGATTCGCGGACTGACGAGCGAGGGCGGCTGCGACGGCCTGGTGATTGCGGGCGCCGGGCTCGGGCACGTGAGCGGCACGATGTTCGATGCCATCGAACAAGTGCGGGCGAAGGACATCCCGGTCGTCGTCAGCACGCGCGTGTACACCGGACGGACGCAGCCATTGTACGCGACGAAGGGCAGCGGGGTATCGCTGGTAAAGATCGGCTGCGTGCTGGCCGACAATCTCTCGCCCCAAAAGGCCCGGGTGCTGCTGATGGTGGCGATGACGCGCACAAAGGATCCGAAGGAGCTGGCGAAGTATTTTGACCGCTAGTGTGCCGACCGCAAAGTAGCGTGACAAGTAGCGGCGAGCGCCAGCGAGTGGAGCGCGCCGGTGGTCCACTCGCTGGCGCTCGCAGCTACACGTCACGAAAGTTATTGGTCGCGC
>SXSC01000377.1 GCA_005792355.1 Opitutaceae bacterium
CGGTTGTAGTTGTTGGCGAAGCCCGGCAGCCGCTCCGCGTCGAGGGCAAACCCCGCCACCACCGCCGCCGCCGCCCACCCGGCCAAACCCGCCGCCCGCCGCCGCCACGGCTCCGGCTCCGCCGCGAACCACCGCGCCGCCAGCCCGGACCGCGCGCACAGCACGTAGCCGGCCAGCGTCACCGCGCCGAGCGCACCGAAGAGCAGCGGCATCGGGTAGGACTCCCGGATGTTGTCCACCACTTCCTTCGTGTAGACGAGGTAGTCGACCGCGATGAAGTTGAAGCGCACCCCGAACTCGTCCCAAAACAGCCACTCCGCCACCGCCCCGAACAGCAGCCCGTAAAGCACCGCGGCGAAACCCGCATGGGCCAACCACTGCGCCCAACGCCGCCGGAAAATCCCGCGCGGCAGCACGAGCAACAGCAACATGAGCGGCGCGGCCCAGAGCAACGCAGCCCCGAGATCAAACGCCAGCCCGCAAACGAACGCGCCGAGCAGGCTCAGGTCGAACGACACCGTCGCCGCCGACTTGATCAGCAGCGTCAGCCGCGTGAGCGTACTCACGGTCAGGAACAGCCAGACAAACAGCAGGACGCCGCCATGGCGCCGCGCGAGCGCACTGGAAAACCAGGAGGAGGGTTTCACGTGGAGGGGATTCGGTGGGTTGTGGGGGGGCCGCGAAAGCGGAGCGTCGCCGGCGATCAACAGACAAGGGCAGCCACCGGCGCGCGCGCACCATGGAGACGCTGCCACGCCGCAAGCAAGCGCGGACCGCGCCTTCCCCCGCCCGCCGCCGGTGCGTTTTTTGTCGCCGCCCGGCGCCGCGCCCGGCCAAATCCCCGCTCCGATGGCCGGCGCGAAAAAATTCATCTTCATCTGTGGACAGGACGACTACCTCGTCGGCCGCCTGGGCAAGGAGCGCCACGACGCCCTCGCCGCCGAGGTGACCGACGAGTTTTCCCGCGAAACCATCAACGGCTTCGCCGCCAACGTCGCCGAGGTCGAGGCCGCCGTGAACCGCTTCCGCGACAGCGTGCAGACCGTCTCCATGTTCGGCGGCAAGCGCGTCGTCTGGCTGAAGGACGTCAACTTCCTCGGCGATTCCGTCACCGACCGCGCCGAAAGCACGCTCAAGCTCGTCGAGGATCTCCAGCAGCTCCTCGAATCCGTCAACCCCGACGAGACCGCCATCCTCATCACGGCGGCCCCCGTCGACCGCCGCCGCTCGT
The DNA here is from genome assembly GCA_005792355.1 of Opitutaceae bacterium. GTDB lineage: Bacteria > Verrucomicrobiota > Verrucomicrobiia > Opitutales > Opitutaceae > ER46. The sequence continues at coordinate 1,232 of SXSC01000377.1, forward strand.
TCCCCAAATGGTGCGAAAAAACCGCCGACTTCGCCCTCGCGGGCGGCGACGGCGAGGGCGCCGCCGAGGCGCTCGCGGGAGTCGTGCTCGCCGAGGCGAAAGCCTTCGGGGCGAGTTTCGCGGCGGGCGCGGTCGAGCTCCTACCGATAAGGGGAGGGTGCTGGGTGGAAACGGAGTCGGACCCCTGTAGTCCCCCAACCCTCAAGTCCGCCTGACCGGCCAGCGGCGCGAAGAGCCGGTTAACAAAGATATCCCGACGGAAACTCAGCACCTCGTCCGATTCCGGCGCCGCGCCGGCGAATGTTCGGAGGTCAGTCGTGGCAGTCACGATGCGAAGAGACAGACCTCCGGCCGCTCGCTGTCATGCAGCGAGGCTTTAAAGTGATTCCGCAGCGTCGGCTTGAACGAAGTCGTCGTCTGGCGAGGCCTGCCCGCCGCTTGCGCTCCAGAACACCGGCTCGCCGTCGGCGGAATCGGGCTGGGCATAGTCGTCGCCGAACAGTTCTCCCTGCCCGGCATCCGCCGGCACGACTTGCGGCGGCAGGGGCAACTCGAAGCCCGTTTGGTCGAATGATTCGCCCGGCTCCATCACCTCCGCCCGGAACCGGATCGGCTCGTCGCGCGGTTGTGGATACGGCAGACCGGGCGGGAAGTCCGGCGGGTCGAGCACGTGGCAGGCCCCGGTGGCGGCGTCGATGAGGGCGGCGACTTCCGGCCGGGGCGGACTGAGCGCAACGGGCCGCTCGTGGGGCCGGGCCAGGCCGAGCGGCGCGAGGATGGCCGCGATCTCGGCCCTGGCCTCGACGACAGCGATCGGCTGCAAGAGACCCGAGCAGAGCGGGCATTTGAGCGGGTCCGCACCCCAAACTTGCTGGATCAAGTCGCGCCAGGCCGTGCGGCGGCGCCGAGGGCGGGCCGGTGGAGCGTGGGTTTTACCGGCCGCGGCGCCGGCGGTCCGTTGGCGCAGGCCACGGCTCTTATTGCTGTACCATCCGTAGTAGCGGACCTGCGGCACGCCTTTCGGCGGCATCTGATCGAGTAGCGCGGCGATGAACTGCGGGGCAGAAAAGACCTCGAAGTTGCGCTTGGTGCGCCAGTGGCGCTCGGAGCGGTAGAGGACGCTGCCGGCTTCGGCGTTGTACGTGATTTTTTCGAGGGAGAACGGGGCACGGAGTAGATACTCGGCGAGGCGGCGGCGGCCGGCGGCATCGTCGGCGGCGAGGGGAGCTTCACCGGCATCGACGGAAAAACCGCTGTGGCGCCAGTTTTGCAGCTTGGCGATTTGCCAGTCGGCGAGGGCGCCGGCGTCGCGCAGGCGGCGCAAGACCGTGTGGCGCCAGAGTTCCGCAAGATCCTGCCAGCCGACGGGCGGGGCGAGGTGAAAATCGCCGTTGGGGGCGAACACGCCGGCGGCCGCCAGCACGTGCACGTGGGGGTGCCAGAAGAGAAAGTCGCCGAACGTCTGGACGGCGACGACGAGGCCGGGTTGGCCTCCTTCCTGTGCGTCGCACGCAGACAGGTCGGCCTGGCCGGTGCGTTGGCGGAGCCAGGCGGTGATTGCCGAGTGGGCGGCGAGGTGGAGTTCGCCAAGCAAGGCGCGGTCGAACTTGAAGGTGTGGCGAATCAGCCGGGGGATGGTGAGCACGAGGTGCCGGTGGGGCACCGGGGCGCAGATCTCATCGGCGATGAAGGCGCCCTCGATGAGGGTGCGACGCTGGTGGCACGAAGCGCAGAGGCCGCGCTGCTTGCAGGTGAAGGCAAGGAGGAATTCGTGGCCGCAGTCGGGACAGTGCAGGCGGGTGAAGCCAGCCTGAAGGTCGCCGCAGTCGAGGAAGGCGGCGATCGCACCGGCGGCTTCGGGGGAGAGGCCGGGGACGTCGGCGGCGTGATCGTGGAGAATCTGCCAGATCGGCGAGGCGCGGGGCTGGCGGGGACGGTAGCGGACACAGACCATCTGGGGAGCGGATCACGCTGGGCGTGACGCCGCCGCGGCCAAGAGCGCGCTATACCCAAATTATGGGGTAAGCAAAGTCCCCGGCCGTTCCTGTCGATCGGAAGACTCCCGTTCGACGCCCGCCCACTCCCAGTTCCGTGTGGGCGTGCCTTTGCGTCGCCAGGTTCGAGGAAATTCGAGGTTGTTCGAGCTTCCAGTGTCATATAACGGCGGATACGGAGATCAGCTCGAATGAAGCTCGAACGGTTCAGGCGCTCGTGAGCGGGTCAGCCCAACGCACGAAAACGCGTTAGGGATATTGCGTCTCTACTCATGATGATTGGGTTTTTGGAGGCCTTTTTGTGGCGCAAAATACTTTGAACGGTTTTCGTCGGGCTGAAGGTGCTCTGTGGCGGTTTCTCCTCTTGGCGGGTGGGTAGGGGTAGGTGTGC
>SXSC01000378.1 GCA_005792355.1 Opitutaceae bacterium
ATCTCGTCGTCGCGGCCGATGACGGGATCCATTTTCCCTTGGCGCGCCTGCGCGACGAGATCGCAGCCGTATTTTTCCAGCGCGGCGTAGGTGCCCTCGGGGTTGTCGGTGGTCACGCGCTGCGCACCGCGCATTTCCTTGAGGACCGTCAGCACGGTCGCGCGCTCTATCCCGAAGCTCTTGAGCAGTTGCTTGAGCGCCCCGGGTTTCGCGACATCGAGCAGGCCGAGCAGCAGATGCTCGACGGAAACAAAATCATCCTTGAGCGACTTCGCCTCCTCCTCGCCGCGAGTGAACACTTCGTTGACGGACTGGGTGACGTAGATTTTCGACGTGTCCACGCTGCCTGTGACTTTCGGCAGGCGCTCCAACTCCCGCTCGACGGCGAGTTGGAGGGCGCCCGGCGGGATGGCGAGCTTGTCGAGGAGGCCGGGCACGATGCCGTTTTCCTGCGCGAGCAGCGCCGCCAGGAGGTGCCAGGTGTCGACCTCATTGTGCGAACGCCGACGGGCCATGTTTTGGGCCTCGGTGACCGCCTGACGCGACCTCTGCGTGAGTTTGGCAAAATCCATGATGGGTTCCTCCTGCATACACCACGCCAGTTGCGGGCGGGCGCGGCGCCTCGCAGCCGACCGACGGCGAGCGCTAATTCGTGCCAGAGTGCGCCAGCCTCGCGCGAGGATCGCGCCAGAATGGCGGCATGGACCGCATCCGACTTTGGCGGATTTCCACCACATTCATCCACCCCATTCTGAGCGGGAAGCACGACCCGTTCAACCCACTCTTCTCCGTCGCCGCAGCGCGGCGAACTTAGGAGTTTGTCGGCACCGCCTGGTCAATTTCGCGAAGAATTCCCCCGATTCCACCTTCGCTTTACCTTGTGGCCGGACCAACTCCTCACGGATCGATCTCGTAAACCTCGATGACCCCGACCCCCGGCGCCGCCGGCTGGGCGCGGGCCGGGTCGGGGTCGATCAGTTCAAACGGCCGCACCACCACGCTGTAGCTGCCCGGGGGCAGGTCCATGAGCTGACAGGGCTCGCGGCGATTGCCCGGCGCATGCCCGGTGGCGAAAATCTGCTTCTCACCGTGCGTCACGACGAAAGGCCGGAAGTCGTTTTCCTGGCTCGCCCCACCCTCGGCGCCCGTGCTCCAATCGTCGTTGCGCACGAGCAAGTCGCCCACGGCGTTGCGAATTTCCATCTCAGGATCATCGAGCACGCCGGAGAGATTGAACGGTGCCCGCGCAAGCGACGGACCCAGCACCCGGACGAGGATTCGCTTGGTCGAACCAGGCGCCCCCTGCACCACGAAGCCGCCGTGCATTTCCCGCCCGGATCGATCCGCGAAGCCCCGCGTCGCAAGGTTGATGATCTTCGCCGCCTCTCGCCCGACCTCGTACGCCTCCATGAGCCCGATGCCGGTGGTTCCACGGGCGCCTTCCACCACGGCCGAGTAGGCGCCGGGCGGGAGCGTCACGAGCACGGCCGCGTCGGCACTGCCCGCGGCAAACGGAAAGGCACCCGTCTGCACCGCCGCCGCCGCAATCTCGCCGGAGGCGGCAACCCGGCCGTCACCGACGGGCGAACCCCAATTGTCGTTGACCGCCAGCTGCAGATTTCCGCCAAACACGCGCAGCTCGGGATCACCCAGCGCATTGGGCACTCCGAACAGACTCAACGCCGGTCCCGCGGCCCGGATCAGCATGGTTTTTGGCCGGGTACCCCGCACAACGAAGCCACCGATCAGCACCTGCTCACCGGTGCCGACGTACGCCCGCGTGGCGAGGTTGATCAGCGCGCCGGAATTCGCCACGGCCTGCGTCTGCAGGCGGTAGGTCGAGATCACAAATGCGACCTGCTCAATCGTGAGCGCGTTGTTCGACTCGCCCGGCCGGCCCGCCGCGATGCCGATGGGCGCATTCACGGGCGCCGGCACGATGACGTTGGGATTGGAAAAATAAGCGAGCTCGGTGCCCGGCGGATACGCCATGATGTCGCGATATTGCCGACCGTCGCTGCCGGTGAAGCGGTAACCATAGCTGTAGGGGTAGGCCCCCGCGCCATCGCGCGCACTCGCGCGATCGTGCGCGCAACCCAGCACGTGGCCGAGTTCGTGCGCGAGGACGCTGGTCGACGAGACCCCGGCGTACTGGAGGACCGAAAACGCGAATTGCGGGTTTCCGTTGTCGGCCGGATCGTCGAGCAGAAAACTGAGCCCGGCGCTGGATGAATCAAACCGGTTGAGCGCGAGACAGACGACGTCCGCCCCGACCGCATCGCGGACGGCATGGATCTCGTCCATCCTGCCATCGTTGGTGCGGTACAACGCCGTCAGGGCACTGTCATTAAACCTGGAGCTGGTGCCGGAGTCCTCATCGTAGCTGGTCTGCAGAATTTTCACCAGCTTCACCCGTGCGGTGATGAGACTCGCTTCGAACGCGGCGTTCACCCGCGCGAACGCCAGATCGAAGGCACTCTGCAACGCCGCCACCCGCGCCGGCCCCGTCATGGTGGGGAGCACCGCCTCGGTGTAAACCATCATCACGTGCATCTCCGCCCGCTGCGGATTTTCCGGGGCGGCGCCCGCCATCGGAGGCTCCGCCGCGGGTGTCGCGGGCCCGATCACCCCCGCCGCGCGTTCCGGCCGGCGCACGCCGCCGCACGGAGGCACCAGCGCCGGATCGACCCGGAAGAACTGCGACTCGTTGGTGGTGGCCACGCGGAGAGCAAAATTCCCGAGCTCCGGATCCTCGATCGCCGCGTGCAGAAAACCCGCGTGCCAGGCAAACAGGGCTCGGCTGCCCGGCCGGCCTTCAATCTGCCCGGCACTCGTCCAGCGGTCCGGCCCGAGCATTTCGCTGCCGGCAATCACGATCGTCATGCTGCCCCCATGCGGCAACGGGACCTCCAGCCGGCCTTCCCCGGCGCGCTGCCAAAAGGGCGACTGTTTTCCGGCCAACCAGGCGGTGTTGACGCGCACGGTGCGGATGTCGCGCGACGGAGCCGGCAACGCCGCGTTGATCGCTGCGGCATTCGCCGCCGTCACAAAAGCGAAGAGCGCGCGCGAGGCCGCCGGAGGGGGATCGACCGCCGGTCGCGCCGCCGCTTTGGTCGAGGCCGAAAATGGGCCAGCTGGGACAACGGCCGCCATTGGCGATGGCGATGGCGGCCGTGAAACTTTCTCGTCGCCCCGCCAAAACCACCCTCCCGCCGCCCCGAGCGCCAGCGCAACGAGCCATCGCCAGCGGGCTGTGATTTGATCAATGGTCATGAAATAGGATCGTAGAAACCGGGTTGCGCAAAACCTACAACGACCCGAGCGCATCACGCAACTGTGTCGCGCGTTTCGGGAAATATTGTCCGTTGGCGGTGTCTGTCCGATGCAGGGCGGGTGCCCCACCTGCCGTCCGAACGATTGCTTGGTCACTCTGCCGTACGGCTGGGCGCCCCCCCCCCCCAGCAATCCACCGGCGGCTCTCCGCCACGCCTGCGCCCTTCCACCGGTCACATTCCTTCGGATGCTTTTACCCCGAGTTCACCGCGCTGGCAGCCTGACGTCGTCACCCATCGGCAAACGCAACCGGCAGGACGGACACTAAGTAGCAGTAACCACACAAAGAATTCAGTTGAGGCTTTGACGCGCGGGAAAAAACCGTCCAACGTGCCGGCGAATGAAATCGGTCAAGGTACCCGCGCTGGAGCTGTTTCTCCACGAAATGATCCCCCTCGCCAAGGCGATGGGCGTTGGCGTGGAGGTGAGCGACGACCGTTCGCTGGTGCTGCGGGCCCCGAAAGAGCAGAACAAGAATTCGCTCAACACCGCCTTCGGCGGCAGTCTCGTCTCACTCGCCACGCTCGCCGGTTACGGCGTCGTGTGGGAGCTGATGAAAAACGAAAAAGGCGCCGATAAGACCGAGTGGAGCATCGTGGTGAAGGAAAGCCGCGCGGCCTATCGCCGGCCGGTAATCGGGGATTTGCGGGCGATTTGCGAACGCCCGGCGCAGGCCGCGATCGCCGAGTTCAAGGATGCGCTCGAACGCTACGGCAAGGCCAAGCTCAAGCTCAAGGCCTCGATTGTGGAAAACGGCCAGACCGCGGTGGATGTGACTGCGGCGTTTGTGGTGACCCGCTAGCCCGGACATTTCACACTCTGCTCGCAAGCGGAGTCACACGGTGTTCGAGATTTTCTTCTGCGTTCGCGGTCCTCAGGGCTGTCCGGGCTAAGTTCAAAACCGCCTGGCGGTTTTGTTTTAGCCCGCATGAACCCCAGATATCCAAGCTCACGCCGCCCGAAACTCGTCAAGCGCGGGGAGAATTCCGCGGAAAGTGTGAAAAATGCGGGCTAGCCCCGGCTGGGTTGGGGCTAAATGTGTTTCGAGTCAGCCTCGTCTTTCTTGACGTAGCCGCTCTCCTGCCGCTGGTGGTTCACCTGGTTTTTCTTCAGGTAGGCCTGGTAAACGTCGTCGGCCGTCATCCCGAGCGTTTGCGCCAGCGAGACGAGAAAGTGAAACAGGTCCACCACTTCGACCTTGGCATTCTGCTCGTCGAATTTCTGGTATTTCGCCCACCACTTCCACGGCACGCTGTCGATCAACTCGGCCGTCTCCTGCTGCATCGCGCGCGTGTAATTGAGAATCCACTTCGTCTTTTCCTCGTCGGTGGGCGGCGGCAGATTGACGCCAATCCGGCGATTGAGGGCATCCTGCATCTGAAAAATTTCCTCGAGTTTGTCCATGGGTGCGAGGCTGCCCGGGGCGGGTGACGCGTGGCAAGTGACTTTTGGCCGTACCGGCGGCGCTGCCGTTGACGGCGACAATCCGGGGCAATCCGGGCTCTAGTGGCGCGACCAATAACTTTCGTGACGTGTAGCTGCAAGCGCCAGCGAGTGGACCACCAGCGCGCTCCACTCGCTGGCGCTCGCCGCTACTTGTCACGCTACTTTGCGGTCGGCACACTCGCCCGGAAAATTCGCAACGCGGCAGCCGCAGCCGCCGCTCCGTGCGATCCGCCTTGCTCAAGCAGAAAACGGATGTGCTGCGTTCAAATTGTGGGGCGAGGCATCCCCCGCACCGGACACCACGCCGCTCCCGCCGCCTCGCCTCAAAAAGCCAAACACCAGATTGCGTTGAGCGACCGGACGGTGTCAGAGGACAAAGCGGGAGAGGGCGAGGGAATGGGTCGCAGGGGAATAAATTCCCGGCCGTTCATTCCCCGGCCACCCATGCCCCTGCCAAAAGTCCCCGACGACTGCGAAATTTGCCCAGGTGACAGCGATCGCCGCCCGGAAAAAAACTCAAGCGCCATGCGGGGCCGGCGAGTTTCTCCTTGCTGGCCGGATGGCAGCCCCCCGATCCTCAACCCCGATCCCCTCCCATGAATCCTCTGCTTTCGCGCCGTTATCTGGCTCTGCTTTCCCTGGTTTGCACACTATGTTCGGGTTCCGGCCTCCACGCCGGGGCCGCAGGGGGTGCCACGGTTTCAGCCTTGGGGCTGCCCACCGCCAAGCCGGAGGCGGTTGGTTTTTCGAGTGGCCGGCTGGGCACGGTGGAAAAGTTCCTCCGCGGCGAAGTCGACGCCAGCCGTTATTCTGGTGCCGTCTGGTTGGTGGCGCGAGATGGCAAGGCGGTCGCCCACGGCGCGATCGGGCAACGTGACATCGGCCGGCGCCTGCCGTTCACCGAGGGAACCCCGGTGCGGATTTACTCCATGACCAAGGTCATCACCTGCGCCGTCGTCCTGACGCTGCTGGAGGAGGGCCGCTTCAATCTCAACGATCCGATCGGCAAGTATCTGCCGGAACTGGCAAAAATGTCGGTCATGACCGGGGGCACGGCGGAGGTGCCGGAGTTGGTTCCGGCCAAGCGGGCGGTGAGCATTCGGCATCTGCTCACCCACACCTCCGGCCTCGGTTACGACCTACTGGGAACCAACAAGACGATGCGCGAGATCTACACGCGCGCGAACCTCTGGCGCGGTCCGGCCAACTTGCAGGAATTCGCCGCCAAAGTCGGGCAGCTCCCGCTGCACCATCATCCCGGCGACGGGTGGACCTATGGGATCAACATGGATGTGTTGGGCGCCTTCGTGGAGAAGATCGCCGGGCAGCCCTTTGAGCAGGTGCTGCGCGAGCGAATCTTCCAGCCGCTGGGAATGACCGCCACGACGTTTCGTCCGAATTCGGCGCAAGCGGAGGCGCTGGCCAAGGTGTACAAACGAAACAAAAACGGGGGCCTTGAACCGGAGAATATGTTCAACCTCAATTTCAATGAGGTGCGATTCCGACCGGTGGCGCCGGCTTGATTTCGACGCTGCATGATTACGCGCGTTTCGCCCAGATGCTCCTCAACGGGGGCGAACTCGACGGTGCGCGCGTGCTCGGGCGCAAGACTGTGGAATTGATGTCCAGCAACCAGATCGCGTCGCTGACGCCGCGACCGGCGGGCGCGCCGGCCGGGTTCGGCTTTGGCGTGCAGGTGGGTGTCGCCGCCGCCGACACCGCGGCCGGGCTCTATTCTCCCGGCCAATTCGGCTGGGGCGGAGCGGCCGGCACACACGTAATCATCGATCCGCGCGAACGCTTGTTCGCGCTGCTCCTCATCCAGCACTCGCCCGGCAGCGAGGACGGCATCCAGCAGAAGTTCAGCAACATCGTCTACCAGGCGCTGGCGAGCCCCTGAGCGGGCAGTGCCCCGGGCGCTACGCCTACTCCACGGCCGGCCGGACGTTTCACCCGTGCACCCGACTCGTCGGGGTCCGAACGACGCAATCCCGTTCAGCCACGCGCCCGAAAACGAGACATCGCGATTGCCGAAGCGGGTGCTCCTCGGCGTAGTGTTCGGGATGCTCTCACTGACGCGCTTCTTTCTCACCAGCCTGTGTCTTGCCTCGATCACCGTTCGCGCGGGCGTGGTGCGGGTGGAGATCACGGATCGATCAGATGTCGGAAAGGCGGGTTATGAACAGCTCACCGGCAAGCTGCACTTCGAGATCGATCCAAGGCTGCCGCCGAACGCGATCATCGCGGATGTCGGTCTGGCCCCGGTGAACGCGGAGGGGAAAGTGAGCTTCACGGCCGATCTACTGCTGTGGAAACCGAAGGATGCCTCGCGCAGCAATGGTGCGGCGTGGGTGGAGATTCCAAATCGTGGTCGCGAGGCGAGCCTGCTGCCGAGGATGATGGAGCAGGGCTTCACGATGCTCAATGTCGGCTGGGAATTCGATGTGCCGGCGCAGAAAGGCATGTTGCGTCTGGAGGTGCCCCGGGCGCGAAACGGAGCTGGGAGTCCGATTCGTGGGGTGGTGAGTGCGGTGTTCGCATCGGACAAACTGATCGAGGAAAAGGAGCTCACGGACCTCGCGGATTACCCGCCGGTGGACATCGCTGGCACGGACAGCCGCTTGATCCTCCGCCACCAAGCGGCCTATCCGGCGGGCCGAGAGGTGCCCCGAAAGCGGTGGAGCCTCGAAAACGGTCGCCTCCGTCTCGCCGGTGGTTTTGAGCCGGGGAAGACTTACGAGGTGTTTTACCTCTCGGAAGCGCCGCCGGTCGCCGGGCTCGGTTACGCGGCTATTCGCGATGCGGTGGCGTGGCTGAAGCATGACCCGACCTCGCCCGCGAAGGTGAAGCAGGCGTATGCCTTCGGCTCGTCGCAGTGCGGGCGCTTTCTGCGCGACTTCGTCTATCTCGGCTTCAACACCGACGAGCAGGACCGCAGGGCGCTCGATGGCGTGATGGCGCACGTCGCGGGTGCGGGGCGGCTGGTGTTGAACCAGCGCTGGTCCACGCCGCGGGCGATTTCCGGCTACTACACGGCTTCGTATCCTTTTGCCGACACGGCGCAGCCAGACCCGGTGAGTGGTCAAAGCGAGGGCATTCTCGACCATCCACGTGTAAAACATGCGCCGAAGATCTTCTACACGAACATGGCCGCCGAGTACTGGGGCGCGGGCCGCGTCGCGGCGCTCACGCACACAACGCCGGATGGCACCAAGGACATCGCGCTGCCGGAAAACGTGCGCTCGTATTTCTTCGCCAGCACCTCGCACGGTCCATCGCCTTTTCCGCCGACGTCGCAGGTGCCGGGCTCGCCACTGGCAAATCCGGTGAATGCGAATCCCGCCATTCTCGCGCTGCGTCAGGCGATGCACCGTTGGGTCAGCGAAGGCATCGCGCCGCCTCCAAGCGTGTATCCGAAGCTCAGCGACGGCACCCTCGTGCCGATCTCCGGGGTGCGCTGGCCCAAGGTGCCTGGCCTGGCCGCACCAAACGCGGCGAAAGCCGGCGGCCGCATGCGCAATCCGCAGCTTCCCGGCGGCGCTGGCGAAGCCACCGAACTGCCGCTGTTCGTGCCGCAATGCGATGCCGATGGCAACGACCTCGGCGGCATTCGCGTGCCGGAGGTCGCGGTGCCGCTCGGCACGGGCACCGGCTGGGTGTTTCGTCCGGCGGAGTTTGGCTCGCCGTATGAGTTTTACCTGCTGCGCGGTGCCTGGGTGCCCTTGGCGAAAACCAAAGCCGAACGCGAGGCTTCCAAGGATCCCCGTCGGTCGCTGGAAGAACGCTACCGCACCAAAGCGGCGTATCTCGACCAGGTGAAGGCCGCCGTGCAAACGCTCATCCAGCAGCGTTTCCTCGCCGACGCCGATCTCGAAACGCAACTCCAGCAAGCCAGCCAGCGTTGGGACTGGGTGAAGCAGTCGCTCGTTCGGTAGGATCTAGCCCGGACATTTCCTAACGCGGCAACCGCAACCGCAGGAATCAAACCGCTGGTCACAGAGGTCACTGAGGCCCGGCAGGAGGTCACAGAGAATACCACCGGAAAAGAACGCCCGCTCCTCCGCTCTGTGGCCTCTCTTTTCCCTCCGTGATCTCGG
>SXSC01000379.1 GCA_005792355.1 Opitutaceae bacterium
AACCCTCGCCCTTCGCTTGGCCCCGCCGAGGCCAGCGTCGGGGCATCATGGCAATGCGTCCGCTTCGCGGATCGGGCTCGTGGAATCGTCGGCAAAAACGTGGCAAGCCACGGCGAATGGACCCGCCTGCGATTCAGTAAGACCGCAGATGGTCTGTTTTCCGCTTCAGCATCTGTGATCTTTCTGAATCTGCGGGAGGTCCTGCCTTTCGCTCCCGTTTGCGACGATCTTGATCCTCTCTTGTCGAAACGACGGCCTCAGGCCGCGGAACGAAAAGTCCGGCTACGCCAAAATATCCCGCACCACCTCACCGTGCACATCGGTCAGGCGGAAGTCGCGGCCCTGAAAACGGAAACTCAGCCGCGTATGGTCAAAGCCGAGCAGGTGCATGATCGTCGCCTGCAGGTCGTGCACGTGGACTTTGTTTTCCACCACGCCAAAGCCCAACTCATCCGTCGCCCCATAGCTGATGCCGCGCTTCACGCCGCCGCCGGCGAGGAAGAGCGAAAACGCATCCGGAAAATGGTCGCGCCCCAGCACGTCGCTCGCGGCGGTGCGGCCTTCGCGGAAGGGGGTCCGGCCAAACTCGCCGCCCCAGACCACGAGCGTGTCGTCCAGCAGGCCACGCTCCTTCAGATCCCGAATCAGCGCGGCCACCGGTTTGTCAGTGCGGGCCATTTTCTGCGTGAGGCCATCGCGGATGTCTTCGCGCGGCGTCGTGCCGTGAAAATCCCAGCCCCAGTCGAAGAGCTGCACGAACCGCACGCCTTGCTCGAGCAGCCGCCTCCCCAGCAGGCAATTGTTCGCAAAGCTGGCTTCGCCCGGCTTAGCCCCGTAGGCCTCGAGCACCGCCGCCGGCTCGCGGGCGATGTCCATCACCTCGGGCACGCTCGCCTGCATCCGAAAGGCCAGCTCGTATTGCGCGATGCGCGTGGCGGTCTCCGGATGCCCGAGCTCCGCCGCCTGCAATTCATTCAGGGCGCGCAGGGCATCCAGCGTCTGCCGGCGCATGGCGCGATTCATGCCCGGCGGGTCGCTGACATACAGCACCGGATCGCCCTTCGAACGGCACTGCACGCCTTGGAAGACCGACGGCAGAAAACCCGTGCCCCACGCGCTCTGGCCCGCGCTGGGCTGCGTGCCACTGCTGATCAGCACCACGAAGCCCGGCAGGTTCTGGTTCTCCGAGCCGAGTCCGTACGTGACCCAGGAACCCAGCGACGGCCGGCCGCCGCGCGGCGACCCGGTGAAGAGCAACAGCTCCGCCGGCGTGTGGTTGAACTGCTCGGTGAACATCGACTTGATCAGGCACAGTTCGTCCGCGAGGCCGTGAAAATTCGGCACCGCATCCGACATCCAGATACCGTTCTGGCCGTACTGGGAAAACTTCCGCGGCGTTCCCATCAGCTTGGGCGTGCCGGTGGTGAACGCGAATTTCTTGCCCTTGATGAAATCGTCGGGCGCGTCCTGCCCGTCGCGTTTCACGAGCTCCGGTTTGTAGTCGAACAGATCCAGGTGCGGCGGCCCGCCCGACATGTGCAGGTAGATCACCCGCTTTACCTTCGGCGCGAAATGCGGTGGCCGCACCGCCAGCGGATTGAGCGCCGCGCCGGGTGAATCGGCGAGCCGCGTGGAGCCGAGCGCCTCCAGGGCGATCGCCCCGAGGCTGAACTGGCCCGCCCGTCGCAAAAACTGCCGCCGGGTCTGATGCTGGAGTTGCTGCAGGTGGAGATTCATCGAGTGCGGGGTCTCAGGTAGAATCGCTCAAACCGGGTCACCACGAAATACACCAAATACAAGAAAAGCCTCTTCTTCTTGGAGGCGGGGTGCCCCCACCCCGCATTCATCCAACGGCGTCTGACGTCTCCCGCGGGGTGAGGGCACCCCGCCTCCACCGGAATCAAACCCCTGCCGGCTGCGATTTTCTTTCGTGAATTTCGTGGTGGCCATGTTCGGACCGTGCGGCGTCATGGTTTCATCAACGCCTCGTCGAGATTGAGCAGAACATTGGCCACCGTCGTCCACGCCGCCAGCTCCGCGGGTACAAAGGTCGCCGGCGGTGGGTTGTCCGGATTGGCGATCAACGCCGCCGCCTGCTCGCGGTCCTTGGCATACTCCGCGTGGGCCTGGCGGTAGAGCGTGGCGAGCGGCGCGATTTCCGCCGCCCGCGGGGTCCGGGCGACCACGCGGCGGAATCCATCCCGCACCTTGTCCTCGATCGACGCACTGCCGTGGCCGATGAGTCGCGCGAGCGCCTGCGCCGCCTCGACGTAAACCGGGTCGTTGAGCGTGACCAGCGCCTGCAACGGCGTGTTGCTGCGGTTGCGGCGCAGCGTGCAGACCTCGCGGTTCGGCGCGTCAAAGGTCACCATCGACGGATACGGGCTGCTCCGCCGCCACTCAGTGTAGACTCCGCGCCGAAACCGATCCTCACCCTCGCTGGTCTTCCAATCCAACGCCCCGCCAAACGCCGCGCGCAAATCGAAGGCCGGCTGATACGGGCGGGTCGACGGGCCGTGCATCTTCGCACTCAACAATCCGCTGACCGCCAGCGCCTGGTCCCGCACCGTCTCCGCCCCCAGCCGGATCCGCGGTCCGCGCGCGAGCAGACGGTTTTCCGGATCGGCGGCGAGCACCTCGGGCATCACCTTCGAGCTCTGCCGGTACGCCGCGGACGTCACCAGAGTTTTCAGAAATCGTTTCAGGTCCCATTGGCCCGCGACCATCTCGGTGGCGAGCCAGTCGAGCAGTTCGGGATGACTGGGCGGCTCGCCCTGCGAGCCAAACTCCTCGGTGGTGCGCACGAGGCCGATGCCGAAGATCGATTCCCAGAGGCGATTCGCGAGCACCCGCGCCGTCAGCGGATTATCGGCTGCCACCAGCCAGCGCGCCAGCGTGAGGCGGTTGGCGGACGCCCCGGGGGGCAGCGGCGGAAACGCCGCCGGCACGCCGCCCGTGACCTCTTCGCCCAACGCCTGGAAATTCCCGCGCAACTGCACGTGCGTCTTGCGCTGCTGATCCGCCGCCAGTTCGCGCAGGATCGGCGACGTCTGCGACGGTTGGTCGTCAATCGACTTGTGCAGCGTCGCGAGGCGACCCCGCTCGGTCCGCAACTCCGGCGCGATCTGCCGGACGTAATAGTCGAGCAACCGATCGCGCTGGCCGGCATCGCGCTCCGCCTCCGGTCGCTGCAAGGCGGCGAGCTCCGCCGCCGGGGTCCGCACATATTCGTCGGCGCGCGGTTCGGAGGTCAGCCCCAACCGGAAATGATTCAGCGTGGCCTTGGCGGTCGCGGCTTGCTGCTCGATGGTGACGACCAGGGTTTCACCCGGCTGCAACGTGATCGGCTTTTCCGGCTGAACCGCCAGCATGTGCGCCTGTTCCTTCGCCCCGGCCACCCCCCACCCTTTCTTCGTTGCGGCTTTTTTGCCCTTGGCCGCCTTCCTCGGCTCGGCGTCGGAGATCACGAGCGAGGCCTCGTGGTTGGCCTGCGCGTAGTCAGCGGTGGCGCGCACCAGCTTGATCTCCCTTGGGTCGCTGAGCTCAACCGTGCTGGTGGGCCGCGGGGCCTCGCGCGTGCTGCGCTCAAACACCGGTTCCTTTCCCTCGTCGAGGATGACCACCCGCAATCCCGCCGGCGTGCCGTCCTCTCCCCGTCGTCCCCACACCAACACCCGTTCCAGTGGCTGGCTGGATCCGAGATCAAGCTCCCACCAGGGATTGTCGCCGGCGGCGGTCTGGCTGACCGAACCGTTCAGGATATCACCGTCGGTCCGCCCGTCGATCGCCCGCAGCGCCTCGGCGCCCTCCGCGGTGGAGCTCTGCGTGGCCACGCCCCCGGCCGCGATATTCCTCCCGCCGCTGAAGACCTCGATCTCCGCGAGCGAGAGCATCCGGGCCTTGCCCGGCGATTCCACGCGGACGTACCGCGCGTTCCGATACGGTACGGGCGGTTTGACGCCCACCCGCACCCGCGTGACGATGAAATTTCCCCCCGCCCCGCCCGCACCCTGGCCCGGCAGCGACTCGTGCGGGAGCGACTCGAGGCGCAGGGCCGTGACGCTCTCTCCCGCCGGCACCGGGAGTTCCACCGTAGAGGTGTCCTTTTTCTGGCCCGGCTCCACGAAAATGCGTCCGTCCGGCTCCACGCGCACGACCGCCCCGCCGGCCGACCTGGCCACCGCCGGCACCGGAACCCGCCAGGCGAGCTGCGTCGGAAATTCGCGCGCCCATTTCGCGGCCGCCGCCCCGTGCGCCCCGCGCGCCTCCGTGAACTGCCGATCGAGCGTGGCGACTTCCGTCTCCCAGGCGGCCCGCTGTTGCCTCTGCTCCTCCGTGAAAAATTCCAGCACCGGCGTCTCGTCGTTGCGATCGGCATCCTCCGTCTGGTTGAGGATCGCGTAGAGTTGGAAAAATTCCTTCTGCGTGAGCGGATCGTACTTGTGCGTGTGACACTGCGCGCACGCCATCGAAGTGCCCATCCACACCGCCATCGTGGTGTTGACGCGGTCGACCACCGCCACCGAGCGGAACTCCTCGTCGTCGGTGCCGCCCTCGGTGTTGTTCATCGTATTGCGATGAAACCCGGTGGCGAACAACTGCGCCTGGGTCGGGTTCGGCAGCAAGTCGCCGGCGAGCTGATCGATCGTGAACTGATCGAACGGCATATTCTGGTTCAGCGCGTCGATCACGTAATCGCGGTAGGCCCAGATGCTGCGCGGCTGATCGTCGGCGTAGCCCTTGGAATCGGCATAACGCGCGAGGTCGAGCCAGGCGCGCCCCCAATGCTCGCCGTACGCGGGTTTCGCCAGCTGCCGGTCGACGAAGCGCTGGTAGGCGTCCGCGCCGCGATCGTTCGCGAACGCCTCCACTTCATCGAGACTCGGCGGCAGCCCCGTGAGGTCGAGGGCCACGCGCCGGGCAATCGTCACGCGATCCGCCTCGGGCTGCGGGCGGATTTTTTCCGCTTCCAGCCGCGCGAGGATGAAGCGGTCGACCGCTTGGCGCGGCCACGCTTGATCCTTGACCGGCGGCAACTCCGGGCGGCGCGGTTTTTCGTAGGACCAATGCTGGGCGTAGCTCGCCCCGCCCGCGATCCAACGCTTCAGGAGATCGATTTCCGCGGCTGAAAGCGTCTTGCCCGTCTTCCGGGGCGGCATGACCTCGTCCTCGTCGTTCGTCGCAACCCGGGCGAGCAGTTCGCTCTTTTCCGGATGACCCGGAACAACGGCGAAGCCGCCACCGCCAAGGTCCGCGCGGGATCCTTCGGCGAGGTCGAGCCGCAGCCCCTTTTCGCCGCCCTTGCGGTTTTCCTCATCCGGCCCGTGGCAGCGGAAGCATTTGTCGGAGAGGATGGGTCGAATCTCCCGGTTGAAATCAGGCACCGCCGCACCACGCAGCCCCCAGCAACCAAGTGCGCCCAACCCAAGAACAAGGGGTAATGTGGAAAGCCGCATAGACGAGCCGAGCTCAACTCCGTAACCGATCCCGGAGTGCCGTCAACGTGGGAGAATAGTATCAACGGCCGAACCAAAATTCCAGCGTTGCCACTCCTGCCCCCGCGACCGGCGCCCGCACCGTGGCAATAGCGCCACGGGGATTCCAGATCTCCTCAGGTGGGCCGCTGGCCATGTTTCGCGGCCAGGAGCCACGCCAGCAGTTGCAGCGTGCGTTCGGCATCGGGCATTGCGCCGCCGCCGGTCACAAAGTCGTTCACGCGCTGCCGGGGCAGCCCGAGCACGCGGGCCAGCCTCACCTGATCGCCACGCTTGACCAACAACGGACGCAGCTGCGCGCGCAGTTCGTTCCACAGCGGAGTTTCCGGCCCGGGGCGTAGCGTCCGGCCGCCGCGGCGCCGCCCGCTGACACGAAACGCCTTCGACGACTGTTCCGCCATCGCGACCGCCGCCTCAAGGATCAACTCGCTCAACTTGATGGGCAATTCGACCAACCGGGGAATGTACGGTGAATTTGTCATGTCACGTATTAAGTGACAAAGGTGTTTAGCCGCCAGCAAAACTTCCGATTTTACCCGTGACCCGCGTCTCCTGGTGCGGGCATGCGCTTGTCACGTATTAAGTGACAAGCGATCGAAGAGTGCCGGCGTTTTAAGAACGGAAAATAAAATGCGTCGGCCGGCTTGCGGGGCGGCCCCGTCGGCGACAACTTCGTCACCGCCATGCCCACTGGCCTGCCCCGCCGTAAGTTTCTCGGATCCGCCGCTGCCGTCACGACGCTTGCGACGCTGGGCGACCTTGATTTTCTTTCGCTCCTGCCGCGTGTTTCCGCCGCGGAGTCGAAGCTCAACCCGCGCACGGTTCGGTTCACGCCGGAAATCGAGCCCCTCGTCCGCCTGCTCGAAGACACGCCGCGGGAACGCCTGTTGGAAGAGGTCGGCACACGGATCAGGGGCGGCCTCACCTATCGCGACCTCCTCGCCGCGCTGTTCCTCGCCGGCGTGCGCAACATCCAGCCGCGACCGGTCGGTTTCAAATTTCACGCGGTTCTCGTCGTCAACTCCGCCCACCTCGCCAGTCAGAACTCCCCGGAGGCCGACCGCTGGCTGCCGATTTTTTGGGCGCTCGATCAGTTCAAGGGGTCGCAGGCGCGCGACGTGCGAGAGGGTGATTGGACCCTCGGGGCGGTCGACGAGTCCGCCGTGCCGTCCGCCGGGCGCGCGCGCGCGGCGTTGACCACCGCGCTGGAGCAATGGGACGTGGGGGCCACCGATGCGGCGACCGCGGGGCTCGTGCGCTCGGCGGCGCCGCAAGAGGTGTTCGATCTGTTGTGTCGCCATGGCGCGCGCGACTTTCGCGACCTCGGACACAAGGCGATCTACGTCGCGAACAGCTGGCGGACGCTGCAGAGCATCGGCTGGCAACACGCCGAGCCCGTACTGCGCTCGCTCACGTATGCAATACTCGACCACGAGGGTGGAAATCCCGCCCAGCGCGACGCCGAAGTCGACCGCGCCGGCCGCCACAATGCGGAAAAACTCAACCTGATCCCTGGCTCGTGGCTGGAAGGGAAAGCCGACGCCGACGGCACGAAGGTATTGTTGCGCGCGCTGCGGGACGGGTCGTGGGAAAACGGCAGCGGCACCGTGATCGAATTGCTCCACCGTGGGGTCGCCACCACTTCGCTCTGGGCGGCGATTTTCTCCGGCGCGGGCGAACTTCTCATGCGTCGGCCGGGCATCGCCACGCTGCATGCGGTCACGACGACCAATGCGCTGCACTACGCGTTTCAGCACGCGAGGCACGACGAAACGCGCCGTTTTCTGCTGCTGCAGGCCGCAGCATTTATTCCGCAGTTCCGTGCCATCGCCGGAGTGAACGCGCAGCAAGGCATCCGGATCGACGACTTCGAACCCGCGGCGGCGCCAACCATGGGCGGCGTGGAGGAAATTTTCGCCGATCTGAGCCGCGACAAGCTGCTGGCGGCGCGAAAAACCCTCGCCTGGTTGGGCACCTCCGGCGACGCGACACGTTTCATCACCGCCGCACAGCGGATGATTTACCTCAAGGGAACCGACTCACACGACTACAAGTTCAGTTCCGCCGCGCTGGAGGATTACCGACATCTTTCGCCGCCGGTACGCGATCGTTTTCTGGCCGCAAGCGTCTTCTGGCTCAAAGGGGCGGGCGCGCCCGACAGCGCACTGGTGGCCCGCACGCGGGCGGCGCTCTGAGCCGGATCTTCCGAGTGAATTCGATTTCACCGGGAATGCCTTGCTGGGCGGGGGCACCCCCACCTCCCATGATCGTGAACCGCCGTGCCTGCGGCCGTCCGGATTCTCGCTTCCGTTCGCGAAGACCATCCGTTACGAATCACCCATGAACCCCACTCCGTCGATTTCACGTCGCAATCTTCTCGCCGGCGGCGCCGCCGCCGCCGGAACCGCGCTGCTCCCCTCGTGGCCGGCCGCCGCGGCCGAACCGTCCGGCCCGGCCCCGCGGCGCCGGGCGCTGCAACTCGGCATCTCTTCGTACTCCTACTGGCACTTCCGCACGGCGAAGGTCTCGATCGAAAGCGTCATCGCAAAGACCGCGGCGCTCGGGGTGGCGGGCGTCGACATCCTGCACCGCCAGATGGACATCCCGGAACGAGCGCCGCTCACGTCTGACCACCGCGTCTATCTCCAGAGCCTCAAGCGCCATGCGTTCCGTCACGGCGTGGATCTCATCTGCCTTTCGATTCACCAGGATTTCGTCGACCCCAGCGCGGACTTCCGTCGCAAGGAAGTCGACCACACCCTCAAGTGCATCGAAATCGCCGCCGCGCTCGGCATCCCCTGCATCCGGCTCAACTCCGGCCGGTGGAACACCATCGCCTCGTTCGACAATCTGATGAAGGCGCGCGGCGAAGAACCGATCCTCCCCGGGCACACCGAGGACGAAGGCTTCAAGTGGTGCCAGGATTGCATCGAGCAATGCCTGCCCAAGGCGGCCGAGTGCGGCGTGCTGCTGGCGCTGGAAAATCACTGGGGTCTCACCCGAACGCCCGAGGGCCTGTTGCGGCTCGTGAACGCGATCAACTCACCCTGGCTCGGCGCGTTGATGGACACGGGGAATTTCCTCGAGGACCCGTATCCGAAGCTCACGGCCATCGCGCCGAAAACGGTGTTCGTGCAGGCAAAGACCTACCACGGTGGCGGCGAATGGTACACGCTCGACCTCGACTACGTGCGCGTCGCGAAAATCCTGGCGGACGCCAATTACACGGGTTACGTCTCGCTGGAGATGGAAGGGAAGGAGCACGCCGACACGGCGGTGCCCAAGAGCATTGAAATGCTACGCCGGGCGTTTGGGATCTGATACGCCATGAATACTCTCCCCCTGCTGTTCACGTTATGCCTCACCAGCGTTTCCGCGTTTTCAGCGGACACGCCGGCGGCGCCCCCTACACCGGCCGCCGCCGCCAAGAAAGAAGAGCCTCCGCAACGGCCACCCACGCTCTCAAATGTCGCCTATGGGACACACGAGAGGCAGGTGCTCGATTTCTGGAAAGCCGCGGCGGCGCGCCCGACGCCGTTGCACTTTCACATCCACGGTGGCGGCTGGGTCAACGGCGACAAGTCGAGGGTCGCGAATCTGGATCGCTATCTGGCGGCGGGCATCTCCGTCGTCTCGATCAACTATCGCTTTGTCACCCAGGCCATCCTTGCCGGCGTGAAACCGCCCGTGCAGTGGTCGCTGCACGACGCGGCACGGGCGCTGCAATTTGTCCGCAGCAAGTCCGTGGAATGGAACATCCATCCGGGCCGCATCGGCGCCTCCGGCGGATCAGCCGGCGCCTGCTCGAGCCTGTGGCTGGCCTTTCATCCCGACCTGGCGGATCCGCAGAGCAGCGATCCGGTCGCGCGGCAGTCCACCCGGCTGTGGTGCGCCGCGGTCTCGGGCGCGCAGACCACGCTCGATCCGCAGCAGATGAAGGCGTGGACACCGAACAGCCGCTACGGCGGACACGCGTTCGGTTTCATGCCTGATCCGAAGGACACCAAGACGCGCGACACGCAATTTGCCCAGTTCCTGGCGGCGCGGGCGGAGATGTGGCCGTGGATCAAGGAGTATTCGCCGTTTGAACACGTGAGCGCCGACGACCCGCCGGTGTACCTGATTTACGGGGCCCCGCCGGCGCTCGGCCAGGAGCAGAAGGATCCCACGCACACGGCCAACTTTGGGGTGAAGCTGCAGGAGAGGCTGCGCGAAGTCGGAGTCGCGTGCGAACTCGTCTACCCGGGCGCGACCGACGTGAAGCACGCCCAGGTTCACGATTATCTCATCGCAAAATTGCAGGCGCGCTGAGCCGGACGGATCGCAGAGCTGCGCGGGCCCCGCGGAGTGACCGCTGGCGCGGCTACTTCAGCACCGCCACCCCAGCCGCGGCGATCTGGCCGTCCTGCGCCGAGGTGACGCCCGACACGCCGATCGCGCCAACCACTTTCCCGCCGACGATCAGCGGCAGTCCGCCCTCGATCGGCAGGCTCCCGGGCAGCTTGAGAATTCGCAGGCCTTCGCCCCCGCCGGCCACGGCGTCTTGAAAGACCTTCGTGGAACGCCGAAACGCGGCCGCGGAACGTGCCTTTTCCTGCGCCACGTCAACGCTGCCGTACTGGGTCGAGTCCATGCGCTCGAAGGCGACGAGGTGCCCGCCCGCATCAATGATTGCGACACAGACGTTCCACTTGTTCTTGGTCGCCTCGGCCTGCGCGGCGACGAGGACGCGCTTTGCGTCAGCGAGGGAAATGGGAGCACCGTAGGGCGTGTCGGCGGCGAGCAGGCGCGCGCCCAAGGCGCACGCCGTGACGGTCAGGGCAAGGAGGAGGCGGGTGGATTTCATGGGAGAAAGCAGGCTGAATTGTTACGACGACAGTGGGTTGGACTCAGGTTATTTCACCACCGGGCGCAACACCAGATTTCGATACGCGACGGCCCCGTGGTCGCCCTGCAGATAGATTGGTCCCGGACGAAATTGATCGGACCACATCGCCCCGCCGGTGCAGCCGGCGAGCGGTTGATTGTCGATGATGGTGGTGCCGTTGAGGATGACGGTGGCGTGGCGATCGACGAGCGTCATCTCGAGCGTCTGCCATTCGCCGGCGGGTTTCTCGGCGGCGACCGTCGGAGTGATCCGACTGTAGATGGCGCCCATGTTGTGCGAATCGAGGGCCTTCTGATGGGAGTCGAGCACCTGCACCTCGTAGATGCCCCGCAGGTACACCCCGCTGTTGCTGCCCTGGGGTACATTGACTTCGAGCTTCAGGTTGAAGTCCTCGAATTCGCGCTCGGTGCGAAGATTGGCGGTCCGCACGTTGGGCTGACCAGCGACCCGGGGCGGGGGCCGGTTGGCCAGAGCGCCATTCTCGATCGACCACGCACTTTTGACATTCGCTTCCTTGGCCACCCACCCGGCGAGATCCTTGCCGTTGAAGAGCACCACCGGCGCGCCAAACTTCACCGTGGCGAGATTCGGCCGCGGCGGCAGCGCCGGGATGCGTTGGCCGGAAAATTCGCTGCGATCGGAGCCGGTGCCGTTGCGGCGCGGCACGTCACGCGTCCCCTTGAGCACGTCGCCGTCCAGCCTGGCGGTAAGTGTCTCGGTGAACTGTTGCTTGCGCACCACCTTGCCGGCGGCATCCTTGCGTTCGACGTCGCTGACCCGCGTGACCGTGAGCACGCCATCGGCCATCGCGAGGCTTGAGACCGGCAGCACGCTGCCGCCGCCCCAGAGCACGGAGCCATCGATCCAGCCGTTTTCCTTTTTAACCTCGAGCCAGCCGGCCGAGCCGCCGGGAAGCGTCAGGGCCCAGCGGCCGACCAAGCCGTCGCCGGCCGGAGCGGCCCGCAGGCCGCCCGAAATCACGAGAGCTCCCGCCAGAACGCGGGCCCAGCAACGAATTGAATGAATGGTTTTCATGAAAAGGCGACCGGCAGGCTCACCCGCCAAAAAGTGAAAGACGAGCCTCGTTTGCGCGGGTTCGCGCGCGGCAGCGCACAAACCCAAATCCACGCTTGCGCGCGCCGCGGCCCATCCGGTTTCCTCGCGCGATGCATGCCTCGTTCAACCTTGCCGCCGATCTTGATGCGGTGCTCCTGTCCGCCGCCGCTTCCGCCGGGCTCGCGGACGCCGCGGCGTTCACCCCGGAGGTGCGCACGGCCGACGCGCGGCACGGTGATTTCCAGGCCAACGGCGTGCTGGGCTACGCGAAGTCCCGCAAACTCAACCCGCGGGCCACGGCGGAACAGATTGTCGCCGCCATCCCGGGCAGCGTGCGCGAACACTTCGACGTCACGATCGCCGGTCCCGGTTTTATCAACTTCAGCCTCCAACCGGCCGCGCTGCTCGCCTGGCTGCGCACGCATGATACGGCGGAGCACCTGCGGGCGGGGGCCGCCGCGGCGCACGCGGGCCAGACCTGGCTCGTCGACTACTCGTCGCCCAACACCGCGAAGCAGATGCATGTCGGCCATCTGCGCTCCGCGGTCATCGGCGAGGCGATCTGCCGCCTGCTCGCGTTTACCGGCGCACACGTCATCCGCGACAACCACCTCGGCGACTAGGGCACCCAGTTCGGCAAACTCATCTACGGTTACAAACGCTGGGTGGATCCGCAGGCCCTCGCGACGGACGCGATCGAGGAGCTCGAGCGGCTGTACAAACTCGGCCACAACGCCACGCCCGACGGATCGCCGGAACTGGAAGAGGCCCGCCGCGAACTGGTGAAGCTCCAGACCGGCGATCCGGAAAGCCTGGCGCTGTGGCAGAAATTCTCGGAGGTGAGCCTGGCCGCCTTTCAGGAAATCTACGGCCGGCTCGGCATCACCTTTGATCATTTTCTCGGGGAGAGTTTCTACCACGACAAGGTTGAGCGCATCTACCGGGAGCTGGCCGAGACCGGCCTGGCCGAAACCAGCGCCGGAGCCCTCGTCGTGTTTCACCCCGAACACCCGCGCTTCAAGACCCAGCCGTTCCTCATGCGCAAGGCCGACGGCGCGAGCAATTATGCCTCCACCGATCTCGCGACCGCCCTGCATCGCACGGAACATTTCAAGGCCGATGGCATCGTGATTGTCACCGATTACCGCCAGGCCGATCATTTTGAGCAGTTGTTCCTCACGGTGAAGAAATGGTTCGCGGCGAAAAAATACCGTCTGCCGGAGCTCCATCACGTCACGTTCGGCGCGGTCACGGGAGAGGACGGCAAGGCGTTGAAAACCCGCAGCGGCGACGTGATCCGGCTCAAGGCGCTGCTCGACGAAGCGGTCGATCGCGCCTACGCCATCGTGTCGGAAAAAAACGCCGATCTCGCCGAGGCGGAGCGGCGCGAAATCGCGCGCATCGTCGGCATCGGAGCCGTGCAATACGCGGACCTGGCGCAGAACCGCAGCAGCAACTACCTCTTTTCCTGGGACAAGATGCTCGCCCTCGATGGCAACACCGCGCCCTACCTGCTGTACGCCGTCGCGCGCATCCACTCCATCTTCCGCAAGGCCGGCGTGACCCCGGGCGACCCGGCTGCCGAGGCCGGCGCGACCCCGCCCGAGACCGCGGCCGAGATCGCCCTCGCCCGCAAGATCGTGAAATTCCCGGATGCCATCCGGCTCGCCGGTGACAGCCTGCGCCCGCATTTTCTCTGCCTGTACCTGTTCGAACTCGCGGGTGAGTACAGCTCCTTCAACAACGCCGACAAGGTCCTGGTCGACGATCCGCCCCTGCGGGCCCGCCGGCTGCTGCTGTGCGCGCGCACGTTGATGCTGTTGGAAACCGGGCTCCATTTGCTCGGGCTGCGCACGCTCCAGCGCATGTAAACATATCTGCCCGGCCGGACAAATCGCTCTTGCCGCTCCGCACCCGCCCGCCCAGCGTACCCCCATGGCCACGCAGGAACTCTACATCCGCAACGCGACTGACACCGAAGCCCGCGGGCCCTTTAGCGGCCAGCAAATCGCCGACCTCGCCGAAGCCGGCCAGGTGACCGGCGAAACCCTGACGTACGACGCGACGACTGAACAGTGGGTGGCGATCTCCGCCAATCCGGAGCTCATGGCCGTGGTCTTCCCCGAGAAGAAAAAACTCGGGCTCAAGGCAAAGGAAATCAAGACACTCAACACGTCGGACGCCGACGCCAAGCCGATCACGGTCACGGACATGCTCGACGCCGCCGCGGGACGCACGGCCGACACCAAGGACAAGTCCGATCCCGAGGTCGACATGATGCGGGCCGCCAAGGTCGGCATGATTGGCGCCATCGTGGCGCTGGTGGCGGCTGCGGCGGCCGAAATTCTTCCCTCGACCGACGCGTTGATTTCCATGGATCCAGCCAAGCTGCTGGCTGCGCCTCTCGTGCTCGTGGGGTTGGCCGATCTTGGCTTGGCGGTGCTTCTCGGACTCGGCATGACCACACTCTACCCGTTGGTTCGCTTCCGGGCGGCCCTGGGGTTCGGGCTGATGGGATTCATGTTTTTTGTTCAAGGTATGCCAACGGCGTTGATCGCCGTGGCCGCCGGTTCGGCCGGACTTTATCTCAGCACGGTGTTTGTCACCCTGGTGCCCGTTTTGCTGGCCGTGGTGGCCGGCGTTGGTGGCATGGGCATGCTGGCCTGGCAGTTGCTCGGAAATTGACGCCGTGCCGCGCCCCGAGCACTCCCTTTCGTCGTCGACGGACCGCTGGAAGGCACTCGGCAGACGGGTGGAGCAGATTTGGTCCAAGGAGATCTGGCTGCCCGCGAGTCTCAAGGAGAACTCGCCCCGCGGCTGGTTTTACGCCTCCCTGCGGGTCATCTCGATCACCATCACCGTATTTTTCGAGACCAAGGTCGCCAGCCGCGCGGCTGCGCTCAGTTTCAGCTCGCTGCTCAGCCTCGGCCCCTTGGTCGCGATTGCGGTCCTCGTCGGCGGATTTGTCCTGGGGAAAAATTCCGATCCCGATCTGGTCGCCAACAAGATCGGGGCCATGCTGGAACAGGCCGCCCCGCAACTGCGCTCCCTGGAGTCGTCTCCGGGCGTCGTCGCGGCCCCCGGCGATGCGGTCAATCCCGATCTCATCGCGCTGATCAACGGTTTCATCACGAGCGCCCGGTCCGGGTACGGCGGCGCGTTTGGCGCGCTCTCGCTCATCTTCATTGTGCTCCTGATGTTCAAGGCCGTGGAGGATGTCTTTAACGACATCTGGGGCATCCGCCAGGGCCGCTCCCTGCTGATGAGGATCGTCTTCTACTGGACTATTCTCACCCTCGGCGCCGTGCTGTTCTTCGCCGCGGTCGCGCTCGTCGGCGCCGGTGCCGCGGTCAATGTTTTCAACGAATCGCTCGCCAAACTGCCCGGGGGCGCGGGCCTCGTCACGGCGTTACGTTGGTTTCTTCCCGCGTTTTCGATCACGATGCTCGCGTCGATGCTGACGCTGGTTTACCGCGTAATTCCCAACACCCACGTGGTCTGGCGCGCGGCCTTCGTGGGGGCCTTCGTTGTCGCCGCGCTGCTGATGCTGAACAATCTCGTGGCGCTCCTTTACGTCCGGCGGGTGGTGCAAACCCAAAATCTATACGGCCAGCTGGCCGTCCCGCTGGTGCTGATGCTCGGCCTCTATATCTTCTGGCTCTACGTGCTGATCGGCAGCGTCATCAGCTACGCGGTGCAAAATGTCCACTTCCGCAACAGCCAGGCGGCGTGGAGCCAGCTCACCGAGTCGATGCGCGAGCGGCTCTCGCTCGTGGTGCTGCTGACGATTGGCCGACGCTTTCAGGCCTGCTTGCCACCGGTCACCGCCTCGCAGCTGAGCGATTTTCTGAAGGTCCCCACGCAAATCCTCAACGAGTGCATCAATCGCCTGGTCGAGATGAACCTGATCACGACCCTGCGGCCCGCCCCGGACACTCCGGCAACGGAACATCGTTTCCAACCGGCGCGCCCGCTCGGCCGGATCAGTCTCCTGGAGTTCAAACTGCTCGACGACAACTTCGGCCACGATCCCGTGGGCCAGACGCTGGAGCAGATCGATCCGATCCTGCACGAATACGAAGAGGCGCTGGGCCGCCTCGGTGAACAAGCGTTCTTCAAGAAAAACCTCGACGAGCTCTTCGCCGAGCATCCATTCGACGAGTCGCGCCCGCCCTTTGCCATGGGTGAGCGGCGGGCCCCGCGCTGATCCCGATATTTTTCCGCCGCGGTGACCGCAACCCTCCTCCCGCGGGCAAGCCGAAGGAGCTCGAAGCTTGTGAAATCGGGCCGCTAGATTCCCTCCGAATTCACCCTTGCCACCCGCCCCGGCCAACCTAGCTTCCCCCCTTTTCTACCCATGATTACCTGGATTCAGAAATACTTTCAGCATCACTTCCGCATCATCTTTGCCGTGCTGCTGGGCGGTGTCATCATCGCCTTCGTCTTCACCATCGGCGCTGCACCGGGCATCGGCAATGCCGACCGCCGCGGAATGGTCGATCGCCCGTTTTTCAACTACAATCTCAGTCTGCAGGCTGACCAGCAGCGCCTGATGGGCGACGCGGGGCTCAGCGCCAACCTGCGGGTCGGCGCGATGGCCCAGCTCGACGGCGAACAAATCCAAAACTACGCGTTCCAGCGGGCCGCCACCCTGCATCTCGCCGATGAGTGGCACGTCCCCGCGCCCACGCCCGCCGAGATCACCGCGCAAATCAAGACACTGCGCATGTTTGCCGGCCAGGATGGACAGTTCGATGCCAAGGCGTACCAGACGTTTCGCGACAATCTGAAAACCAACCCGCGCGGTCTCACCGAAGGCGACCTTGTCAGGATCATCGGCGACGACGTGCGCGCGGAAAAAGTGCAGGCACTCCTCGCCGGCCCCGGCTACGTGCTGCCGGCCGATGTCAAGACCCAGCTCGTCCGCTCCGATACCACGTGGACCCTCGTCACCGCCACGGTGGAATATTCCGCCTTCAAGCCCGAGATCACACCGACCGAACCGGAACTCACCCAGTACTTCGAGCAGGCCGGCGGACGCTACGACATCCCGCCCCGCGTCGTGGTGGAGTCGCTCGAATTTTCCGCGCTAAACTACCTGGCCACGGTCAACGTCACCGAGGCGGACGCGCGCGCGTTCTACGATGCCAACCCTTCGCGTTTCCCCAAGCCGCCGGAACCGGCCAAGACGGACGCCACCACGCCAGTCGTCACCCCGCCCGCCAACCCCGCCGCGGATTTCGCGGCCGTGCGAGCCCAGGTCGAATCGACGCTGAAATTTGATCGGGCACAAAAAGAGGCGACCAAGGCGGCCAGCAACATTTCCCTCGCCATGTTTGAATCCAAGGCAAAAACGGCCGAGGCCCTCGCCGCTTTCCTGGCTAAAAACAAACTCGCCGCCAAACCGCTGGCTCCGTTTGCCCGTGATGCCGCGCCGGCGGAGCTGGGCGGCTCATCCGAGGCTGTGGCCGAGGCCTTCCGTCTGAGCAAGGACCGCCTGACGTCCGACGCCATCTCGACCCCGACCGGCGCCGTAATTCTCTTCTGGAAGGAAACGCAGGCGTCGCGAAAACCCCTCTTCAGTGAAGCAAAGGAAAAGGTCTCGACTGATTACATCGAGGGAGAGCGCCGCAAACGCTTCATTGATCTCGGCAAGACCGCCAAGGCCGAGCTCGAGACGCGGATCAAGGCGGGCGACACGCTCGAAAAGGCCGCTTCCGCCGTTGCCACCAGCAGCGGTCTCAAGCTCGAGACCAAGACCGTTGCGCCGTTCGCCGCCCGCAACCGCCCGCAGGATCTCGATTACAGCATCCTCGGCACGCTCGAGCGCCTCGAGAAAGGTCAGGTTTCCGACATGGTCTTCAGCGGCGACAAGGGCATCTTTGTCCATGCCGCCGACAAGCAGGCCCCCGATCTATCCGAGTCCAACCCGCGTTTCGCGGAAACGCGGACCCAGATTGCCAGCTACACGGGGCGAATCGGTGCCTCGTCCTACCTCTCGGAGCTCGTGGAGAAGGAGCTCAAGAAGACGGCCCCCAAGACCGAGTGAGGCGCCCACCGCAAGGCGCTCCATGGCCACCCGTCCTGCCATGAAGCCATGCGCGAACCCGGGCTTTCCAATCGGGCCGGAGCATGCCTTAGTGGCGACCGATGCCGCTCCAGCACTATGTACCACTTGCACCGCCCTGCCGCTTGTGCGGAACAGGGTTCGAGCATTACCAGGCCGCCGGGACTCCCGAACTCGCGGCGTGCCCCAAATGCGGGGAAGCGGTGCGCCGGGCGCCCATGCAGTCCGTAAATTCGCCGAAACTTTCAGCCCCACTTTCCGTCTCGCGCGCCAGACAGGCCGGCTTCACCGTCCTCAAGCGCACCTCCGGGGGCGAATATGAAAAGCAGTAACTTTCCCTTCACGTTTGTGTTCTTCCCCGCAGCGAAGCCAGCCCCCAACCTCACTTTTCCCGTCATGCCACGCCTCCTCCTCCGCGCCCTGCTCACCCTCAGCGTCTCCTCGACCTGCGCCCTCGGCCAGACCCCGACCGCCAGCACCGCGCCAGCCATCGTGATTACATCCGACAAGGCGTTCTCCCTCGAAGAGGCAATCGCCCTCGCCCTGCAGAAGAGTTTCAACCTGCAGATCCAGTCCTTCACGGTCTCAAACTCCAGGGACAACATCACTATTCAGGAAGCCGGGTTTGCTCCCACGCTCACCGCCAACATCACGCGCTCGGTCAACCAGTCGGCCTCAACGACCAGCCGCCTCGACGGCACTGCCGCCCAGGGCCCTCGCAGCGATAACACCCAGGTCCGGGTCGGCGCCACCCTGCCGCGCATCAAAGCCACCAACGCCACTGTCAGCGTTTCCACCAACGTTACCCGCGGCGCCACCAACTCGACGAACGCCCTCTTCAACCCGGCCTTCGGCAACGCCATCTCCGCCAACATCAACCAACCCCTCATGCGCGATTTCGGCCGTGAGTCTGCTCTCGCGGCTCTGGAAAACGCCCGCCTCGGCTTTGCGATCGCCAGCATCAATTACAAGAGCAGCGTTCTCGCCACTGTCAGCAGCACGGAAAATAGCTATTACAACCTCGTCGCCTCCCGCGAGGCATTGCGCATCGCCCAGCTCACCCTCGACGGCAACCAGCGTCTCTTCGACGAAAACAAGGCCCGCCGTACCACTGGCGTCATGACCGATCTCGACGTGTTGAGCGCCGAGGTGGGCGTGGCCCGCGCCCGCAGCACTGTCGTTCAGCGTGAGCAGGCCGTCCGCGATGCCGAGGAACGCCTGCTCAACCTGATCAACGCGCCATCCCTCGACGTCCGCCCGGGCCCGGTCGCGTTTGACCAATACGCCGAAGGTTCTCCGAATTTCGCGCAGTCCTACAAGCTCGCCCGCGAGTTCTACCCCGAAACGCTCTCTCAGGCACAGACCATCAAGCAGCTCGAGCTCAGTCTCGCGACCGCCAAGCGCAACACGCTCCCCGACCTCGACCTGACCGCGGGGCTGGGCTACTCGGCCCGCACCACCAATGTCAGTTACGGCCAGGCAATCGCCAATCTGCCCAATGACCACGGCAACAACTGGGCGATCGGCCTCAATTACTCGCTGCCGTGGGGCCAGCACGCGGACAAGGCCCGCCTTCGCCAGGCCGCCAATAGTCTCTCGTCGCAAAAAGTCCGGCTGGAACAGCTCGAATCCCAACTGGTGCTCGATGTGCGCATCGCGGTGCGCGCGGTGGAAACCAACCTCGTGGCCGTCGAAATCGCCGCCAAGGCCACCGAACTCGCCTCCCGGCAATACGACCAGCAGAAAGCCCGTTTCGACGCCGGTCTCTCGACGAGCCGGATCGTGCTCCAATTTCAAGACGACCTCGAAAACGCCCGCATCACCGAACTGTCCACCAAGCTCGCCTTGCGCCGCGCGGTGGCTGAATTGCGCCGCCTCGAGGGCACGTCATTGCAGCGGTTCCGCGTGCAGCTGCCGTAGCGCCCTGGCGGGTTTTGGATTGCACGCTGACAATCGCCCGGCATGTCCGTTGCATTGCTGGTTCGAGCGTTTTTCTGGCTTTGGTTCGCAAGCGCGGTGGCTGTCGGCCACTGGCAAGTGCTCCAGCGCCTCGCCCCCGTCGCCATCGCACTTGTCCCCGTCGCCTTGGGCGGCGCGCTGCTGATCCCGTATTTTCGAATTTCCGCCCTGCGGGCGTGGATTGACGCGATCGACGTGCGTGCGCTGGTCCTGGTGCATGTCTCTCGTTTGATTGGAGTCTACCTCCTGGTCCTGCAACAGCAGGGTGCCCTTCCCCGGGCTTTTGCCATTCCGGCGGGCATCGGCGATATCGTCGTCGCCGTGATGGCTCTGCCCATTGTGTTTGCCCCGCTCGATGAAGTTCTTCGCCGGCGCGCGCTCCGCATCTGGAGCGTCGTCGGGCTGATCGACACCCTTCTCGTCATCGCCACCGTCGCCCGCCTGAATCTCAGGCAACCGGAGGAACTGCGTCTGCTCACCGAGCTGCCCCTCAGTTTCCTGCCAACCCTGCTGTTGCCCGTGATCATCGCCACCCACGTGATTATTCTCCATCGCTCGCTGGAGCCACAAAGCCCGGCTTGAACGCTGTCCGACCCGCTGCTTACCTCCCCCGGCCGTGCCGCCCCTTTCTCCCCAAACCACGCCAGGCCCCCGCGGGCACACCGGGTGTTCCTTCCGCGGTACGTCCGCCTTCTCGCTCGTCGAGCTTTCCGTCACGATCCTGATCATCAGCATCGTCGCCGCCCTGGGCGTTCCAGCCTCAGACATCCTGACCTGCCCTGGAATCAGGGTGAACCCACTTGGCGATAAATCAGGCGGAGGTTGGTGGTGGGGAAACAGGTTTCCGTGGCGGTGAGGGTTTTGCAGAGTGCGGCGACGGCGGCGTCCTGTAACG
>SXSC01000380.1 GCA_005792355.1 Opitutaceae bacterium
CGACAGCGCCATCATCAGCACTCCGCGGATGCGCGCCTGGATGTTCTCCTCGGCGACATCGCGCGGGCGTCCGGCGAAGAGCGGCGCAAGCGAGGTTTCACAGGCAGCCACCGCGTCGGCGATCGCGATGGTCTCAAAGCGAATGCCGAGGTGGGCGGCGAGCGCGCGCGCATCGTCGCGCGAGTGCTGGGAGGAAATCGTCGAGGGCAGGGAAACGCCGATGACGTTTTCCGGGCCGAAAGCCGACGCGGCGATCACGCCGACAACCGCCGAGTCGATGCCGCCGGAGAGTGCAACCAACGCGCGCTTGAAACCGCTTTTCTGCGCGTAGTCGCGCAAGCCGAGCACCAGCGCGTCGTACATGTCCTTCAACTCGTCCTGCGCAAACGTGGGATCGAGAGCGGACGATGCCGCGGGGGCGTTGCTGGTGGGCGCCGTCACGTCGACCACGCGGCCGTCCTCGCCGAAGGCGGCGAGGCCGGCGACGATATTACCCTGGGCGTCGCACACGTGGCTGCGGCCGTCGAAGATGAGTTCATCGTTGCCGCCGACGGCGTTCACGTAGGCCACCGGGCAGCCCAGGGCGCGCGCGGCGTCGGCGACCACGAAATTCTGGCGGACGGTATCCTTGGCGCTGTACCAGGGGCTCGCGGACAGATTGACCATCACATCGCACTGCTGATCGGCGAGTTGTTCGAGCGGCATGCGTCCGCCATAGAGCCGCCGCGTGCTGAGCATCGGGTGCGTCCAGATGTCTTCACAGATGGTAATTCCGATCCGCTGGCCGGCGTGCTCGACAACGGTGGGTGACATCGCGGGTTCAAAATAGCGGTCCTCGTCAAACACGTCGTAGGTCGGGAGCAGACACTTGCGACCGACCGCCCCGACTTTGCCCCGGTAGCAGAATGCGCCCGAATTGAAAAAAGGCCGGCCCCGCCCGGAGGTGTTGGCCTCGACTGTGCCGATGATGGCCGGCACCGCGCCGACGGCGCTGGCGATGATGGCCAGCGATTCGGCGACATCCGCCACGAAGCGACGCTTGAAGAGCAGGTCGCGTGGCGGGTAGCCGCAGACCACCAGCTCGGGAAACACCACCAGTTCGGCTCCCTGGGCGACCAGGGCGGCGTAGGCGTCGAGAATTTTTCGGCGATTGCCGGCGAGATCACCGACGGTTGGATTGAGCTGGGAAAGGCCGAGGCGCATGAAAAGAGGGCACCGTATCGGCTTTCCCCGGCCTGACAACACGCAACCCGGGCTTGCACTGGGCGGCCCTCGCACGATTTGCTCGACCCGCACCCTATGTTTTACGCCACCCGACTCGGGCCTTTCGTCACTTTGCTGCTGGCCGGCTCGCTCGCCGCCGCCGAGTCCGCCACCACTTTGACCCTCGAGCAGGCGCTCGCGTCGGTGGAGCGGGTGAGCCTCAACGTGCTGTTGGGCCGCGAGACCGCGGCGCAGGCGTTCGAAGCGGCCAACCAGCAACGCGCGGCCATCCTCCCGAACCTTTCCGCCTCATTCCAGCAACGACGCTCGCAGGGCGTCAGCATTGCGACCGTGGTCGTCACTTCCGGGCGCCCGGCCAACCGCTTCGACGGGCTGATTTCGGGCAGCTATGCGATCTTCGATCCCGATGTTCGTGCGGGTTTGCAGGCGGCGCGGATGGGTGCCCAGGTGGCCCAGGCCAACTATTCCGCCGTGGTGCAAACGGTGCTCGCCGATGTGGCGGCGAGTTATTTCGCCAATCTGCGCAACCTGCGCCGGCTGGACGTGCTCGACGCCAATATCTCCCGCGCCCGCGCCCTGCTCGAACTCGCCCGCAACCAGCTCAACGCCGGCGTGGCCACGCAGATCGATGTCACCCGCGCGGAGGCGCAGGTGGCGCTCGCCGAGCAGGCCCGTCTGCAGCAGGACACCACCGTTTATCAGAGCCAGCTGTTTCTAAAACGCCTGTTGGACCTGGCGCCGGGGAGCGAACTGCGGTTTGAAAATTTTGATGTGCGGCGCGCCGATGCGGTGCTCTATACGTTTTCCGAGGAGAAGACCGCTTTCGAGAAACGCGCCGAATACCTCGCCTCCCAAAAGGCGGTGGAACAAACCAAGCTAAACGTGCGCGCGGCCGAGTACGAGCGGCTGCCGTCCCTGGCCCTGACCGGCAATTTCGGTGTGGCGGCGCCCAACTGGCATGATCGGGAGAAGCAAGACCAATGGGGTTTCGGGGTGGGTCTGAACGTGCCGATCTTCGACGGGCTGCGCACGACCGCCAACCGCCGCATCGCGCTGTCTCGCCAGCGGTCGCAGGAGGCGCGCCTCCATCACCTCGGTTTGCAGATCTCGTCGGAACTGCGCCTTGCCGTGCAGGACGCCGGCTCCCGCAACGCGCAGGTGACCGTGGCCGAAAAGAGCCTGCGCCTGGCTCAGGAGGAGCTGCGCCTGGCCCAGCAGCGCTACCAGCAGGGCGTGGCCGACAATCGGGAAGTGCTCGAGGCCCAAAATCGCCTGGCCCTGGCGGCGGACAACTTGGTCGACGCGGTCTATTCTTACAACCTGAGCCGCGTCGAACTGGCGCGCGCCAGGGGCGACGTGCGGGCCGTGCTGGCGGAAAAGGTGCAGTGAGGAAATCGGCCGAGCCCGATTTCCTTAATTTCAAGGCGATGAGAGACGGCACGCTTGCGGGAAGTCCCCCTCTGATTCTCGCCTCGGCCTCTCCGCGCCGGCGCGAATTGCTGGCTGAAATCGGAGTGAGCTTCGATGTCGTCGTCGCCGACGTGACCGAGCATGAGGAGGCTTCGACCGATCCGCGCGTGATGGTGGCGCACAATGCGGCGCTGAAGGCGGAATGGGTGTCGGCCCGCCATCCCGCCGCCACGGTGCTCGGCGCCGATACGACAGTGTGCGTCGACCAGCACGCGCTCAACAAGCCGTGCGACCTCGCGGAGGCACGAGACATG
Organism: Opitutaceae bacterium; assembly: GCA_005792355.1. Classification (GTDB taxonomy): domain Bacteria; phylum Verrucomicrobiota; class Verrucomicrobiia; order Opitutales; family Opitutaceae; genus ER46. Next base: position 2,949 of record SXSC01000380.1, read on the forward strand.
TTGCGCCGGCTGAGCGGGCGCACCCACACGGTTTTCACCGGGATTGCGGTTCGACGGAAATGCGACGGCCTCGTGATCGACGAAGGCGTGGCAAGCGACGTCACGTTCAAGACCCTCGACGATGCGATCATCGCGACCTACCTGGAACGCGTGCACACGCTCGATAAAGCGGGTGGCTATGCGATTCAGGAGCACGCCGACCTCATTGTCGCGGGATATACCGGGTCCCTCACCAACATCATCGGGCTGCCCGTGGAAGCCGTGAAACAAATTTTGACGCGCTGCGGATACTTGGCATGACTTTCTGGGTCGGATTACGTCCCGACACCACCGCATGAGCCAAACTATCGTCACTCCCACCATGTCCAGCGCGCTGCGCGTCTGGTTCGCGCGGGCGTGGGAGGACCGGGAGTCGCGCTCGACCCTCATCGGGCTCGCCGGAGTGCTGTTGATTCATCTGCTGCTCTGGGTGGTGGCGCCGTTGGTCCTGCGCTTCGAGCCGGTGGCCCGCGGCGTTCGTCCGCACGCCGCCGGTCGGGAATTCAACATCGAACTGGCTCCGGAATCGTTCGGGAAGGCCCCGGAGAAGCCGAAGGATCCGTTTAAATTTGTGGAGACCAATCCGGATGCACCGGAGAATACACCGGACAAGACCAATAACTTCGCCGCCCAGAATCAACAGGTCGCCCAGGAGAAACCGACCCCGGACGGGAAGAGCGATCGGCCGGCGCTCGAGGGGAAGAAGGACTTTGAAAATAATCAGATCGTGAGCGGCCGGCTGAGCAAGCCCGTCGAGCACGTTGAAGCGCTGCCACCCCCGCTCGACGTGCCGGCGGCCGAGCAGGTCGTCGCCGCGCCGCGGGCGGAGCAAACCCCGCTCTCCGGTACGGAGAAGGTGGAGGGGGAAAACAAGGACGGCATTGGGAGCAGTCTGGCAAAACGGCTGGAAAACGCCACCGCCGTGCCGGAAAGGGTCGAGGGCGTGCGGGACGCGAAGCAGTATGACGGCGCCATCTCGACGCAGCCCGCCATCGATCCGTCGCGACCCCGCCCGCGGCCGCAGGTCACGCAGACCTTGCAGTCGCGCCCGGCGATTCTGGCCGAAAATAAATTTGGCACCACCAACATCGGCAACATTGCGGTCGATGCGAAGTGGAGCAGCTACGGCGCGTATCTCCAGAAGATGATCGACATCGTGCAGATCCAGTGGGAGCGCATCGTCATCGAGCAAAAGGCCAACCCGATCGTCGGCAGCAGTGTAACCGTCAAATTCATCATGGATGACGAGGGCAAGATCGCGCGGATTATCGGCGTCGAATCCACCGCGAACGAAACCGCGTCCCGCGCATGCGTCAGCGGAATCACCGACCGCGCGCCCTACGGACCATGGACGGATGACATGAAGGCGGTGCTGGGGAACAAGCAGGAGATGACCTTTACGTTTTACTACCAGTGAGCGAGATGCCGTTGAGCGATCCGCCGGAGTTTCCGTTGGGGAGGAATGTGGCCGAAATCACCCGCGATCAGAACGGTCTGATCGCTTTCTCCAAACCCGCCGGCGTGATGTCGCATCCCAACACGGCCGCCGATGAGCCGCGATCGCTGGTCAACGCGCGCTACGTTTTGGACGGGGAGTATTTCGAGTGGAGCGCGGGGGAGGGCACTCCGCTGCGGCGCCTGTGGCTGCTCAACCGCCTGGATTCCGCGACGTCGGGCGTGATTCTCGCCGCCGCGAGCGCGGAACTCGCCGCGGAGGTCCGCGCGCAGTTCAAACGCAAGCAGGTGCGCAAGGTCTATCTGGCGCTCGTGTTCGGTGCGCCGCACCGGGCGGTCGAGCTGTGGCGGGATCTCCTGACGGTCGAGAAACGAGGCGGCGTGATCCGCACGGCGGTCCACGCCGGCCAGGTGCCGGCGGAGAGCCGGATGAGCGTGGTCCGCGCGGGGCATCGGCAGCCGCGCCTCACCTTGGTACGACTCGAACCACGCACCGGGCGGAGCCATCAGTTGCGCGTGCAATGCGCAAAACGCGGGGTGCCCATCGTCGGCGACCAGACCTACGGGGACTTCACCCGCAACCGGGAATTTGCGAAAATCGCCGGCACCAAACGGCTTTTTCTGCATTCGATGGAGACCTCGTTTGACTACGAATTCGGCGGGAAACGCCAGACGTTCAGCGCCCGCGCGCCGTCGTCGCCGGATTTTGAAAAGTTCCTCTGAGCTTTTGGCGGCGTTCTTGCCGCCCAAAAACTTGATTGTCGTTTCGTTTTCTCCTCCGACACTCCTCCGCCCGCTCCATGATCCTCCCGAAATCAACCCGCCTCACCACCGCACAGCTCAATGAAGTCACGGCCATCGTGTCCGAGTTTGGCTGCCAGATTCAGCCGATCATCGGGGCGGTCCGCTCGATCTATGCGATCGTCGGCGACGAGCGCGACGAGTTGATGATCAACCGGCTCGAGGGCCTCGACTACGTCGACCGCATCGACCGGATCCAGTCGCCGTTCAAGTTGATGGACAAACGTTCGGATCTCGCCAGCCATCGCATCACGATCGGCGGGGTCACCCTGGGCGAGGAACTGCTCATCATCGCGGGGACCTGCACAATCGACCCGAAAAATCCAAATTACTTTTACGAGACGGCCGCGGCCGTGAAGGAAGCCGGGGCGCACATGATTCGCGGAGGTGTCTGGAAACCGCGCACGAACCCCTACACGTTTCAAGGCGACACCAAGTCGCTCGAGATTCTGCTGGAGGGCGCGCGCCGCACCGGGTTGCCGGTCGACACCGAGGTGATGGAGGAAGCCCACATTCAGCTGGCACTCGATGCCGGTGTGAACTGCCTGCAGGTCGGCGCCCGGAACGCGTTGAACTATTCCCTGCTGCGCGCCATCGGCCGGGCCGTGGCCAAACGCGAAACCTGTGTCCTGCTCAAGCGCAGCATTCACATGGGCGCGATCAACGAATTCATTTCCGCCGCCGAATATATCGCGGCGTTTGGCAATCCCAACATCATCCTCTGCCCCCGCGGCACGACACCCACGCTCGACGGCTACCGCAACCATCCCGACGAGAGCATCACGCCGCTCCTGAAGGAGAAAACGTGGGCGCCGGTGGTCGTGGATCCTTCGCACTCCGTTGGCAAAGCCTCCTACGTTCCCGCCTGCGCGCTGGCCGCCGTCGCCTACGGTGCCGACGGGCTCTGCATCGAGGCCCACGTAAGTCCGAGCCACGGCATTGGCGATGATCCCAAGCAGGCGCTCACGCCGGAGGCACTGGCGATGACAATTTCCCAGGCAAAACAACTCTGGGCCCTGCGGCGCGGCGGGAAGATTGGCTAAAGAAAAAGCTCGTGGCGAGGCCTGGTGTGGCCACCATTGGCCACATGAAGAAGAAAATCCCGGAAGGCGAGATCCCCACCGGCTTGAAAAGCTGGATGGTGCGGGAAGCACCGGCGGCGTACGGCGAGCCGATGGCGGTCAGCGTGCGCACGGCGAAGGACCAGCTTTCGTCGTTGCTCGAGCGCGCGGCGCTTGGCGAAGACATCGTCATCACGAGCGACGGTAAACCCAAGGCGATGATCGTGCGTTATCGCCCGGTGATCAACGGCGCGCCGGCCAGGTCGATGCGGGAACTGCGCCGGTCGATGCCGATGACCCCTGATTCGACGGCGATGATCCGCGGGCAGCGCGACAGCGGTTACTGAATCCGCCCGCCATGTACCTTGACACGTCGGTGTTGGTGAAGCGCTACGTCGCGGAGCCCGACTCCGATCAGGTGGACGACGTCGTGGTGGGCTTCACGTTGGTGAGTTCCGACCTGGCGATGGCCGAGGTGTGGTCGGCGTTGCTGGCCAAGGAACGAAACAAAACGCTCGCCCCGACGGCGCGGGCGGCGGCCTGGACGGCGTTCCTCGCCGACGTGGACGAGGGGGTCCTCCGGCTGATTCCGCTCGACGGTGTCATGATTCGCGAAGCGAATGAAATGATGTTGCGCGTGCATCCGCAGGTCCCGTTGCGCACCCTGGACGCCATTCACCTCGCCACCTACGGGTCGGTGATCACGGGCCCCATCTTCACCAAGGACAGGCGCATGCTCGCCGCGGCGAAGCTGCTGGGCTTCGCGACCGTTGAGTAGCACCCGTTCGGATACACGGGCGCACCGCGGCCGGCCGGACGCGGCTGCGACGAAGCGCAGCCCTCCGTAACACGTGTTTCAGATCGGAGGGCGACGTTCGGAACCCTGAGCCTGTCGAATGGGCTTTGTCGTCGCTGCCATCGCGTGGTGGCTCGGAACGACCTTTCAATCCGTTCATCGCGCACGGGCCAAATGCCGGTAATGAAATCCGTTGATGGAACAAGACGAAGCGTCGCCCTCCGGGACCGCCGCCGCCGCCGTCACAGCAGCCTGAGCTGCGCGTCGTCCACCGGCGCGACGGAGATCTTCTTCTTCGGTTTCACCTGCGGGGCCGGCAGCGACACCGTCGTGTCGTCGCTCTCCAGTTTGGCGAGGATCGTCTTGGCGCGATCGATCACACTCAACGGCAGCCCGGCCAGGCGGGCGACCTGGATGCCGTAGCTCCGGTCCGCCGCACCGGGAATCACGCGCCGGACGAAGACGATGTCGTCGTTCCACTCCTTCACCGCGACCGAGAAGTTGCGGAGGCGCAGGAGATGTTTGTCCAGCTGCGTGAGTTCCTGGTAGTGCGTCGCGAACAGCGTGCGGGGTCCGCGATCGGGTCCGCGGTGGAGGTGCTCGACCACGGCCCACGCGATTGACAGGCCGTCGTAGGTCGAGGTGCCG
>SXSC01000381.1 GCA_005792355.1 Opitutaceae bacterium
AAAGCACGCCGGCCGCCCCCGAGCGAGCGAGGACGTGGGTGCGATAGTTGCCCAACCCGCCCCTTTCCCAGCTGCCTTGAATTCTCTCACGCTTTCGACTTATACACTCGTTTCACCCACGAATTGTGCCCTGGAGCCGTTCTTCACTTCGCGGTACGGTGAATAACTTGCGGATAATCTGACTCACCGGTTGTTCACAGGTTTACGCAGGTTTTCGCTGCGCGAAAACCTAAATTAGGTTTTGCTCCGCAAAACCCACGTGACTCCGAGCGAACTTCCCATCTACGAACTCGAGGAAAACCTCGTGGCCTCGCTGCGTGCGCAGGGGCGGCTGATTATCCAGGCGCCAACGGGTTCGGGCAAATCGACCCAGATCCCCCAGATGCTCTGGCGTCACGGCCTGCTTGGGGAGCGCGGCGAGGTGGTCGTGCTGCAGCCGCGGCGACTGGCCGCGCGCCTGCTCGCCAAGCGCGTCGCGGAAGAGGCGGGCACCCGGCTCGGCGAGGGCGTCGGCTACCAGATCCGGCTCGAGTCGCGCGTCAGCGAACGCACGCGGATCCGTTTTGTGACCGAGGGAATTCTGCTGCGACAGATGTCGTTCGACCGGGTGTTGCGCGGCGTGAGTGCGATCGTGTTCGACGAGTTCCACGAACGCCATCTCTACGGCGATATCTCGCTGGCCCGCGCGATCCAGATCCAACAGAGCACCCGGCCGGATCTGAAACTGATCGTGATGTCCGCCACGCTCGACGCGGGCGCCCTGCGGAATTACCTCGCCCCCTGCGAGGTGCTGGTCTCGCAGGGCCGGAGCTTTCCCGTGCGCCTCGAGTACCTGCCGAAGGCGGTGAATTTTGAACACGATCCCTTGTGGGATGTCGCCGCGCAGGAATGCGAACGCCTCGCCGGCGTGACGCCGGGCGACCTGCTCGTGTTCATGCCGGGCGCCTATGAAATCAACCGCACGGTGCAGGCGATTCAGGGTGCCCGCGGGCTGCGGGACTTCATCGTCTTCCCGTTGCACGGCGAACTGTCTCCGGAGCAGCAGGACCGGGCGGTCGAGCGTTACGACGCGCGCAAGATCATCGTGTCGACGAACGTCGCCGAGACGTCGCTCACCATCGACGGGGTGACGGCGGTGATCGACGGCGGCCTCGCGCGCGTGGCGCGTTTCGATCCGCACCGTGGCATCAACACGCTCTTGATCGAAAAAATTTCCGCCGCCAGCGCCGATCAGCGAGCGGGGCGCGCCGGACGCACCGCACCCGGCGTGTGTGTGCGGCTGTGGACGGAACGGGAACACGGGCTGCGCGCCCCGCAGGAACTTCCGGAGGTCAAGCGGCTGGACCTGTCGGAGGTCGTGCTGACGCTGAAGGCGAGCGGGATCGACGACGTGACAAATTTCCCCTGGCTGGAAAAGCCCGACGCGCGCGCGCTGGCGCGTGCGGAGACGCTGCTGGCGGATCTGGGGGCGTTGGCCAGCCCACCTAACGCCGATGGAGGCGGGGTGCCCTCACCCCGCATGGGAGAAACGCGGGGTGATGGCACCCCGCCGCCATTTCTCACCATTACCGAAATTGGCCGCAAGATGCTGCGGTTTCCGGTCCACCCGCGCTATGCGCGTATGTTCCTCGCGGCGCAGGAACGCGGCTGCGTTCGCGCGGTGGCGTTGATGGCCGCGCTGACGCAGGGCCGGAACTTCCTGCTCCGGGGCGTCGACAAGCGCACGGACGAGGCGCGCGATGAAATTCTCGGGGAGGAGCACGAGAGCGATTTCTTCCGGTTGATGCGCGCGTGGCGATTTGCCGATCAGGCGAACTACGCGCTCGAGGCCTGCCGCCGCCTCGGCATCCACGCACAGGCGGCGCGCCAGGTTGGTCCGCTATTTGAACAGTTTCTGGCGATCGCCCGGCAGGAGGATCTCGATGTCGCGGAGCACCGCCTCGACAGCGTGGCGGTGCGGAAGTGCGTGCTGGCGGGTTTTTCAGATCAACTGGCCCGGCGGCTGGATGCCGGCACCTTGCGGTGCGAACTCGTCCATCAACGGCGCGGCGTGCTGGCGCGGGAGAGTGCGATCCAGAAATCGCCCTTGCTGGTCGCAGCCGAAATCAGCGAAATCGGCCGGGGCGATGGCGAAGTGAACACGCTGCTTACCCTGGCGACGGCGGTGGAGGAGGCGTGGCTGCCGGAAATATTCCCCGACGACTACCGGGAGACGCGGGGCGTGACCTATGATGGGCAGGCGAAACGGGTGATGGCGCGCCGGGAGCGCCGTTTTCGCGACCTGGTGCTCGAGTCCAGGGCGAGCAGTGACGAGGCGCCGCTGGAGGCCGCGGCGGCATTGCTCACCCAGGAAGTCCTGGCCGGGCGGATCAAACTTGAGGCGTGGGACGAAGCCGTCGAGCAGTGGATCACCCGCGTGAACCGTCTGGCGGAATGGTTTCCCGAACTCGAGGTGCACCCGATCGCGGAGACGGATCGCGCCACCCTGATCGAGCAAGTCTGTTACGGGTCCCTGGGGTATCGGGATATCAAGGACAAGCCGGTGCTGCCGGTCCTGCACGACTGGCTCACGGCGGAGCAACTCGCGGTGATCGACGACTATCTGCCGGAGCGCCTGGTGATGGGCAATGGCCGGCGTTCGCGGCTGACCTATCACCGGGAAGGGCCGCCCGTGCTCAGTGCGCGAATCCAGGAACTTTATGGGATCGAGGGCCGGTTGGCCGTCGGGCACGGTCGCGTGCCGGTGAAAATAGAGGTGCTCGCGCCCAACCAGCGGCCGATTCAGGTGACCGACGATCTCACGGCCTTCTGGCGCGACATGTACCCGAAGGTGAAGGCGGAATTGTCCCGCCGCTATCCGCGGCACGAGTGGCGGTAAGGATTGACCGAGTGATTCCGGCCGCGGAGACGGCGTTCCGCGGTCGGTGTTGTCGCTTTCGAGGAGGCAGGGCGCGCATCGCTGAGGTGTCGGTCACGCAGACCGGTTCCCGTATGCTGCGATTTCGGAGGGCGCCGTCCGGGACCCTGAGCCTGTCGAATGGGCTTTGTCGGCGCCGTTGCCTCAGTTCGAAGACCCGGCTGCGACAAAGCGCAGCCCTCCGAGCCAGTCGGATGTAAGTACTGGTCTGCGCTCTCTCGACATGCCGATGCGCCCTGATTCCGTTATGGAAAATCCTTTGCCTCGCGCGGTCGATCTCTGCGACAATCCAGCGCCGCCCGTCCGGGGCCACAAGACGCGTCTCGCGATGGCGGTGAAACACAACGCATTCACTCCATGAAGCTAAAATCCAGCTTAGCGGTATCTGCTCTGGTCTTTGCTCTCGCCGTGGCCTGTGGCGCGGCGGATTGGAAACCCGTTCCGGGGAAGATGATGACCACCTGGGGGGAGGGGGTCACGGTCGATAATGCCTGGTCCGAGTACCCGCGGCCGGGTTTTGTCCGCGAGCGGTGGCAAAACCTCAACGGCCTGTGGGACTACGCGATTCGCCCAAGGACCGCGACGGCGCCCACCGCGTACGACGGCAAAATCCTGGTGCCGTTCTGCGTGGAGTCCACCCTCTCCGGGGTCGGGAAACCAGTCACGCCCAACGACCGGGTGTGGTACCGGCGCGATTTTGCGGTGCCGGCGGCCTGGCAGGGCGAGCGGGTGCTGGCGCACTTCGAGGCGGTGGATTTCGACTGTACGGTCTGGCTCAATGGCGCGCTGGTCGGCAGCCACGCCGGCGGTTCGACGGCATTTTCCTTCGATTTCACGGACTACCTCCGGGCGGGGGCGAACCAACTCGTTGTCTCGGTCTGGGACCCGACATCCGCGGGCGAGCAGCCGCGTGGCAAACAGATCCTCGATCCAAAGGGCATCTGGTACACGCCGGTGTCCGGCATCTGGCAGACGGTGTGGCTGGAGCCGGTGCCCATGACGCGCCGGCTCGCCGAACTGCGGCTCACGCCCGACCTGGATCAGCGGCGCCTGAAGGTTGAGGCGCTGATCGATTCCGCGATCGACGATGATACCTACGGCGTCCGCGTGACGGCGAGCGCCGAGGGGCGGCGGGTGGCATCCACGATCATGCGCGTGAATCGTGTGGGTTTTCTCGGGCTGGAAAATCCGCGTCTGTGGTCACCGGATACGCCGTTTCTCTACGATCTGCGGGCCGAGCTCGTCCGACTGAAACCGCTGCCTCCCTCGGCTCCGGTCAAGGGCAAGAAGGCCCCGTTCCCGCGCTTTGGGGCGAAGGAGCGCGAGGCGTTTGCCCAGGCGGAGGTGACCGGGGAGGCGCTCGACGTCGTCACGTCCTATTTCGCGATGCGGAAGATCGCGCTGGGCGACGGTCCGGTGGCGGGCCAGCCGACCATTCTGCTCAACGGCGGGCCGATTTTTCAGCACGGGCCGCTGGATCAAGGCTGGTGGCCCGACGGCTTGCTCACGCCGCCGAGTGATGCGGCCATCGTCTGGGAGTTGAAATATTTGCGCCAGGGCGGATTCAACATGCTCCGGAAACACATCAAGATCGAACCGCGCCGGTATTACTATCACTGCGACCGGCTCGGCGTCCTCGTCTGGCAGGACATGCCCAGCGGTTTCAACCAGGCGCTGCGCACGCAGCGGATGGATGAGGGTGAGCCGACGCGCCTGTCGGTGAGCCGTGAGCAGCACGAACTGGAACTGCGGCGGATGATGGGCCAGCTCCACAACCATCCGTCGATTGTCACCTGGATCGTGCACAACGAAGGTTG
>SXSC01000382.1 GCA_005792355.1 Opitutaceae bacterium
CACGGAGGGAAAAGAGAGGCCACAGAGCGGAGGAGCGGGCGTTCTTTTCCGGTGGTATTCTCTGTGACCTCCTGCCGGGCCTCAGTGACCTCTGTGACCAGCGGTTTGATTCCTTCGGTTGCGGTTGACGCGTTAGGAAATGTCCGGGCTAATAATGGTGGCGAAGCTGGAGCAGCCACACGTTTCCCCCACTCACTTTGTAGACCACCCGGTGCTCCCCATCGATTCGCCGTGACCAACAGCCCTGATACTCATGCTTCAGAGGCTCGGGCTTGCCAATTCCGCTGAAGGGTTCGCGCGAGATTTCCTTCAAGAGCAGGTTGATCCGCCGGAGCTGTTTGGTGTCGGTCGCCTGCCAGTACGCGTAGTCCTGCCAGGCCTCGGGCGTAAAAACCAGATTCACCGCCGGTCAGACCTCGATCAGCTTTCGCACCTTGCCATGGCCTTTGTCCATCGAGCGAATCGCGGCGCGCAAACGCGCGGCATTCTTCGGACTCCGGGTGAGATAGGCCGTTTCCTCCATCGCCTTGTAGTCCTCCAGCGAAACCATCACCACCGCCTGATCGCGATTGCGCGTGATGATGACCGGCTCCCGATCGTCGCATACTTTATCCATGGTCGAGGCGAGATTCTCCCGGGCGGCCGTGTAAGTGATGGCGTTCATATGGACATTATCCTGTCCAATCGCCCCGGGCCGTCAACCCCCCGTTTCGTCGGTTTCGCAGGAAACCGCGCCCCCGGGGAGGGAGTCTTCGATGATCCGATCGGATAATACCGCCGTCGCGCGAAATGATGCACCATGGGAGCAATCTTGATGCCCGGTTTCCTCCTCTGCCATGAACGATCCCACGTCCGCCACTCCAGCTTTCCGTCGCTCGATGAATCCCGATCGGTTTGGTCTGATCCGCGTCTTTCCCGGTTTCTGCCGGTTATTGATCGGCCTCTGCGTGATCGCGCAAGCCGCCCGCGGCGAATTTCCCGCCGGTTCGCCCGTTTCCCCTTTTCTGATCGGCCAGAATTTTTGGCTGAATCCGCCGGACTCGGCTTATGCGATTATCGGTGCCAGCGGAGTGAAGATGATGCGGATTGGCGGCAAAGCCTATGACGACAATCCGCTCTCCGACGCCGCGCTGCTCAGGCAAGTGGACAACATCCGCGGGATCGGCGCCGAACCGCTGATCCAGGTTTCGCGCCACAAGAGCGCCGCCATCGCCGCCGCGACGGTCACGTTTCTCAACGTCACGCACGGTCGCGCCGTGAAGTACTGGTCCATCGGGAACGAGCCCGACCTGGAGTGGAGCGGCACCGAGGCGGCCCTCGCCACCTACGTCGCCGGCTACACCAGGACCATCGCCGTTGCGATGCGCGACGTCGATCCTTCGATCGCGATCAGCGCCACCGACATGGCGTTCCATAGCACCCCGAAATACGATGCCCTGCTCGGCGGCGCCGCCGACATCACCGGCCGCGACGCCAAGGGCCGCTTCTACGTGGACGGCATCAATTTTCATCGCTACCCGTTTGCCGACGTTTTCACGCGCTCCGCCGTGCTCGCGGAGATGCACACCAACTTCGAATCGCGCGTCGCTGTCTTCGTCGCCCAACTTGCCAGCGCCAACACCCTCCACGGCCGCACGGGCTCCGCCGCGCTCACCTGGGGCCTCACCGAGTTTAATCTCACCTACAAGAATCCCGGCACTACCACGAATAATATCGCCGGCCTGGGCGTCTCCTCGTTTCTCAACGGTCAGTTTTTCGCCGAGTATTTTCGCGTCGCGATGAAATACGGCGCCCATCTGACCAACACGTGGAGTCTCTTGGAGGGCGGCGGCAACGGCAGCAGCACGGATTTCGGCTATATTGGCGGCTCGTGGACGGCCCCCGTGATGCGGTCCAGTTTCTTCCATCTCCAAATGGTCGCGAACTATCTGCTCCCGGGCGGATATTTGCTGGCCTCATCTAGTGCGCCCAACCTCGCGGTCCTCGCCACCAGTGTCGCTGCGGGCGAACGGCTCGCGGTAATGATCCTCAATCAGGATACATCCGGCCAGCAGGCGTTCACGCTGCGCCTGAACGACGAGCCGGTCCTCGGCCCCGGCGCCAGAATCAACGTCTCCGCCGGCCGCGCCCGCGAGTTCTCCGGCACCATCGAAAACCAGAGCACCGCCGTCCTCATTTTCGATGCCAGCGGCGCGCTCCAGCAGCGCGTCCTCTACTCCCTCGCACGCAACCGGCTCAACCTCCCGCCGCTCGTGGAGACGTTCCCCCTTTTCACTCGCGCGCCCGCTGCGCCCACGCAGCTCAACGCCACCGCCGGCGATGCCGAGATTTCGCTCAGTTGGACCGCCGGCGCGGCGACCGGCTTCAACGTGAAACGCGCCTCGTCCGGCAGCAGCACCTTCACCGCGATCGCCACTGGCGTGATGGCGCCGACGTTTACCGACTCCGGCCTCACCAACGGCGTCGCTTACCGCTACGTCATTACGGCCGTGAATGCCCTGGGCGAGAGCGCCGCATCCGCCCCGGCCGAAAGCACGCCCGCGGCGCGCATCGGCTCTTCCGTCGTGCTCGAAGCCGAGTCACTCCCGGTCGTCGCCAGCGGCAGCGCGACTTCGATCGTCGCCGAGTCCGCCGCGAGCAACGGCCGTTGGGTGCAACTCAACGCCACCGCCGCCGGGCCCGCGATGGAGTTTACCACCACCTCGATCCCCGCCGGCAGCTTCCGTTTTCAACTCGCCTACAAGGCCAACAACAACCGCGGCCAGGTTCTCGTCACCGTTGACGGCGCCCCGGTGGGCGACGCCCTCGATCAATACGCCTCCAGCATCGCCTTCACCGCCGCGACGCTCGGACGCGTCACGTTCGCCGTCGCCGGCCCACACGTGATCCGCCTCACCTGCACCGGAAGAAATGCGGCGTCCTCCGGCTATCTCGTCGCCGCCGACCGTCTCGATTTCCTCGCCCCGGAAGCCGCCCCGCTCGTGTTGGGCAACCTCAACCAAGCGCCCGACGGCACCCCCAAGTCGATCTCGGTGCAGACGACTCCGGCCAATCTTCCTGTCCTCGTCACGTACGACGGCCGCACGACTGCGCCCACCGTGGCCGGCACCTACGCTGTTGTCGCGCGGATCAGTTCCGCCGATTACTTCGCCACCACGAGCGCCATCCTTACGCTCTCCACCGTGCCGGCCGACTCCAGTCGCTTGAGCAACGTCTCGGTCCGTACGACGCTCGCCGCCAATCAGATTCTAACGGTCGGCCTCACCATGCAGGGCGGAGAGAAGCCCTTGCTCATGCGCGCCGCCGGTCCGGCGCTCGGTGCGTTCGGTGTGCCTGGCACCATGGCCAACCCGCGCCTCGCGCTCTTTCACGATTCCACGCAGGTCGCCGCCAACGACGACTGGGCCGGCGACTCTGCCGTCGTCGCCGCGACCGCTGTTGTCGGCGCTTTTCCATTTGCAAACGCCGCGAGTCTCGACGCCGCGCTGGTGGCTCGCATCGACGGCGGCCGCACGCTGCAAGTCTCCGGCCCCTCTTCCGGCAACGTGATTGTCGAAGCCTACGACGCGGGCCCGGGCGACACGTCGCGCCTCACCAATCTTTCGGCGCTCAACTTCGTCGGCACCGGGGGCGACGTCCTCATCGCCGGCTTCACGCTGGCGGGAACCGGCACCAAAACGCTGCTCATCCGCGCCGCCGGCCCCAGCCTCGGCGCGCTCGGTATTCCCGACACGCTCGCCGATCCCAGACTTGAACTCTTCAGGGCAACGAACCCCGCCGTCAAAATCGCCGAAAACGATACGCACGCGCCGAGCCTCGCCGCGGTCTCCGCCCGCGTTGGTGCGTTCGCCTTCACCCCCGGCGGCAAAGATGCCGCCCTCCTCATCAACCTCCCTGCGGGCGGCTACACCGTTCAGGTCTCCGGCACTGACGGCGGTACGGGCCTGGCCCTCGTGGAAGTTTACGAAGTGCCATGAGGACTCCTCCGATCGTCTGGTCTTCGCGGCAATTCTGATTTCAGCCCCCCGACGCCACCACACGCGGCGGTTATCCGATCGGGTAATAGCGCAGGGCCGGGAAAGGCTTATTATGGGAGAGTTCTCCGCCTCGTCTACCCCGTTACTCGTTTCCTAAATACCGTGAATCAACGAACGTCCCCGACCCTCCCGTCCCGTCATGGGCTCAGCCTCCTCGCGACCGCCCTCCTCGCCCTCGGTGTTGGCACCGTCACCGCCCAGACCATCCCCGCAGCCAAATCCGCGACGGATGATACGATCCTTCTCTCCCCCTTCACCGTGAGCACGGAAAAGGACAACGGTTTCGTTGCCGCCAGTTCGCTCGCCGGTGGCCGCATCGCCAGCGCGTTAAAGGACACTCCGGTCGCCTACTCCGTGATCACCTCCGAGTTTCTCGAGGCGCTAAACCTGACCGACGCGGTCCAGGCCGCCGCTTGGACCGTCAACAGCCAGAGCGATGTCTCCGACGGCAATAATCAAACGCTGAGCGGCAACAGCCCGATCTCCAACACGCGACTGCGTGGCACCGGTATCAACGCTCCCACGCGCAATTTTTTCCCGTTCTTTGTGAGCCCGGACAGTTACAATCTGGACCGGGTCGACTTTGGTCGCGGCCCCAATGCCGTTCTCTTCGGCGCCGGTGGCATCGGTGGCACGGTGAACTCCGTGACGAAACAGGCCCTGCCGGGTAAGAAACTGGACGCCCTGAAGCTCCAAGGAGGCAGTTTTAACAAGTTGCGACTTACCTACGACTTCAACCGGCCTTTCGACGGGAACAAGGGCGCGGTGCGAGTGAACGTGATGAAAGACACCAGCGATACGTGGCGCGATAACGAATGGACCGACCGGTATGGCGTGGCCCTCGCGACCAAGTATAACCTCACCCCACGATTGAGCATCCGCCTCGAAGGCGAGGTCATGGAGCGCAAGGAAAACCGGGCCCTCACCTCCCTGCGCGATCGTTTGTCGAGCTGGGATGGCAAGACCACCTTTAGTGGCATACCTGCCGTGGATCTCACGCAAGCGGAGCGCTCTGCCGCCGGCGTCAGCAGCCCCATTCCCATGCGTTGGGTGCAAAACGCGAATTTTCCCTCCGGGTCCCTGTTGAATTTCGCCAACACTTACTATTCGGCCGCGCTCGGACAGAATGGCACGCTGGCCAACACGGGGCGGATCAATGGCGTGCCCATCCTCACCCCCGGTTTCGGTCTCGGCGACACGGCGATGGTGGACGATTATACCGGCATACCGGGTGATCGCTGGGCCGCCATCCAGCGTGGTTCCCCGTTCTTCACCCCGCCCTCCCGCGAGCAGACGCCGCTCTGGACCAGCCGCATCCCGACCTTCACGGAAAAAGGCAAAGACCTGGCCATGTACCTCAACTATCAGCTGGGAAAGAGTCTGTTCATCGAAGTCGCAGCTGATGCGAACACGTCAAAGCGCATTGGCAACGCGGCCATGCGCCGCGGTGCGATGGACCTGTATATGGATATCAACAAGACGCTCCCCAACGGGAGTGCCAATCCAGGCTACCTGCACCCTTACACCGAATTCATGGAATATCGGAATCACCGCGACGACGACGTGAAGAACGTGCGCGCCCAGGCGGTTTACAGCAAGGACTTCAGCAAAGGTCGGCTGAACGGGAAATTAAATTTGAGTCTCATGGGCGGGATCAACATCGAGCGGAACGAGTCGCGCGCCCGGACCCTCCTGCTGCCGTTGACCGAGGCCCGCGTGGGTTCGGGCACGACGGCCCTGAATTTCACCGGTCTCGACGGTCGCTCCTGGGTCGACAATATCGAATACAGTGAATTCGGCATCTACACCCGCCTCTACCTCGATCAGGCGGACAAGAAATACCAGCCGCCCGGCGAGACTCCGCTGACCATTTTTAATCCCGTGACCGGCACGACCCAGCAGGTCGCGCCGAAGTGGATGTATGACACCCGGCGCGTGGACAATAACAGGAACAGCCTCAAGAAATACAAATACTACCAATCCGCGGCCAACCTCGACCTGTTCCACAACAAGCTGATTTTGATCGGCGCCTTCCGGCGGGATTTGGCCGAATTTGGGGAAGAGCGGGTGATCCAACCCGGCTACGAAAAGCCGGGCTGGGACGGGAGCAGTATTAACTTCCGGAAGGCCGCTCCGGCTGACTATCAAACGCTGACTTACTTCCCGAGGAACGCCGCCGGCGTCATCACCGGCCCCGCGGTCAGCGCCGCGGCCCGGCCCATCCTCAAGACCAATAACATCAATGTCGGGAACCCGTTGTATGCCAATGATCGCTTCCAGGACGATTTCAACGCCCCCTATGTCCATCCGAAAATCAACACCTACACCATGGGTGGCGTCCTTAATCTCCGGTCGTGGCTTGGGGTTTACGCCAACCGCAGCCAGACGTTCAGCCTGCAAGGGGCGCAGACCAAAATCGACGGCAGCCTGGTGGATCCCACCGCGTCGATCGGGGACGATTACGGCATCCGCGTCACCCTGCCAAGTGGCAGGCTGTCCATCAACCTCGGCAAATTCACGTCTGATCAGGAAAAGAATGCCTTTAACCAAAACTTCGATTTCAAGAATTCCTACAATCAGATCGCGAGCGCTCCGGTGATCGGCGATCTCAGCCCCACCGGCCGCAACCAGCGGAATGTCGGATCCTTTCCCGACAACGTCTACGATACCCAGACGCGTCATGTGGAGGGTTATGAACTTGAGATCACCGCCAACCTCACGAGCGCCTGGCGCCTGTTGTTCAATGTCGCCAAGACGGTCGGGGTGAATTCGAACCAAAGTCCCGACACCATCGCGTATTTTGCTTCGCAGGACGCCACGAGCCGACTGATCCTGAAGGATGCGGGTGTGATCATTAACGCCAATAACGACGCCTCGATCGACCCGATCTACAACGATCCGACGTTGATCAATCTCACTCGCGTGCAAGCGGCGGTCGACGGCTTCAATCGCATCGAAGACGTCCTCAAGAAGAACATCATCTCCGTCCCCCAGCCGGTGAACGGCATCAGCAAGTGGGTGGGCAACGTCTCGACCGACTACCGTTTCTCCCGCGGCTTCCTCGAAGGCTTTCGCATCGGCGGCGGCGTCAGGTATCGCGGACCGATGGGCGTCGGCTACCGCGGCAGCGACACGATTGTCGACCCCAGTGACCCGACCCGGGCGATCGATGATCCGACTGTCGACGGCACCACCCCGGTCATGTCCAATGCCCAGTGGATCACCACCGCCAGTCTGTCGTATACGTTTAAGCTGAAAGAAAGGCGGTCACTCCGGCTCGACCTGAACATCGACAACGTGCTGAACGACAAGGAAGTGATCCGCACCACCTCCTTCGCCAGTCAGGGCAACACCTATCTGCGGCCGCGGACGACCATCAGTTCGCCGGCGCGCGTCACCGTTCCAGGCGCGTTCTCCTATACGGTGCCGCGCAACTTCGCGCTCTCAGCGACGATGAATTTCTAACCGACCGCGCTCCTCCATCACCCCCCCCCGGAGCCACACGCATTCCGCTCCAGCTGAATTTCTGAGCCGCCGCGAGGGCCAAACGCAGCGGCCATTGGGATTAACCCCTCCCGGATCCGATCCCCCTGAAAATCCAGTTTCCTAGCAGCCGTTTTCCCATGAACCATCCCGCATTCCTCACCCGGTCGACCCGTCATGGGCTCGGCCTTCCCGCCGCAGCTCTGCTGCTCGCCTGCATTGTTTGCACCGCCACCGCCCAGACCGCTCCGGCCGCCGCGCCCAAGCCCGCGGCTGACGAAGCCATCGTCCTCACGCCTTTCGCGGTCTCAGCCACGCAGGACAAAGGTTACCGCGCCTCCAACTCGGTCTCCGGCTCACGCATCGACACGCCGATCAAGGACCTGCCGTTTGCCCTGCAGGCCTTCACCTCCGAGTTCATCGCCGACATCAACCCGCGCGAGCTCTACGACGTCGTCAAATATTCGCCGGGCGTAACCTTTCGCGGCGAGGACTTCGCCGGCGGCAACACGCGGTTGTCGATCCGCGGCTTCGATACCAACTCGAATCCCCTGCGCAACGGATTTTCCGGACCACCGATCATCGATTCGGCGAACATCGCGCGCATCGAAGTGGTCAAGGGCCCGGCCTCGTTTCTCTACGGCCAGCTGGCGCCCGGCGGCCTGGTGAACATCATCACCAAGCGACCCCAGGCGAAACCACAGACTTTGGTGCGGCAGGAAGTCGGCAGCGACAATTACCTCCGCACCCAGCTCGACACCACTGGACCGCTTTCCAACACGAATGTTTTCTACCGCGTGGCCGGTTCCTGGCAGAATGATTTCGAAACCTACAAGCCTTACGAAGCCAAGCAATGGGATGTCGCGCCCTCGGCCCTGTGGCAAATCTCGCCCAACGCCAGTGTCTCGATCGACTACGAGCACTTCGCGCGAAACGAGACCTCCCCGCTGATGATGATTCCCAACATCGGCTTCCCGAACCCGGTGGGTTACGCCTTTCCCACCTACCTGGGACCGGCTTTCCCCGTGCCGAAGGATTGGAATTCCGCCGACCACGCCGATTTTCGCGACTCCGCCTTCGACAACCTGGTGATCAATGCCGAGTTCAAACTCGGCGATCATTGGAATGCCCGCGCCGTCTACGCCTATCTGTTTCGCGACATTGATTTCTTCACCCACGGCAATTTCAGCACGGGCAACACCGCCACCACGAACGCCGGCGATATTCCCGCCACCGGCACGCTGCCTCTGATTCTCCGGAAAAACGCGATGGGCCGCCGCCCGCGCCAGCTGAAGGAAGACGGCTACCAACACACTTACCAAGCCGAGGCCACCGGCCGTTATAAGTTTGGCGAGGTGAGCGCCCGTTTCCTCCTGGGCTACCAGCAGGATTCCATTCGGAGCAACAGCGCCACGTGGCAGACACCGGTGGCGCTCTGGCCGCGGCCGTGGGATCTGAGCAATCCGGCAACGTGGGATCGCAATGCCCCCGCCGTCACCAAGGGCAGTGCGGACCTCCCGTTAACCGCCAAGACCCAGGCCGACATCGACCTCGAGGCGTATTGGGCGGGGGTGACGCTGGGTTTCCTGAAGGATCGCCTCAATCTGCTCGCCGGCGCCCGCCACACGTCCACGGAGAACAAGTCGTTCAACAAATTCACCGGGGTCAAAAATCCGGATTTCAACCGCGAGAAGAACACCCCGCAGATCGGAGTGCTGTATAAGGTGACCGACGAGATTTCTGCGTTCGCCACGTTGAGTGAATCGTTTGTGCCCAACAATTCCCTCCTGCGCGTCGTGGGAGTGCCGACCGGACCGGCCGAGCCCACCGAGGGCAAAGGCTGGGATCTTGGGGTCAAGACCAGCCTGTTCAACGGCAAGGTCTCCGCCACCCTCACCTACTACGAGGTGCTCAACACCAACATCATTCAAAACATCGTCATGGCCCTGCCCAGTGGCGCCACCGGCTTCACCGATTTCCAGAGTGGTGAACAACAGAGCAAGGGCATCGAATTCGATGCCGTTTTCTCTCCCTCCGATGCCTGGCAAATCTACGTCGCCTACTCCCACCAAAACCCCATCTATAAAACCAATCCGGCCTTCCCCCTGTTGGAAGGCAGGCTGCTGCAAGGCGCCACGAAAAATCTCGCCAGCCTGTGGACCAAGTATCGCTTCACCCAGGAAGGCATGAAAGGCGTCTATGTGGCCGGCGGTTTCACGTGGCAGGACAAGCAGCAGGTGCGCAACGAAAACCCGGATCTCTTCTACGACTCCTACGCCTTGTTCGATCTGCAGGCCGGCTATGAATTCAAGTGGGGCACTCGCCCGTCTGCCATCGAACTGGCCTGCAAAAATCTGGCCGATGAGCGTTACCTGCCGTCCAATAACTCCCGCGGCCAACCGCGCCGTTTCATCCTGTCGTTTTCGACCAGGCTATAGGGGCAGGCCAGTCCGGTCGAGTGGCCGGGCACTCATCCATCGATGAAATCCGAATGGCGGTTGATCCGCCTGGATCTTCGCTGGAAGTTCCTCGCGGCGTAACAAGAAATTCGATCCGTGTAATACAACCGGCCGGCCGGTAGCCCGATCGGAGGATGGCGGCCGCCGACTGATCATGGCATGACTGCAGTCACGTTCATCCCGACCTCTCTTCACTACAACTTATGAAACACCCGGCCCCTCTGACTCTGTTTGCAATCCTGCTCGTGGTGGCACTCGCGCAACCCGACGGGTTGGCGGCGACCGCCACGGGCACGCTCCGAGGCAGCGTGAGCAATGCGGCCACCGGCAATCTCCTCGAGGGTGCGCTGGTCGAAGTGCCCGCGCTCGGGCGCCGCGTGGCCACCGATTCCGCCGGTCGTTTCGTGCTGTCCGCGCTTCCCGGTGGAACTAATGAAATTTTCATTTCCTACCTCGGCCTCGATCCGGTGCGCACGCAGATCGAGGTGGCGCCGGAGCGGGTGACAATCCGCGATTTCGATCTCACGACTGCGATCTACAAACTGGACGCGTTCAAGGTCGTTGGGGAACGCGAGGGCTCTGCGGCCGCGATCACGGAGAAGCGCAACGCGAACAACGTGAAGGACGTCGTGGCGATGGATCAGTTTGGCAACCTGCCCAACCTCAGCACGGGCGAGGTCGTGATGCGGCTGCCGGGCGTGGCGGGCAGCCCTTCCGACGAAGGCATCAGCGGGCGCTTCATGACCCGCGGCATGGATGCGGCGCTGAACACCGTCACGGTCGACGGCAGCACGATGACCACACAGGGCCTGGCCCGCAACGCCTCGCTCGGGAACGTGAACGCCACGATGTTCGAAGCGGTCGAGTTGATCAAAGGCCAGACGCCTGACAAGGGGGCGGACTCGCTGGGGGGCACGCTCAATCTCAAGACCCGCTCGCCGCTCACGATGAAGGAAAAGCGCCGCACGACGTACAACTTCGTCGCCCGCATCGCGCCCTCGTTCTTCGAACAGACGCCGCTGCGAGAGCAGCACCGGGCCCATCCGCTGATGACGCTCGCCCACCAGGAGGTCTTCGATGTCTTTGGCGGCAGCCGCAACCTGGGCGTGGCGCTCAATCTCTCCTACTGCGAATACGCGATCGGCGGCGCGAGCACGCTCTTCGATTACCAAAACACGACCGATGCGGCGGCCTACATCTGGGATTTCCGCACCTGGGACAATATCAACAACCGAAAGCAGATGAGTTTGAATCTGAAGACGGAGTATCGCTGGTCGAGCGCGACGAAGATCACGCTGGGGCTCATCAGCAACCTCAACTTCGAGCGTTTCCGCCACGTGCGGGAGGTGCGGGCGGTCACCGGCGCGGCGACGACGGTGCCCAACGCTACGACCACGGGCGTCGTGCCCGGCGCGTATTCGGTCACGCGCACGGTGGTCCGCCCGGTGCCGACCGCGAACATCGACATAGTCTCGCGGGGCCCGATCCAGTACAACGTGCGGATGCGGCAGGCGGAACTCGGCGCCGAGCACGACTACGGACGCCTCCAGATCGATTACAGCGCCGCCGCCGCGCTCACGTCGGTTAACGACACCCAGGGCATCGCCGGCGAGCTCACGATGCGCCTGTCCGGCGCCGGGTGGATCGTCGATCGTTCACAGTCGGACATGTTTCCGCAGTTCTTGCCGAACGGCGGCCCCGACTTCACCAATCCCGACAATTATCGTCCGGTGACCAACGGCCTGACGAACACCAACAATCAGACCGACCAGCAGTTGAAACAAGGGCGCTTGAATGTCCGCTATCAGTTGCCGGTGGCGATGCCGCTGTGGTTCAAGACCGGCGTCGCCTGGCGCGACCAGGCGGTGGACACCTGGGGCAAGGACAATCACCGCTGGAGTTACATCGGCGGGCGGCCACTGGCGTCCGACCCCAGCTACGTGAGCTACAATCAGGCGCAGACGGGGCGCTTCATGCCGCAGTGGCTGCCCCAGATGTATATCAACGACCGCCGGCCGCGCGATGCCGCGCTGTGGTCCGAAGATCGCTATTTTCACGAGACGCAAAAGTTCACCCTCACGCGCGGGGTCAGTGAGACGGTGTCGGCGGGTTACGTCATGGCGCAGGGGCGGGCCGGCCGCACCGGCTTCCTGGGCGGCGTGCGCGTCGAGAACACCGAGACCCACAGCTGGGGCTGGGTGCGCGCCCGGACGCTGAGCACGGCGGCCCTGCAGGTCGCCGATCCGGTCGGGGCCGCGGCGCGCGATTATGCGGCCAACTACCGCGTGACCGACGGCAGCTATGCCAAGTGGTTTCCGAGCGTGCATGCCTTCCACGACCTCACCCCGAACCTCAAGGCGCGGATGAGCTGGTCCACGGGTTTCGGCCGCGCGGCCCTCAATGAACTTCTGCCGGCGGAAACACCGGACGAGGCCAATCAGCGGGTGACGCTGAACAACCCGGCCTTGAAGCCGCAGATGGCGTCGAATTGGGACGCGATGCTCGAGTACTACTTTGAGCCGGTGGGCAGCTTCACCGTCGGCTGGTTTCACAAGACGATCAAAGACTTCATTCTGCGCGGCCAGGAGGTCGGCGTCATCGGCAGTGGCGCAGACAATGGCTTCAACGGAGAGTATTCCGGCTGGAGCGAGCGTACCTCGATCAACGCCGGCACGGCGGTGGCGCAGGGCTGGGAGCTCGCCTATCAGCAGCAGTTCACCTTTTTGCCCGGTTTGCTCAAGGGCCTCGCGGCCTCGGCGAACTACACGCGCCTTGTGACGCATGGCGACTACGGCGGCACCACCTATCTGACCTCGCGCGAGGTGGCGGGCTTCATTCCGCATTCGGCCAATGCGTCCCTGTCGTGGCGCTATCGCAAGTTCAGCACCCGCGTGCTCTACAACTTCACCGGCGAACACATCACGACCTACAACGCGGCGAGCCCGGCCCTGAATATCTACCGGCAGTCCAACAAGACGGTGAATCTCGGCCTGGCTTACCAAGTGCGCCCCGCGCTCAGCCTCAGCTTCGATGTCGCCAACCTCTTCAACGAGCCGCAGGTGCTCTTCCGCGGCTACAAGACCCGCACCCAGCGCACGCTCTACAATTTTGTGACGATCACCGCCGGCGTGAACGGGAGGTTTTGAACGATCCGCTTAGCCTCATCCATGCAGACGAACTCAGAAGACATGCGTAGCTGCCGAGGTAACGAGGCAGTTATTGTCGGTACACCACACGTTCCGCCTCGTTACGTCGGCGGCTACGGTCAACGGCATCGTTACCGCCTCGTAGCTTGCCTGGCTGCCGCAATCCTTGCCGCCGCCGCGGCGCCCGCCGTCGCCGCCGATCCGGCCAGCTCCGTCCTCTGGTATGGCCAGCCCGCCCGCACCTGGATGACCGAGGCGCTGCCGCTCGGCGGGGGCTCGCTCGGCGGGATGTTTTTCGGCCTCACGACCACCGAGCGGGTGCAGTTCAACCACAACACGCTCTGGACCGGGGATGAAAAGGACACCGGCCGGTATCAGGCTTTCGGCGACGTCTTCGTGCAGCTCGGTCACGCGCAGCCGGCCGACTACCGCCGCTCGCTCGACCTTGATCGCGCGATGCTCACGGTTTCCTACCGGGCCGGCGGCGTCCGCTACGAGCGCACCGCCTTTGCCTCCCACCCAGCCCAGGTCGTGGTTTACCAGTTTACCGCCGACCAGCCCGGCGCCTACTCCGGCCGCGTGTGGCTGGCCGACATGCACGACGCCCCGGTCGTCGGGGCCGGGGATCGTCTCACCGCCGCCGGACGCCTCGGGCCAGACGGCCTCGAATACGAATCGCAACTGCGAGTGCTCCACTCCGGCGGCAAGGTCCGCGTCGAATCCGCCCTGCGGGCGCCTGACGATCACCCGCTCGCCGGCGTGCCCGACGTCAAGGATCGCTCGCTGCCCGGCGTACACCTCGCGTTCGAGGGCTGCACCAGCCTCACGCTCGTACTGGCTGCGGACACCAACTACGCGCCGGACCGGGCCAAGGGCTGGCGCGGCGCGCATCCGCACGCGGCCGTGACGAAGCGCATCGACGCCGTCACGCTGACGACACTCGCCGGCCTGACAACCGCGCACGTTACTGACTACCATGCGCTCTACCGGCGTTTTCGGCTCAACCTGGGTGCGACCGCCCGCGAGCTTGCCGCCGAGCCGACCGATCGGCGGCTCGGCGCCTATCTTCGGCAGAAGACGAGCGATCCGGATTTGGAGGAACTCTTCGTCAACTACGGCCGCTATCTGTTGATCAGCAGCTCCCGGCCCGGCGGTCTCCCGGCCAATTTGCAGGGACTGTGGAATCACTCCAACAACCCGCCGTGGCGCAGCGACTATCACTCGAACATCAACATCGAGATGAACTACTGGCCGTCCGAGCCGACCAATCTCGCGGAGTGTCATCGGCCGTTTCTCGACTATGTGACGAGCCAGATTCCCGTTTATCGTGAGCGCACGCGGGAGCAGTACGGGCGCGACGTGCGCGGCTGGACCGTGCGCACGGAGAATGGCGTGTTTGGCGGCGGCAGCTTCAAGTGGAATCCACCCGGCAGCGCGTGGTACGCCCAGCATTTCTGGGAGCACTTCTCGTTTGGCCGTGACCTCCGCTACTTGCGCGAAGTCGCGTATCCGGTGCTCAAGGTGCTTTGCCAGCACTGGGAGGATCGCCTGGTTACGCGCCCCGATGGCACCCTCGTCACGCCGATCGGCTGGTCGCCGGAGCACGGCCCCGAGGAGGAGGCGGTCACCTACGATCTCCAATTGGTGCATGATCTCTTCACCAACACGATCGAGGCCGCGGACGCACTGGGACTCGACGCAGATTTTCGCGCCAAAGTGGCGGCGCTGCGGGCGAAATTGCTCCAGCCCATGATTGGGAAATGGGGCCAGTTGCAGGAATGGGAGACGGACCGCGACGACCCCAAGGACGAGCACCGGCATGTCTCGCATCTCTTCGCCCTGCACCCCGCTCGCCAAATCACCGCGACTGGCACACCGGAGCTCTTCGAAGCCGCCCGGGTTTCCCTCAACGCCCGCGGCGACGGCGGCACCGGCTGGAGCCGCGCGTGGAAGATCAACTTCTGGGCGCGCTTCCAGGATGGCGATCACGCCTACACCATGTTGCGCAATCTCCTGAGCCTCGTCTCCGACGAGGGCAACACCCCCGGGTCGCGCATGAAGAGCGGCGGCGGCGTGTATGCCAACCTTCTCGATGCGCATCCGCCTTTCCAGATCGACGGCAACCTTGGCGCCACTGCGGGGGTGGCGGAAATGCTCGTGCAATCGCACACCGGCGAGATTGTGCTGCTGCCGGCTCTGCCCAAAGCCTGGCCCGATGGCTCCGTCACCGGCCTACGCGCCCGCGGTGGCTTTGAGGTGGATCTGACTTGGAAGTCCGGCCGGCTGGAGTCCGCCAGCCTGCGCAACGTCAGCGGTTCGCGGGCCAAGCTCCGCTCCGGAACCCGCACCCTAGACCTCACGCTTGCTCCGGGCGATCGGGTGCGGCTCAACGGAGATTTGAAACGATTCTAGACCACGCCGCTTGCCCGTGAAACCGCCCCTTTCCCCTTTCCTCCACTCGTGCGCGGGCCGTCTTTTCATCCTCGTGGCCGGGACGCTCGCCCTCGCCGGGCAGGCGGGTTCGTTGGCGGCCGCCCCGGCGCAGCCCACAAACATCGTGTTCATCATGGCCGACGACATGGGCTACGGCGATCCGCGCTGCTACAATCCCGCGTCCCAGATTCCTACGCCCAATATGGATCGGCTGGCGGCGGAGGGCTTGCGGTTCACCGATGCCCACACGCCGGCCGCGGTCTGCACGCCAACCCGTTACGGCTTCCTCACGGGTCGGTATTGCTGGCGCACGCGGCTCCAAAACATGGTGCTGTGGAGCGAATACGAGGAACCGTTGATTGAGCCGACGCGCGAAACCGTCGCCCGCGTCCTGCAACGCGCCGGGTATCGCACGGCCGCGATCGGCAAGTGGCACCTCGGCTTGAATTTCGCCAAACCCGGCGGCGGATTCGTCCGCGGAAAGACCACCCACATGAGCGGCGCCGGCGGCACGCGTGACGTCGACTTCACGCAGCCGATCCAGGGCGGACCCACGGCGCTCGGTTTCGACCAGAGCTTCATCTTGCCCGGTGGAATCAACCTGGAGCCGCATTTCTGGATCGAAAACGATCGCGTCATCGGGAAGCCCGCAGTCTGGCGCAACACCAACGCACCCACCCGCCCGGGCACTTCCGGCCTTGAGGTGCACGAAGGATGGATGACGGAGGGTTGGAGCGACGAGGCCGTTGGCCCGACCCTCACCGCAAAAGCCGAGGCATTCATCGCCGCGAGCGCGGCCGCGAAAAAACCGTTCTTTCTCTATTTCGCATCACAAGCACCGCATCGCAATTGCACGCCGCCGGACTTCGCCCGCGGGAAAAGCCAGGCCGGCGTGCGCGGCGACATGGTTTACGAATTCGACTGGAGCGTGGGTCGCGTGCTCGCGAAACTCGACGAACTCGGCATCGCGAAAAATACGCTGGTGATCGTCACGAGCGACAATGGCGCGGTGCCGAAGAGTGACGAGGGCGAGGATTTCAGCCACAAATCCAACGGCGCTCTTCGCGGTACCAAGGGCGGTCTTTTCGAGGGCGGCCACCGCGTGCCTTTTCTCGTGCGTTGGCCCGGGCACGCGCCAGCGGGGAAAACCAACGCCTCGCTTGTGGTGCTCACCGACCTGATGGTGACGTTCGCTCAACTCGTCGGACAAAAACTTCCGGCCGGTGCGGGCCTGGACGGATGGAATGTGCTGCCGGCCTTGCGCGGAGCCGCGATGGACGCGTCCGCTCGCCCGGCTGTCGTGCTCCATTCCGGAGCAGGTCTATTTGCCATTCGTCGCGGCCTGTGGAAACTAGTTTTCGATGCCTCGCTGAAGCCCACCCAGCTCTATGATTTGGAGCACGACCTATTCGAAGAGAAGAATTTGATCGGCAACGAGCCCGCCGTGGTCGCCCGGCTACAAGACGAGCTGATGCAGATTCGAGCCGCCAAGTAATTCGCCAAAGATAACTCATGCCCCCCGGTCTCGGTTTTGCAGTGGGTGCACTGGTGGGTCGCGTTCGGCGATGGCCGTGGGCCGTGCTGGTTGCGGCCTTTAATCTGCAAATCGCATCCATCGCCGCCGGCTCACTGGCCGGCAATCCGCGCGAAATTCAAGTGTGGTCCGACCAGCCAGGCGATGAATGGTATCAAGACTCCCTTCCGATCGCGAATGGCTACATGGGCGCGCTCACTTTCCCAAGTGCCGACGGGCAGGCCGTGGTGGCCAAGCGCCAGCTCGCCGCCCGCGCCCAGCTACGCCGTCGCGGTCGATTGAAGGGGGCGTTCGTCGGTGCCAGCTTCGCCGCGACCGTGGCCTTGGTATGGATATTTCCACCGACCCACTTTTCGTCGGCTCCAGCGGTCGTAACGTCGAGCGTCACACCGCGATCGAACGTGCAATCGCTGCCCGACGGTTCGACCATTGAGCTCAACGCTGACGCGGAAATTGCCATAGATTATTCGGCCACGCAGCGCGCCATCCGCCTGGTGAGCGGTGAGGCGCTGTTTGCGGTGCAGAAGGATCCGTCGCGACCTTTCGCCGTCACTGCGGGTGGTGTCGTGGACCGTGCAGTCGGCACCGCGTTTGCGGTGCGCCACGCCTTCGCGGCGGTGAGCGTAATCGTGACCGAGGGCCAGGTCGCAGTAGCGCGGATCGGTCCCGTGGCGGCTCCGACCGGACCCGCGGGTGTCCCCATCTTCATCGCGGCCGGTGGGAGTGTCAAAGTGCCGGCCGATCCGGCGCTTGCCCCCGCGGTGGCCTCCTCGCCTCTTTCCGCCCCCGAATTGGCCGCAGAACTCGCCTGGCGAGGTCGTCGCGTGGAAACAAGAAATTCGATCCGTGTAATACAACCGGCCGGCCGGTAGCCCGATCGGAGGATGGCGGCCGCCGGCTGATCGTGGCATGATGGGCAGGTCACCGCCCCGTCTTTTTCCCGCAAACGCGCCGCCTCTCGTCGTCGTTTACCCCGTGCCTGCCAACCCCTCCGTTCGACCGAATTTCACCCTCTCACTGTTTTGTCCCGCAACCCAAACCCACCGCTCGCAACCTCACCCACCATGACCATGCGCCATCGCCACTTCATCTTCGCTCTCGCGCTCGCTGCCGCGACGAATCTCCACGCCCAGTCCGCTCCGGCGGCCGCAGCTGCGCCCGGGAAACCCAGCGCCATCCAAATGACGCCCTTTCAAGTCAGCACGGACAAGGACCGCGGCTACTTCGGCGGCAGCACGCTGGCCGGCGGTCGCGCCGATACCCCGCTGAAAATCACCCCGGCGTCGATTTCCGTCATGACCAGGGAATTCCTCGAGGATTTTGACCTCACCGACATGAACCAATCGTTGGCTTGGACGGTCGGCGCGGATCAGTCCCCCGGCGGCGAATCCCGGCCCTTTGGCGGCGACCGCTTTCAGACCCGATTCCGCGGCGTCGATGGGAACGGGAATTTCCCGGTGCGCAACGGATCGCTCAATTATTATGTCGCGGACAGCTACAATTCCGAGCGCTTCGATTTTTCGCGCGGACCCAATGCGGCGCTCTTCGGCGACGGCGGTCCCGGTGGCCTGCAAGGCAGCTCGAGCAAGCAGGCGCGCTACGAGAGCAAGTTTACCACCACGTCGGCCCGGGTGGATAGTTACGGCGGCTATCGCGGGACGTTCGACACCAATTATGGCGTTGGGCCGATGGCGGTCCGGCTCAATCTGATGCACCAAAACACCAAGTCGTTTCAGGACGGCACCAGCAACAAGCAGAATGGCTTTACCCTGGCTGTTTCCTACAAGCTGGGCAGCAACACGCAATTTCGCGCCGAGGTGCAGCGCGACGGAGAACAGAATGTGGCCTATCGCAAGACCTATGGCGAAAACGCCTCCCGCTGGGACCGCAAGACCTTCAACAACGACAATACCGCGATCGCCAATGTCGCAACTTTTGGCCTCGGGCAGATCAGCCCCACCAATGATCGGCTCATCTGGAATTTTGGGACGAACAGCTTGATGAATTACAAGGGCAACCAGTATGAAACGGTGGGCTTGGGCTACCAGATTCCTTGGGCCGGGCGGCCGGACCTGCCGAATTTCATGCCGGGTGTCTCCAAGAGATTCTCGCTCGGGCCCGCCGACAGTTTTTATGACCGCGATTTCAACGCGCAGTCTTTCTGGCTCGATCATCGTTTCAGCTCAAACCTGTATGTCCAGCTGGGCATCGTGAAGAACGACGGCGATCCTTCCTTTGACTACAACAATCAGCTGCCGGGCGACTACAAAATCGACGTGAATCGCCTGCTGCCCACCGGGGCGCCGAACCCCAATTTCGGCAAAGCGTATTCTGACTTCTCCCAAGCCTTCGAATATCAGCAGGACCGGGTCCGCGAATACAAAGGTGCGGCAACCTACAAATTTGCCGCCCCCGGACTGTTCGATCTCAAGCAGCGCTTCAGCACGAACCTCGGCTGGCGCCGCGGGACCTTTGAGGGCAATGGTGGAGCCTGGCGCTGGGCCAACAATCCGGCGTCGGCAGATTTCAACAACGCCAATCTGAATTCACTCTACTACCGCCTCTATTGGGATCAGCCGCGGCCGAAGATCGGGCCGGTGTCGCCGCCCGAGGTGGCCGGGGTCAGTTGGAAAAAAGTCGAGACAGGTGGAAACATCAACCAGCGCACGATCACCTACGCGCAGCTCGTTTCCCAGTCGACGTTCTTCAACGAACGTCTCGCGATCACGGGAAGTTTCCGGCGCGACCGGGTGCATGGAGACTTCGTCAACCGGATCGGCAACGATCCGAACACGGGGAAGAACATTCACGGTTTTGACATCAACAACAATGGCCGGCCCGTCGTGGGCGCCCATCGCATCCGGCAGCTTTACCAGAACAGCCCCAGCGTTGGCATGGTAACCTACCCGTTTGCGGCGATGAAAAATCGCTTTCTGGCTCCCCTCGGTTTCGTCGCGAATTACTCGTCCAATTTCGCGCAGATGGCCAACGCCAACATTCCGCTGATCACCGGCGAGCCCGCCGCCCTGACCTTTGCCAAAACGCACGATTTCGGCCTGCGCTACGCGGTGGGCGACGGCATCGCCTACGCAACCCTCACGCATTATAATACGAAGCAGGAAAATCAGCTCAGCGGCTGGGGCAATCGCGGTGACTTCCAAAGCATCTATACCAACTTGGGCTACACCGATCCGACGCGCGCCGGCACCACCGGCTTCGACTATCAGGACCAATCCGCCCGTCGCCTCGAGGGCTGGGAAGCCGAGATCACGGCCAATCCGACCCGGAACATCACCCTCACCGCGAATTACTCGCATCCCCTCGTTTTTGTGGTCGAGGACAGCAAGCATCGCCGGGAGTTCTTCGCCAAGAATCTGGCGGAGTATCGGGCCGGCGCGCTGGCCACCACCGGTCAAGTCATCGGTGGCCGCACGATCATCGATCCGGCGGCCATCTCCCGAGCCATTCTCAATATTGAAAACAGTTTGCTCGGATCTGAGCCCGGCGTGTTGGCAAATAATTTGGAACGTCATCGCATCAACCTTGCGGGTTCCTATCGTTTCAGGGATGGGACTTTCAATGGGCTGGGCCTAACTGCCGGGGTGAACTACCGTGGTCACAAGAAAGCCGGCAGCGTGGACACCCGTCTCAAGTTTCAGATTCCCGGCACCGCTGACGCCACGCAAAACCAAATCCGCGCGGCCGCCTTCGATTACCTCTGGACGCCTCCGACGTGGTCGTCGGTCGCTGGTGCCAACTACACACGTAAATTCGGCAGGGTGCAGGCTCGCTTCCAACTCAACATCACAAACCTGCTGAACGACTCCAAGATTCAGTGGGGTGGATACTCCGGCAACGGCGGCGGTTCCTACAGCGTCATTCAGGCCGGCACGTTCCAGAACCTGCCGGGCTCCATGACGAACAATGGCAATGCGCTCACGGTCGCCGGGGGCAATCCGCGCATGCAAGTGCTGAGCGGATTCTTCCAACCTGATCCGCGCAAGATCAGCTTCACCACGACGCTCAGCTTCTAACGAGAAGCCTGGAGCACGATTCCCTCACCGGAGCCCGAGGCCTCTCCTCGGGCTCTTACCCGCCCGTTTACCTCTGCAACTGTCCTGACGCAGAACAAGGGGTTTGCATTCTCACGCGCGTGAACTCCTAAATTAACTCACCAACCGAGCACACCCGAGTTCGTGGCAGCCCGAGCCGATGAGCCCGGTCACCCAAACCTACCACCCCAGCCATAGCCCCGCCCCCCATCATTCCTATGACCCCACCAAGCCTGACCGCCGCAGCCCGCCGCCGCCGCGTTGTCCTCATCGGCGCCTTTGGCGCCTTGTTGTCCAGCCTCCAGGCGCAGACGGCCCCGGCTGCAGCCACCTCCGCCACCCCATCGGCTAGCGGAGTGCAAGGAGGGACCCTCGTGTTGACGCCGTTCGAAGTGAGCACGGAAAAGGACCGTGGCTACGCAGCAGGCAACACCCTTTCCGGCGGCCGGATTGATACACCGTTGGAACTTAGTCCGAGTTCCATCCAGGTCATGACGAGGCAATTCATGGATGATTTCGGGATCACCGATTTTGCCGACGCCGCAAAGTGGACGATGAACGTAGATGTCCCCGAGGGCAACGATGCTCCGTTCGGCGGCAGTCGCTTCGAGTTCAACGTCCGTGGCGCCGGCGGCGGCGGCAACTACCCGATGCGTGACGGTATCCCGCAATACTTCGTGGCCGATGGTTACAACTCAGAACGCTTTGAGGTCGTGAGCGGCCCCAACTCCGGGATGGCCGGTCTCGGCGGTTCTGGCGGCATGGCGGGCAGCTCGAGCAAGCGGACACGGTTCAACAACCGCTCCACGAGCGTGAGCACGCGCGCGGATAACTTCGGTGGTTTTCGCGAGACCTTGGACTTCAACTATGGTTTGAACCGTTTGGCGTTCCGTGGGAATGGGCTCTACCAGGACACGAGAAGTATCCAGGCAGGCACCTCGAAGAAGCAGAAGGCTTTTACCCTCAGAGCGGAATACAAGCTGACCGACCGGACGCTCGTGAGCGCCCAGTTCGAGAAAAGTTCGGAGTGGAACACCCAGTATCGGACCACTTACGGCGACCAGCAGTCCTTGTGGAACCAGACTACGGTCAATACCAACAACACCGCGCTCACCACGACGGGCACCGGTCTCAGCCAGATCAGCGCGACCAACGATCGTCTCGTGTATAACTTTGGGACGAAGAGCTTGATCAATTATCGCGGCATTCAATATCAGACCAACGGGATTGGTTATCAGATTCCTTGGAAGGGGAACCCCCATGTGCCCCAGCAGTGGTTCGGCGGCGCGAATATGCTTAAAACTTTCGGGAAGGACTTTTGGCTCGGGCCGGTGGATAACTTCGCTGATCGCGATAACATTACGCGCACGGTAACGCTCAGTCATAACTTTTCTTCCGATCTGACGGCTCGGCTCACGTGGATGAGCAGTGACGTCGATCCGGTCACCTACTGGGGCGACTTCGCCCAACCCGGCGACTACCGCGTCGACGTCAACCGCCTCCTCCCGGATGGCACGACCAATCCCAACTACCTGCGGGCCTACAGTGAGTGGGGTGCAGGCGGAAGCCAGTATCAGGAAAACGGAAACGACAACTATGAAGCCTCGGCTACGTACCGCTTCCGCCTGCCTCGCTTCTTCGATCTCAAGCAGAGTTTCACTGGCATGTATACCTACAAGACCGGCACCTATTCGGCCTGGTCCCGCACGTGGCGCCGGAACAACAACCCTGCGAACCTCGACCCGCTCAACGGCGTGAATGCGCTCACGTTCCGCACCTACTACGGCGACCCGCAGGCCCGCGTTCAGCCGATCATTAATCAAGCGGGATTGAACGCCTTGATGCCGGGCACGACGTGGGGGTGGTATGGGTCAACGGGATGGCACGCCGACAGCGAAAGAAATGGAAGGAATGCAGCCATCTACTCCACCACCTCGTTTCTCCAGGATCGTTTGGTGGTCAGCGGTAATTTTCGACGGGATAAAATCAGCAACGTGGACATGAACGGCATCAGCGTCGGTGGCCGTGCGAATGATCCCTCGAACAACTATGTGAGATACATCGGCAATACGAATCCCGCGACCCGCCAGGCGGAAGTCGGTTACAAGGCGAGGTTCAGCGGAGAGGTCGACGCCTTTGCCATGGGCACCGTGATCTCCCCGTTTCCTGCTCGGTGGCGCTGGCTCAGCCCCGTCAAATTCGTGGTTAATTACTCGGAGAACAATCGGGAGCCCACGAGTGGCGGTCCGTTCTACACCGGCGAACTTCCTGGTGCGCCCTTCTCCAAGACCACCGACTACGCGGTGCGGTTTTCGATTCCTGGCGGCAAAGTTTACGGCGAAGTCCGCCGGTATTTTACCAAGAATCTCGGCAACCTGATCGGCATGCCGAACACCGGAGATATCCAGACTATCTACCGAAACCTCGGTTATCTCTCCGGTTCCGATACCTATGATTTCCAAGCCAACAGCTACCGCGACACCTCTGACCGGGATCTGACGGGCACCGAAGTCACCCTCACCGCCAACCCGACGAACAATTGGACCCTGCAGTTAAATTACGGGCGGCCGAAGGTGCAGACCGTCAACGAACGCCCCTTCCTTCGCCTCTACCTCGCCGAGCACCGGGCGGAATTCGATGCTGGCGCGAGGCTCGCCGACGGCGCCACCGTTCCCGGCACCAACCGGGTCATTCTGAGCCAGGCGGCGATCGTCAATGCGCTGCAAAACATCGACAACGGCTTGAATGGCCTGACTTCCGGCACGATCGGCAACGGTCCGTTGCAGCGCGGCTCGGTCGCGAGCAGTTATCGTTTCCGGGAAGGGACCCTCAAGGGCCTTGGGTTGAGCGGCGGGCTCAGTTGGCGCGGCAGCAGCAAGCAGGGTAACCGCGACGCGCGGCTGAAGTTCCAAGTTCCGAACGGGACCGCCGTCACCGTGGCCCAGACTCGGGCCGCCGCCTACGACTATCTCTATGTGCCGTCTCAAGTGACGAACAATGTGGGCCTCAACTATGAACGGCGTTTCGGAAAGTATCAGGCCCGCTTCCAACTCAACATCACGAACCTCCTGAACAACGACGACCCGCAGTGGTCGAGCTACGGCGTGATCAACGCCGGTCAGTTGACGAACCAGAACGATGGCAACGCCCTCACGGTTTTGAATTCGAATCCGCGCATGCAAGTGTTGAACGGCTTCAGCCAGTATGAGCCGCGGAAGTTCGTCCTCACGACCACGGTAAGCTTCTAATCTCCCGCGCATCAGTGCGTGTCACTCCCAAGAGCCCGGTGTCCTGCGCCGGGCTCTTTTTGCAAGCGCGCATTGTCCCCGCTGACTCGACAACACCGGTGAATTTCCATTGGTGGAGCGACTGCCCCAACGCCCGACTCCGTGTCCAAGAAACGCCACCACATCGCCTCCGCTCGTTCCGCTCCACCGAAGGGGAGCGCACCCGACGCCACGCCCGCGCGGGGCGTAGCAGCGGATTTCGCCGGCGAGACAAACCGGACTAAGGGTGCGGTCGGGGGAACACCCTCCCGCTCATGGCCGGCGCGGCTCTGGCGCAACACGAAGGAATTTTCCGGCGCGGCCGGCGATGCGCGCCTCCTGTGGCCGCGCTGGTTCGTGCTGCGTGGGGTGGGGCTCATCTTCGTGTGCGCATTCCTCGGGATCATCGTGGAGGGGCAGGCGCTGGCGGGCCCGAACGGGATCTCGCCAGCCGCGCTGTATCTCAAACACCTGCGGAGCGTGGTGCCCGGATTTTTCAGTGGGTTCGTCAACGCGCCCAGCCTTTTCTGGCTCGATGCGGGCGCGGGGGCGATCGCGGCCGTCGCGTGGCTCGGGTTCGGTTCGGCGGTGGCCCTCGTCCTTAATTTTTGGCCGCGGCTGTCCCTCTTTGGGTGTTGGGCGTGCTTTCTGTCTTTCGTTGCGACGTGGGCCGAGTTTACCCCGTCGCAACAAGACGCGCTGCTACTGGAGGCGGCGTTGCTTTCGATTCCCTTCGCCCCACCCGGAGTCCGACCCGGTCTGGGCGCCGCGCACCCGCCACGGCCCCTCGCGGTCTTCATGATGCGCTGGCTGCTGTTGCGCGTGATGTTGCTCTCGGGTCTCGTGAAAGTCTTCTCGGACGGTCCCCTGTGGCGCAACTTCACCGCGATGGACGTGATGTATGAGACAAGCCCCTCGCCGACCGTCGCCGGCTACTGGGTGCATCAGCTGCCGCATGGCTATCATGTTTTCGAGATTTGGTTCACCTATGCGGCGGAGCTGCTCGCTCCGCTGCTCGCGCTGTTCGGCGGACGGCGCGGGCGGTGGCTGGCCTTTGGTCTCTGGACCATGCTGCAGGTGGGGATTCAGCTCACCACGAATTTCGGGTGGCTCAACACCGCCGCTTTCGCCTTGGGACTTCTGTTGCTCGACGACCAGATGCTCGCCTCTGCCGCCCGCCGACTGAGTTGGGCGGCGGTGCGTGATTTTTTCGCCCCGCGCGTGGCGTCGCGCGCGCCTGGTGCGATTTCGCCGTGGCGCTTGCACGGCCTGCGCGCGGCGCTCGGGCTGCATTTCGCGCTCACGCTGTATTACTTTGCCGATGCGTGCGGCGGGCCGTTCGAAAACCCGCCTGCTCCGGTCCGCCTCTTCGAGGCGTTTCGCAGCGCCAACGGCTACCAGCTCTACGCGCGCTTCGAGCCGGCGCATTTCCAAATCGACCTGGCAGGCTCAAACGACGGCGGTCTCACGTGGCGGACCTATCCGCTCCGCCATCTGCCGCAGCTGCCGGAAAGTCGGCCGGAATTCATCGCGCCGTATTTCGCCCGTTTCGATTCGACGCTCCACCGCGCAAGTTTGCAGGGGTCCAAGCCCTCCATCATTGTGCCCACGGCCGCACACCTGCTGGCGTTGAACCCGCAGGTGCTGGCGCTGTTCGCGCGCGATCCGTTTAAGGATCGTCCGCCCACGGTCATTCGCATGCGCCGCTACCGCTTCACGTTCACCGATCCCGCCACGCTCGGCCGCACGGGCCGCTACTGGAACAAGGAATTTGCGGGCGACTACCAGCCGGCGATGTTCATCGATGAAAAGGGCAACATCGCCCAATTCGACCTGGGCCCCGCCGGCGCTGCGCTGCGGGCGGGCCATCAGGGGGCGGCCTACGCGGACTACGAGCGGCAATATCGGCTGGGCAATCTCGAGGCCGGCTTCCGCCTCGCCGATATGATGTCGCGGGGCCTCGGGGTGCCCGTGCAGCCGGAACGGGTCTTCGCACTTTACTCCGATCTCGCTGGACGCGGCGAGGTAAAGGGCCTGCACAACGTCGCGGTCTGCCACGAACACGGCATCGGCGTCGCGCCGGATCTGGCGAAGGCCTGCGAGTATTATCGTCGCGCTGCGGAACTCGGGCACTTTGCGTCGCTGCACACGCTGGGCCGTCTTGCCGCCGAGGACCGGTTGACGCCGCGCCACGATGCGCTGGGGTTGGCCTCGCTCGCGATCGCGGCTGGCCGGGCGGCCGATGACGAAACCGCGCTGGCCTTCGTGCGCGCCAATCAGCCGGCGCTCGTGGCCAAACTGAAAACGCGGATGTCCGCGAGCGAGCTGGCAGAGGCCAGAGCGCTGGCGGCCGCGCGGCGGGGGGTGCCGCCGTAGGGAAAGCGGCTGGGCGCAGCGGGCCGCGTTCGAGCTTGATCGCTGAACGAAAGCGCAGCCACGGCAACGGCCTTGTTTTGGGCTCCGCCATTGCAGTCGGCTTTCCCCTTCTTCGCCAAGCGCACCGGCTGCCGACATACTTTTCCAAAGCTGTCTTTTTCCCGCTCGAATTGCACCGCAACGACCCACCCCATCGCACGTTCTACACTCAACCCAGCATGAACCTCAATCTGTCTCCGACCTCCCCCCGCGTCGCCTCCATTGGCGCGACGCCTGCTCCCGGCGCCGCCCCCGTCGAGCCGCGCGTGCTCGTGAAACTTTTTGGCGGCCAGGGCACGATGAATGTCCCCTCGTGGTCGCCCGACAGCGCCCGCCTCGCCTACGTTCGTTACCAGCCGGTCGTTCGTCGCCCCGTTGCGCATCTTTGGTCCGTCGCAAACGTCGTTTGTCAGAGTGGCACGAAACGAGGTCAGCTAACCCCATCTTGCCTGATTCGACGAATCATTTCCAAGACATCGAACTCGCGTAGGAAATCGCTTGGGCGCGCGGCTACCGCCGCATCGGCCTCGTCCTTTCCCAGGAGGAGGAAGTCCGCACGCTCGGCCGGCTGCACGCCGTTCCGCCGCCGGCACCGCACAACCTAATACCGTCGACGCGCGTCATGCTGCCACACGCTAAAGTTGCCCGCCGCTCCGGATTTTTTCCATGCCCTTTCCTCGTTCGCTCACTGCCTCCCCGGTCTTCGCCAGTCTGATGCTGGCTGCAGGCTTCGCGGTTCGAACCGTCGCGGCAACCGTCGATGCCAAGGAGGCTCTCGCCGGCGCCGAGGCCGCCTTTCAACGTGACATCCGGTCCTTCGTCGCCAAGCACTGCCAGACCTGCCACGGCGACGGCAAAGCGAAGGGCGATTTTTCATTCGACGCCTTCAAGGATGCGCGATCGATGCAGAAGGCGCCGGAGCGTTGGGATACCGTCTTGGAAATGCTCCGTAAGCGCGAAATGCCGCCGGAGGACGAGGAGCAGCCAACGGCACCCGAAGTCAGCGCGATGATCGCGTCGATTCAGGCCGTGCGGGCCACCCTGGAGGCCCACACGCCCCCCAACGCCGGTCGCGTGACGATGCGCCGGCTCAACAAGACCGAATATAACAACACCATTCGTGATCTGCTCGGAGTGGACTTCAAGCCGGCGGAGGATTTCCCCGCCGACGACGTCGGCTACGGCTTCGACAACATCGGCGACGTATTGTCGGTCTCACCGCTGTTGCTTGAGAAATATCTGTCCGCCACCGAATCGATCCTTGATCAGGCCATCATCGTCGCGGAACTACCGCAGCCCACCAAGGCGGCCGTCGGCGCCCGGCGGCTCCCGGCCACCCTCGCCGCAGGCGAGATCGGGGGCCTGGCGTCGTTCGAGGCGGGCGATTATGTGGTTCGCGCCAAACTAGGCGCGAAGCCAGGTACCCATGCCGCCATCCGCGCGGCGTTGCGGATCGACGGCAAGGACGTGAAGGAATTCACCGTTCGTCCGGCGGGCGCCGAGCCGGCGATGTTTGAAACGAAGCTGCGGATGAAACCGGGCACCCAGCGCCTGACCGTCGCGTTGGGGTCGCCCTCGCGCCGGCCGCAACCGAACGAAGCAGCACCCGCCCTCCACGTTGAGGGACTGGAGATCGAAGGCCCCTTCAACCCGCCCCCGCCGGTCTATCCGGCCGTGCATACCCGTCTGATGGCGCACAAGCCGGGCCTCGCACCACGCGAGGCAGCGAAGGAAATCATCGCACGGTTTGCGGCCCGGGCGTTCCGGCGGCCGTTGCGTCCGGGGGAAGTCGATAAGCCCCTCGTCTTTTTCGACGCATCGCAAAAACAGGGCGAACGATTCGAACTCGGTGTCCGCGCGGCGCTGTATCGGGTGTTGATGTCGCCCGACTTTCTTTTCCGCATCGAAATGGATCCGCCGGGCGCGGCGGTCGACGCGACCTACACGATCAATGAGCACGAACTGGCGAGCCGGCTCTCCTATTTCCTCTGGAACAGCATGCCGGACGACGAGCTTTCCTCGCTCGCCGCCAAGGGCCAGTTGCGCCGGAAACTCGCCGCCCAGGTTCGCCGCATGGTGCTGGATCCCAAGTCAGCTTCGTTTCTTCAAAATTTCCCGGAGCAGTGGCTGACCCTGCGAAAACTGGATCTCATCTCGCCCGACCCGGGGATGTTTCCGGCGTATAACACCGGGCTCAAGGAGGCGATGATTCGCGAGAGCGTCCTGTTCTTCGGGGCGATCGCGCGCGAAGACCGCAGCATCCTGGAGCTGCTCAACTCGAACTTCACCTTCGTCAACGAGCCGCTCGCCAAGCTCTACGGGCTGGAGGGCGTGCAGGGCGAGGCGTTCGTCCGCGTGACAGCGCCCCCGCACCGCGGCGGCGTGCTCACCATGGCCGGGATCCTCGCGCTCAACTCCAACGCCACCCGTACCTCGGCGGTGAAGCGCGGCAAATTCATTCTGGAGGAAATCCTCAACCTGCCGCCGCCGCCCCCGCCACCCAATGTGCCGCCGCTCGACGAAGGCCAGCAACTCACCGGCACGCAGCGGCAGATCATGGAGCAGCATCGCCAAAATCCCTCGTGCGCCTCCTGCCACGAAAAAATGGATCCGCTCGGTTTTGCCTTCGAGAATTTCGACGCCATCGGCGCCTGGCGGGATAAAGACGCCGGCGGCTTCCCGATCGATGCCTCCGGCGTGCTGCCGGACGGGATGGCCTTCACCGGCGCCAGTGGCCTCAAGGGGGTGCTCGACCAGAAGCGGGATTTGTTCACTCGCAACCTCGTCGGAAAGACGCTCACCTATGCCCTCGGCCGCGGCTTGGAGTATTACGACCAGCCCGCCATCGCCCGGATCATGGCCGCACTCGCGAAAGACGACCACCGCTTTTCCACCCTCATCACCGAAATCGTGCTCAGCGATCCCTTCCAAAAGAGAACCGTAAACCAGGAATCCCCATGAATTCACCTCACCTGCACCGACGGACTTTTTTGCGCGGAGTCGGCACCACCATGGCCCTCCCGGTGTTGGAATCGCTCGTGCCGAGCTCCCTGCGGGCCGCCACGGCCGCCGCCAAAGCGCCGGTGCGCATGGCTTGGGTCTATATTCCGCAGGGCGCCTATATGCCCTACTGGATGCCGCAGGCCGAAAAGACGACCGCGAACTACGCCATGAGCGAATGCCTCCAGCCCATCGCCGAACATCGCAATGACCTGCTCGTGCTGGGCGGTCTCGCCTGCGACAAGGCCCGCGCCAACGGCGACGGCGGTGGCGACCACGCGCGCGCGGGCGGCGCTTTTCTCACCGGTGCCCAGCCGAAAAAAACCGCCGGCCTCAATATCCGGGCCGGCGTCTCCGCCGATCAATTCGCTGCGGCGCACGTCGGCCAGAAGACGCGGTTCCCTTCGCTGGAACTCGCCATCGAGGGCTACCGCGGCAGCGGAAATTGCGACAGCGGCTACGCCTGCGTTTACGAACACACACTTTCGTGGCGCGACGCCACCACGCCGCTCCCCAACGAAGTAAACCCCAAGCTGGTTTTCGACCGCCTCTTCGCCGACAAGCCGAACAACCCCGACACGATCGCCCGCAACAAACTGCGCGCAAGCGTGCTCGACGCCGTGCGGGCCGATGTCCGCGATCTCAACCGCAAGCTCGGCGGCAACGATCGCCACAAACTCGATCAATACCTCACAAGCGTGCGGGAACTGGAGCAGCAAATCATGCGCGCGGAGACGCTGTCGCCGCTCACGTTGCCGGACGACGTTTCCCGTCCCGCCGGCGTGCCCGCGGACTTGACGGAGCACATCCGGCTGATGACGGACCTGATGGTGCTCGCGTTCCAGACCGATGTGACGCGCATCTCCACGTTCATGCTGGGCCGCGAAGGCAGCGAACAAAAGTATCGCATGGTCGGCGTGACCGAAGGCCACCATACGATTTCGCACCACCAGAACAAACCGGAGAACCTCGCCCGGCTGAAGGCGATCAGCATCTACCAGATGCAGCAATTCGCCTATATGCTCAAGAAGCTGAAAGCCGTGAAGGAGGGCGACGGCACGTTGCTCGACAACTGCATGGTCGTCTTCGGCAGCGCCATCGCCGATCCCAACCGGCACGCGCACGAGGAGCTGCCCATCCTCCTCGCCGGTCGCGGCGGCGGCTCGATCAATCCGGGGCGCCTTGTCCGCTACGCGGAAAACACGCCGCTCAACAATCTTTGGATGTCCATGCTCGATCGCTTCGGCACCCCTGCCGAGCGCATCGGCGACAGCACCGGCTTGCTGGGGCAGCTCACGTAGTCCCTTCCCGCCCGTTTCGCGCCGCCGCGCACAGTTGGGCACCGCACCAACCTGCCCTCCCACCCCGTTCCAATGAAACGCATCCTGATTTCCTTCGGCTTGGTCGCGGCGGGCCTCACCACGCTGGTGGTCTCGGCGCAACCGGCGGCCGCGCCTCCGCCCGCGTCTCCCGCCGCGCCAGCCTCGGTGGATTCCGTCGCACCCACTGCCGGAGCTGGCGCCACCCCTCCGGCAATCGGTGCCACCCCTCCGCCGGCCGGTGCCGCTCGCGGCGGTCGAGGAGGTCGTGGCGGGCCACCGCCTGAAATGCCCCCGCCGCCGATTGTCCTCGTCCCCATGCCGCAGTCTCCGGCCACGCTCGAACTGCTGCTCCCGCCGGGAGCGACCGCCACCGTGGATGGCAAGGCAGCCGGCAGCCAGCGCGTGTTCAAGTTTGTCGAGTTTGACCGCAACACCGAGGTGCGGCGCGTGGAGGTGCAAGTGCAGCAAACTGACTCGACCGAGTCGAAGC
This sequence comes from Opitutaceae bacterium, assembly GCA_005792355.1. Lineage (GTDB taxonomy): Bacteria > Verrucomicrobiota > Verrucomicrobiia > Opitutales > Opitutaceae > ER46. The sequence goes on from SXSC01000382.1 coordinate 31,638, forward strand.
GCTCGGTGGACCTCGTGCCCGGCCTGAGCGTGAGGGTGCCCGTCAACCTGCTCCCGGTCGATCAACCGAGCACGATTCTCACCGATTCGGCCGTCGCGGTTCTCGGGGCCTCCTTCAGTCCCAATGGCCGCCAGATCGCGACCGTCTCCGAAAATGGCGCCATCGTGTTCTGGGACTTGGCGGCGGGACGGCCAATCAAAGCAATTTCTGGAAATGGCGAGGGAATGCTTTCCGTCACTTTCAGTCCGGACGGGCAAAGCCTGCTGACGAGTTCAGCCGACACGACGGCGGCTCTGTGGAACGTCAAGACTGGCCGCCTGGTCCGAAAATTCCGTGGCCACGCCACCGCCGTCAACTCCGCGGTCTTCAGCGCCGACGGCAAGAAAGTCCTGACCGGATCGACCGACAAGACGGCGATGCTCTGGGACGCCGACACGGGCGGGCAGATTCGCGTGTTCAAGGGCCACACCGATGAGGTCGTGGGCGTGGCGTTGAGCCCCGACGGGAAGACCATCGCCACCGCCTCCACGGATCGAAACGCGAAGCTCTGGAACGCGGATACGGGCGAAGTGCTTTTTTCCCTGCGCACCTTCGATACCGTCTCCGGCATCGAGTTCAGTCCCGATGGCAAACTGGTGGGCGCCTCCAATTTTTCCAACGCGGTCAATTTCTGGGATACCGCCACGGGCAAAGCCGTCGGTCAGACGCGGCGCGTCAACCTCGACCTCAACGCCTTCGCCTTCACGCCCGATGCGCGCCGCTTCTTTTCCGGCGGCAAGGACGCCACCGCCAAACTCTGGGACACTGCCACCCGCTTGATGGTGCGCGAATTTTCCGGTCACGCCACGGATGTGCAATCGGTAAAACCAAGCCCGGACGGCCGCCTGCTGCTGACCTCCTCGCGCGACGGCACGGCCCGCGTGTGGGATTTGGCGACCGGCATGGAACTCGTCGCGCTCACCAGCAGCAACGCCGGGAAAAACTGGGCGGCCGTCGCGCCCGATGGCCTCTACGACGGGTCGGAAGGCGGCCGGCGCATGATCGGTTATCGTTTTGCCAGCAAACTGCCGGGCGCGTCGGTCGATCAATTTTTCGGACACTATTACCGCCCGGGGCTGCTCGCGGAAATTTTCCGCCACGAGCGCCCGATGGCCGCCGTGCAATTGGGCCGGCAACCGCCGCCGGTTTTGAAAATCGTCGCGCCGAAAATCCGCTCCACCGCCGACGGGCAGGCCGTGATCGTGGTCGAAGCCGTGGACAAGGGCGGCGGAATCTCCGCGCCGCAGATTTTCAACCAGGGCGCGCGCCTCGCCGTGGAACCCGAAACCCGGCGTGACGGCGATACCGTTCGCTATTCGTTCAAGCTCAACCTCGCCCCCGGCTCGAACTCGATCCGCGTCACCGCCGCGTCGGGCGATGGCTCGTGGGAGGCAATCCCCGTCGAAGTCGAATTGACCTCCACCCATCGCCCCGATCGGAAAGGCCGCCTGTTCGTGCTAGCGGTGGGCCTCGACGATTCCCTCAAGGCCCCGTTGAACGCCCCACCCGCGATCGGCGACGCGCGCGCGGTGGCCGATCATGTTCAACGCCGCAGCGCCGGCCTCTACGATCGCGTCGATGTGGTCTCGGTACTCGGCTCGGACGCCACGCGCGCCCGCATCACGGATACGCTGCTCGATCTCGCCGCCCTCAGCCAGCCGCAGGACACCGTCATGCTGCTCGTCTGTGGTCGCGGCACGCTGCTCGGCGATCGCTTCTACCTGGCCCCGCACGATCTGCGCCTCGGCTCCGCCGGCTGGGAGGCCGACGTGCGCGCGCAGGCCTTGGACGCGGACGACCTCGCGGCCACGCTGGGAACCGCACCGGCCTTGAACCGCGTCATGATCCTCGATGTTGCCGACGCATCTCCCGCGGGCTCGAGCGGAAATTCGCCGGGCTTTGGCGTCCGCGCCGCGGTGGAGCGTTGGTCGCGGGCGCTGGGTGTTCATGCCTTCGCCGCGTGTGCGCGGGTTCCGTCTCCCCGCCCGGCGGGCGAAACCGCGCGCGGCTTGCTCACCAGTCTGCTGCTCGATCCGGCGGCGAACGGTGGCGGCGCGGCGAGCGTCGTGGAATGGTTCAACGCCGCCGCAGAGCGCGCGGGTCCGGCCCTCGAACGCCTCGGCGTCGATTCGCGGGTCTTGCAGCAAAGCACCAAGCCGAAAGGTTTTCCCCTGCTGGCCGCGGCAAAGTAACCCCAACGTCCCCCTCGCCATCGTTTTCACGCGATCGCGGCGCGGTCGATCCGTTTGAAACCTCCGTTGGCCCATCTTGGGCATTGCTCTCCGCATTTCGCGTCCGAGTCTTTTCACGCCATGCTTTCTTACCCCAAGAAACTCCGCGTCGCGCTCGCGGCGTCGTTCATCCTGTTGCTTAGCGCCGCGGCGCTCTCGGCCGCCGAAACTGCGGCATCGCCCACGGCGTTTCTCCCGCCCGCGAACCAAAACACCGGCGCCGCCGTGCTCATCGTCGCCGACGGCGACGAGGGCGCGCAACTGGCGAAGTGGCTCAACACGCGCGGCATCGCCGGCTTCGTGCTGCGCCCCCGCGCCGCGGGCGCCGACAACACCGCCGCCGTCGCCGACGTGACGCGCGCCGTGCAATCGCTCCGCGCGCGCGCGACCGAGTTGAAAATTTCTCCGCAACGCATCGCCACCCTTGGCTTCGCGCGCGGCGCCGAACTCGTCGCCGAGGCCGCCTACAATCACGCCGTCGAGGCGAAGCCCGACGCCGCCACCGCACTCGGAAAATTCTCCAGCCGCCCCGCACTCGTCGCATTGATTTGGGGCTCGGCGATGGCGGCGACTCCCACCGCGACCCTGCCGCCCACGTTTCTCGTCGGCTCCACCCGCACCGCCGACGGCATGGGCGGCATGATCGATCTCTGGACGAAACTCCGCGCGGCTCGCGCGTCGGTCGACGCGCATTTCTTCCCCGCCGCCGACGCCAAGTCCGGTCTCGGCGCTGACCATCCCTCGCTCAACACGTGGCCCGAAAGTTTCTTCAACTGGGCGCGCGTCAACGGCCTCCTCACCGATGAGCCGCGCGTCCCGATCAAGGGCCTGGTTTTTCTCGATGGCCGCGTGTTGCCGCACGGCTATGTTATCCTCACGCCCGTGGATTTCGTCGGCGCCGGCCCGATCGTCGGCCGCGTTTTCAATTCCACCGCCGACGCACCCATCGGTGAGTTCATTGTCCCCGCCAACCAAGGCCCCATCGCCGGCCGCTACAAAGTTGACGTGCGTCAAAACATGAACCGCTGGCTGAGTAATTCCTTTTCCGGCGCTCTCGTCCGCGGCACCGGCCCCGAGCAAGTCGCCTTCGGTCATCACCGCCGGCTCGAACCCACCATCGAGGACCAGCGCTCGTTCACCAAGGTCCGCCCTTCCGACCCGCAGGATTACCTCATCGAAATCAAACCCGGTGCCGACGCGAATCTCGCCCTGAAGATCGAAGTCTTCACCAAGTAATCCTCGCCCCCATGAGAACCACTTTCGCCCTCCTCTGTGCGCTCGCGCTTCCCGCCCTCTGCCTCGCCGCCGAACCACCGCATCCCGGCGGGCTCGTCGGTGGTGCGAAAAATCCCGGCCAGGCGGCCTATCTCGAGCAGCTTGCCAATCAGCCGGCCGGCCCCGTGCCCGGCATTCCCGAGCCGATCCTGCTCTGGCCGAACGGGGCACCCGACGCCGTACCCGATGCGAATGGCGTTTTCACCGACGAGGACAAGCCCGCGATCTACGCCTTCCCCGCGCCCGCCGCCGGCAACACCAGCGCCGCGATGCTCATCCTCCCCGGCGGCGGCTTCACGAACCGCGTGCGCGACACCGAGGGCGTGCAGATCGCGAAGTTCCTCAACCGCCACGGCATCGCCGGTTTCGTCCTGCGCTACCGCATCGGGCCGAACTACCGCCGCAACGTCTCGCTGGCCGATGCCCACCGCGCGATGCGCCACATCCGCGCCAACGCCGCGTCCTTCAAGGTCGCGCCCAACCGCATCGGCGTGATTGGCTTTTCAGCCGGCGGCGAATTGCAGGGTGACGCCTTCTACAATGGCGTCCTCGAAGGAGATCCCCAAGCCGCCGATCCGCTCGATCGCATTTCGACCAAGGCGAATTTCAGCGCCCTGATCTACGGCGGACGCGCCGTCCAGAACCCCGCCAGCGCGCCGCCCACCTTCATCTTTTGCACCGTCGAGGACGGCGGCCCGAGGCAGGCACTGGTCTCGGCGATGAATTCTCTGCGCGGCGCCGGCGTGCCCGTAGAAGCGCACTTCTATCAGGTCGGTCAGCACGGCACGACGATGTCTCCCGGCGATCCGCAGCTCGGCGCTTGGCCCGAACTGATGGTAAAATGGCTGCGCGCTGGTGGCTTCCTCTCTGCGACACCCGCGCGCGCCGTCCGCTAAGAAAGCCGTGCCCCCGCGCCTGCTCGTGGTCGTCGCGTTGGTGCTCCCGTTTTTTCCGCACGTTTCCGTCTCAGAAATAATCAACCCGTTGCCATGCAATCGCCCACTTCTACTCCAACTCGGACGCGCCCGCTCGGGCGGCTTCTTCCACTGATGGCCGTTTTCTCCGCCACGTCGTCGCTCGCCCAAATCCCCCGCGACTACCTCGGTAAACCTTTCGCCGATGCCGTCCACAAGGCCGGGGCGCCCAACATCCCGGGTATTGTGCAGTGCGCCCTCTATGATCTCGGCGGCGCAGGCATCGCCTATCAGGACAGCGACCCGATCAACAACGGCAGCGGCAAACTCAATCTCGCACCCAACCATCAAAAGGCCCATGCCAGCGCCTACCTCTGGCATTTTCGAAAGGAGGAAGGTGTCGACCTCTCCTACGTGAAAGACGGAGCCGATTTGAGTCACGCCAACCCCGTCAGCCCGCACATCAATCAGCTCTACATTGGCTGGACCGAGCAACACGAGTGGTGCAACTACACCGTCAACGTCGCCCGCCCCGGCACGTATCGCATCAAAGCCCTCTACGCGTTTCAGGCCAACCCGGTCACCTTCGATCTCAACGGCCGGCCCGCCGCCACCTGCAAGTTACCGGTGGCCACCGCGAATTACCACGAGTGGAACGTCGCGACGATTGGCACCATCCAGTTCACCGCCGCCGGTCCGCAGCTCCTCACCTTCCGCTACGGCAGGGGCAACAATTTCGCCTATTTCGAATTCGAACTGATCGAGCCGGCTTCAGCCGCGAAGCCTTGAAGTAAGACGGGCCGAGGGGCGGGCCCGTGCCGTTTCAGGCGAAGATCCCTGCCGGGAATCCGTTTCGCTGCTGGCTTGTTGGCGTCTCCTGCCGAGCGTGGCCGTGAGAGAAAAGATGCCCTGCGGCGAAAAGATTTCGCGGGGTTCTCGCGTCTCGCCATCGTGAGCGCTGCAGCACGCTCGCATCGTATCGTGGTCGAGTTCACACCTCTGGGTGGCGAACCGTAGAGAGTTTCGCGAGGCGACGGATGTGAAGTGGCGGTGCGATCCGCCTGCCCCGTGCAGATCACCTTGGCAGAGGTTGCCGCGGAGGGTCGCGTCCGCCGATCGCCGGCAGCCCGCACGGGACTCGGTTGACATAAGCACACACCGTGCGACTACCAGTTTGGCTTCGGATCATCCGCGCCACCTGCGTCATCCGCGGTGACTGGATTGGAAATCTTCGTCGCAGGACGCGTGTAGGTTCAGGACTTCCTTGCATTTTCGAGGTGGCACTTCGAATATGCGAGGAACGTGAAACCGGCCCTCCCACGCTCCGACGCCACCGCGGCCATCAAGTCCGCCCTCGCGCGCAACCCCGTCGTCGCGCTGCTCGGTCCGCGCCAGTGCGGCAAGTCAACCCTCGCGCGACAACTCGCCGCCGAGGCTGGCCGCACCCTGTTTCTCGACCTGGAGAATCCCGCCGACCTCGCGGTTCTCGCCGAGCCCATGCAGGCCCTGGCGAATTTCCGCGGGCTCGTGGTGCTCGACGAGGTGCAGCGCCGGCCCGATCTGTTTCCCGTCCTGCGGGTGCTCGCCGACCGCAAACCGCGTCCCGCCCGCTTTCTGGTGCTCGGCAGCGCTTCGCCCGATCTGCTGAGGCAGTCCTCCGAGACACTCGCCGGCCGCAGCGCTTTCATCGATCTGGCCGGATTCACCCTGCGTGAGGTCGGGGCGGACAAAGCCGGCCGGCTCTGGCAACGCGGCGGTTTTCCGCGCTCGTTTCTCGCCGGCAGCGAGGCGCTCAGTGCCACGTGGCGCGACGATTTCGTGCGCACGTTTGTCGAGCGCGATCTCGGGCAGCTTGGCTTCAACCTCCCGGCCGCAGCCGTGCGTCGTTTCTGGACCATGCTCGCCCACTATCACGGCCAGACGTGGAACGCCTCCGAGATCGGCCGCTCGCTCGGCGTCAGCGATCAGACGACGCGCTCCTACCTCGATGCGCTCACGGGGGCGCTGTTTGTGCGCCAGCTTCCGCCGTGGTTCGAAAACCTCGGCAAACGCCAGACCAAGGCGCCCAAAATCTACATCCGCGACAGCGGCCTCTTCCACACCCTCATGGGCCTGGCCGACCGGCGCACCCTCCTCGCCCATCCCAAACTCGGCGCCTCCTGGGAAGGTTTTGCCATCGAGCAAGTCATCGCCCGCTTTCCGACTCGCGACACCTACTTCTGGGCCACCCATGCCGGCGCCGAACTCGACTTGTTCATGATGACGGGCGGCAAACGCATCGGCTTCGAATTCAAATTCAACGACGCCCCATCGACCACCAAGTCCATGCACATCGCATTGGCCGACCTGAAGCTCGACCACCTCTGGGTCGTTCATCCCGGCCTGCACCGCCACCCCCTCGGCGACCGCATCGAGGCCATCGGCCTCGCCGAACTCGCGACCAGCGTCACCCAAATCGCGTGACCGAGCAGGCGATCAAAGCTCGGCGCCGCGCGCGCACTTCTGGTCGTAGCCCAATCGCACCACCCCGTTCGCTTGCCCGTTGACGGTGCCGTGGTCCAGCCACTCGAGCGAGGCGCGGAAGAGCAGCAGGTGATTTCGCTCCCACAACGCGTTGTGGGAGGAGCGGGCGAGATCGACGAGGACTTTCCGGCTGCTGCCGATATCCGCGTGCACCGCGCGCACAAGTTCAGGACTGATTATGCCGTCGTGCTCGGGCGACACCACAAGGGTGGGCGGCGTCAGCTTCTTCACCATCGCGGGGCCCCAACCTGTTCGCACCACCTCCGGCGCACGGAACACGCCTGGCCCCCACGCGGCCCCAACTGGATCGGAGACTAGCAGTTCGCTCCAGATCGCTTGCGCCGCCTTTGGATCGTATTGACCGGGGCTCGGTGCCTGCCGGTCCCAACGGTCGAAAAACTCCGCGCGGCTCGTCACATTGAACACCGGCCCCAGCACAGACAGCGACGGAGCCGGCCGCGGCGTGGTGCGGTCATAGCCCGGTGCCAGTAGCACCAACTTCGACACTTCGTCGGGATGCTGCGCAGCCCAGCCGGCCGACCGCCGCCCGCCCCGCGACCAGCCAATCAACGCGACGCGCTCCACGGCCCGCAGCTTGCGGATATAGGCGACGACCGCACTGATGTCGTCCCAATCTGACGCGTCGGTGATCATGGCAAAAGGATGGCTCCGCTCCTTGGCCTCCGGCACTCCGAGGGCCTTGCGCTGCTCTGCCGAAAGATTGGCGGGATCGTTCAAGGCCGGCGGACGGGTGGACCGGCCGTAGCCGGTCAGGTCCACGGAAAACGTGTCGTAGCCAGCCGCCGCCAGAAACGCCATCCAGCTGTAATCCTGATACGGCACGTCAAACGCCACCGACCCCGGCGTGCCCCCGCCATGCACAAACAGCACGACCTTGTCGCCCGCGATCCGCTCCGGCATCGCCGCGCTGACGCGCTCGCGCACATAGAGCTTCACGGTCTGTCCCGCGATGGCCGGCACCGTGGAGCGCACCTCAACGTAATGATCGCGGGCCAGAATCTTCGCTGCCTCCGCGGCACGCGCCGGACCGGCCAAGAGCGCCAGCAGCGCGAGCCACCTGAACCGGATTACGAGGCCGAAGATCGCAGAGGTTCGCTTCATGAAGGGATTTCTCGGCGGAGCCTATGCGGGCGTCAACCTCCGGGGCTCGGCCTGAAACATGCGCAACGGGCCGTTGGCGGACTCATTCGTCCTTCCCCACCTTCGTCTGCACCGTCGTCGCCTTCACTTGCGTGAGAAACGCCGTCAGGGCTCGGTCCAACTCCTTGGTTTTTTCCGGCATTTTCGCGGAAAGATCGTTCGCTTCGCTCAGATCTTTGGAAAGATCGAACAGCTCGAGTTTACCGGACTTCCACGTCTTCACCAATTTGAAATTGCCCCAGCGCAGCGCGGACTGCGCGTTGCGGTCGTAGGCCTGATGGAAGATCAAATAGGGGCGCTGGCGTTTCACTTCGCCCACGCCGGCATTGCGCAGCACCGGGGTGATGCTGCCGCCGTCGATCGTCGTGGGCAGCGCCGGCCGGTAGCCGGCGAGTTCGGCCATCGTCGGCAGAAAATCGAGGCCGGTCACCGGGACCGCGCTCACGCTGCCGGGCTTCACGCCGGGGCCGAGCACGATGAAGGGCACGCGGATGCCGCCTTCATACATGTTCGCTTTCGCTCCGCGCAGCGGGTGATTCAGCCCGAGCCCGAGGTCCTTGCTGCCGGGCAGGCTGCTGCGCCCGCCGTTGTCGGAGAGGAAAAAGACGTAGGTGTTTTCGAGCAACCCGAGCGCCCGGACTTTTTCCATGAGCCGGCCGATGCCCGCGTCGAGGTCGTCGGTCATCGCGGCGAAGGTCGCGAGATTGTGCTTCTTTCCGGGCGTGAGCGCCTTCGCCCGCTCCATCGCCGCCGCGCTGTGCTGAATGGCAAGATGCACCGCATAGTGGGAGACTTGCAGATAAAACGGCCGCGCCTCGCGCGCCTGCTCCTCGAGAAACGCGCACGCGCGATCGGTGACGCTCACAACGCGCTTGGGATCGACGTGGAGGAGGTCATCGCCGGCGTCGCGGCCGCTGCCGGTGGCGTTGCCGGTCAGGCCGTCGCTCGCATCGTAGCCCTGGTCAGCGGGGCTCACGTTGTCGTAGCGATGATCCCACTTGCCGAAATGCGCCGCGCGGTAGCGGGGATCAGCGGCCTTGAGCATCCGCGGGATGTTCAACTGCTGACGGTAGACCGCCGGCCAGCCGTCGCGGTCCTGCTGGTATTCGTGCCGGGCCGGGGTCTGCGACACCTGCAGGCTCCGCCGCGTGGGACAACAGAACGGCGCCGGCGAGTAGCCGCTCGAAAACACCATCCCCTGCGCCGCGAGCCGCTCGATGTTCGGCGTGCGGAAATAGTCGCTGGCCGTCTCGGGGTTGCCCGGGACCATGCGCTGCGACGTGCCCACCCAGCTCTGATCGTCGGAGAGAATGACGATGAAGTTGTGCCGCGCCGGCTTTGACGCATCCGCGGCGGGTAGTTCGCCAAGCGGAATCAACAGCAAGAGGGCCAGAGTGCGACAGGGGTATTTCATGATGCTTTCCGGTGAAGTCCGAACCGCAAGAACCGGACTTTCGCGGATGTTGCTTCGGAGTTTCTGCGCTAGGGCGGCCGCACTCAAGGCTCGTTATCGGCCAGCCCCGCCCGCTTCTTCCGTTTGGCCTCCTGCTTGGGCGTGCCTTTGGGCAGCGCCTTGATCAGTTCGAGCCGGTCACCCAAATGGCTGGCCCCTGCAGCCGGGCGAGTCAGCGGGCCGCGGTCGCCGATGAGATACATGCGATGATAGAGATGCTCTTGGTTGGCCTGTTTTCCGGCCACCAACATGCGCGCGTCCGGGTGGGCGTTGCGCACGAACGCGGTCGTTTCAAGACCGGTATTCGGCAGCGCAATCAGGTCCGCGCCCCGGGTCCAGGTCCGCCCGCCGTCGGCGGTGTTCCACCAGCCGACCGAGCCGACCCCGGCCTCGTTCTTGTCCAGGAGCATCCGGACCCGCAGCGGTGAATCGATGATGAAGTCCCCGTCGTGCCCGCCGCCGCGGGCGTCGGCGACCTTCGTCGGCGGAAGCCAGGATTTCCCGTCCCAACGGAAGTAGCGCACTTCGCCGCGCGGAAAGCGGAAGAAGATGTGCGGCCGCCCCTCGGCATCGACGTGGCAGGTGCCGTGGTTGGACTTCTCTTTCCCGGTGGCCTGGATGAGCGTGAGCCGGTCGGCCGCCTCCTTGGTCACGGGCAGGGCAAGCCGCTCTCCCTGCACATTCGTCCACGTTCCATCGCGGCAATCCATCAGCATGTAGTAGGTGTTGTTCCGATGCGCGTTGTGACCCGGGTTGGCGCAGGGGTGATAGACAAACGACGCCGTGATGGTGTCGCCCTGACCATTCTCGAACCAGGCATACCAGGTGTCATGGACCGTCAGCCTGTCGGCGCTGCGCTTGTGTTTCAGCACCGACACCGGCGCGGCAAAGGTGCGGCCGTTGTCGGTCGACTTCTGGTAAACCCAGTCGCTGCGGTGCGAGCCGTGCCGGTAGAACAGATACAGATCGCCGTTGGCGGTCTTCACCCACTGGCTGTAGGTGCCGAAGGGGGAAATGTTGTCCAAGGTTTTCCACGCGGTGATGTCGCCGGGTTTTTGGGAAACCACGTGAATGAACCGGCCCTTTCCCGGGGTGCCAAATTTGTTTTCGCCCAGACTCGGATCGCCGCCGTGTCCGCCGAAAACGACGTGGATGTAGCCCAGCCGGTCCACGACCAGCGCGGGACGGCCGTGGTTGTCGAGTTCGCCGGGGTCGATCTGATCGGGCGACTTGCCCATCGGGTTAACGCCCGCCCGTACGGGGCCGATCCATTGGCCCGTGGCGTGCACGTAGGCGGCGACGTAAGGATCCTCATGTGGTCCCGAGTAGGCGACATAGGTCACGCCGTTGAAGTGCTCGGCGGCCGGATGGTGCATGGTGCTGACCGGGTTGCCGTAGCCGTTGTCGGCGAAGAAATCGACGTTGGCGGCGGCGCAGGCTCCGCTGACCAACAGGCCACAGAGAAAAGCGAGTGTCCAACAAGCAGTGCTGCGAACGGGCCTCCTCCCGCGGACTTCTGCGGCAGCCGCAGAGTGTGTCCAGACACCTGACCGCGGATAACGCGGATGAAGCTCATCTCGGAGTGGTCTGCAATTTACCCACGGGGCCCCGGTGCGTTTCTTTGTCTCGATCGTGACAGAGAAACGCATCCGCTGCCAACCGAACACTTCTGGTGGCACCGGCAAGCGGGAGGTGCCCCCACGCAGATGGCGCGGATAGTCGGACCCTCTCCTGCCCTTGTCTGCGGCAGCAGCGCAATCGGTGGTCAAGAATTCCATGGTTCGAAAACCATCGGGAACGCGTACGCGGCGGAAGATTTTTTGCATGGGAAAAAAAACTCAAAGCTCGAAGGTCGTGCTCAGAATGAACTGGCGCGGATCGTTGATGCGATACGCAAAGGGCCGGCCGTCGGGGTTGACGCCGACCGCCTGCAGGCTGCCGCTCTCCTGCACATTGCGAACGTTCAGCTGGAATTTCGCGCGCACCCGGTCGCCGAATAAACGCATACGATAGCTGGCCGAGAGATCGACCGCGAGGCGCGCCTTGTCGTAGACGGGCTTGTTGGCATCGAGCTCGCGCACCACGCCGTCGGGGTCCGGGGCCGCGGCAAGAAAGCCGATGCCGCCTTGGTCCTGCCAGCGCAGCGCGCCGCCGACGGAGAAATGCTTGAGCCGCCCCTCGGTGAAGTCGTAGTTCGTGACCGCATTCCAACGCCACTCGCGGACCTGTGAGCGGGGTTTCCCATTGTTGGCGGTGGCGAGTTTGATCGGGGCGAGAATGGTCCCTTCGTAGGTCTGCCTGGGCGTCGCCCCGCCGCCGATCGAACGCGTCCACCACTGCACGCCATTTTCGTCCCGGGCGGTGGTCCAGATGGGCAGCCGTGCCGTGATATACCGCTGCAAGCCGTCGCCGATATTGCTGTCGATGGCCACTTGCCGGGCGGCGGTGAACTTGAGCCGCCAGTTGCGGAGCGGATTGTAGATCGCTTCGAACTCGTAGCCGCGGGATGTCACGTCGGCGGTCGTGCCCCGCTCAAACGATTGAATGCCGGCGAGGAACTCCTGGGTTAGTCCCATATACTGCGCAACCGCGGCGCTGGTCTGGGCGGCGGTTGGAGTGACGCCCTGCTTCGCGAAACGCTGGGCCACGGTCATCTGGGCGAAGGTCTGGAAGTCGGTCGCGGTGTCGGCGATGCCAGTGGAGCCGCGGCCGTCCAACGTCCAGGCCCGGGCGACCACGGTGTCCAAGTCCCCGCCGCGGGCGCCCTGGTCGTTGGTTTCGTAGCGGTTGATCTTCAGGTGCAGACGTTCGTTCAGCAGGGAAATTCCGACGCCGTAGTCTTTGCCTTTGCCCTTCGGATTCGGCAGGAGATCGAGCATCGCGTCGTAGGCGATGCCGGCCGGGGTGAAGCTGTCCGACTGGTTGTAGAAAAGGTTCAGCCAGCGGGTGGGCTTGAAGACGGCGCCCTGCGTCAGGGTTTTTCCCTCGTTGAGGATCCAAGGCAGCTTGGTCTTGAGCGGTTCATTCCGAAACCAACCCGTGGCCGGATCGATCGCGGGCGGGAGCGATTCGCGCACGCGCTGCCGGTCGTTGCGCCAGCCGAAGGTCGTCACGAGCCGATCCTTGAAAAAGTAGTTCTGCACGGTGGCGTTGAGCGTGCGGACCTCCGTGCGGGAGTTGGTGAAGACGCCGGCGTTGAAAAAATTCTCCCCGACCTCGACCGCTTCGCTCACCCATTGGTTCGTGAGCGCGTTGAACCAGCGGAGCGTGTGCTGGCCATCGACCGGCCGCGTCGCGGGCGCGTGATCGATGTTTTGGCCCTGGTTGTCGCCGACGTAGAACCGGTCGTAAACCCACACGCCGACAGCACTGCGATTGGTTTTCACGCTCCACGGATGGTCGCTCTGGATCACGTCGCGCCACCGAAAGCTGGAGAAATCGATGCGGCTGGTTTCGCCGTGGAGCCCGAGTTTCTGCTGGCCGATCCAACCGAGCCCGCGCGGGAGGTTCGCGGGGGTCCACTGGTAGGCGAGGTCGGCGCTCTGAACGTCGCGCTTTTCCGGCGCATGCGTCGAGACCGGCGCCGACGATCCAAAATAAGGACGCAAAAAGTAGGGATTCGGCGAACCGTCCAACATCTTCTCGTTCACATCGACCCGGAGGGTGGATTCGGTGTTGTCGACCTTGTTGCGCCGGGTGCTCTTGAAATCCTGCCCGAACCAGGCGGCGCGCGCCGCGAGCAGGTGCTGCGGCAACTTCAGGACAATCTGCTCGGCCTCCACGGAATACGTGCGCGCGCGGTCGTCATAGGTATTCGGCGACATGTAATTGATCTTCGACCAGTCGTAGAGGGCCTTGTCGGTCGTCGTCGGGAGAATGTAGAGCGGAAACAGCGTGCCGAATTCGCGTTCGAGCCGGGAGCTGCCCTCGAGAAAACGGAGATCGGTGTTCGAAATCGTCGGCGTGGGAATCCGGCTGGCCTGCAGGGTTCCCGTGCGATTGACAGACATGGGGTGGTCCGGCGTCGCGTAGTCGATGAAGACGCTGTTCCTATTGTAGAATGAACCGCCTTGGGCAATCAGCCCGAACGGCAGCGTGCCGTCCTGGTTGACGCGGAAGGGGCCGGATTTCGTGCCGTTGGCGAGGGTCACGGTTTGCGTGGTCGGATCCCAGGTCGGCTTGCCGGCGGTGGCCCACCCGGTGACCGTTTCACGCGGCGTGAGGGAATTCGTGCGGCGCGCGAAGTTGTCGTAGCGCTCGGCGCTGGCGCGGAGTGACGTGTTCGCGAAAGGCTTGAACAGCACCATGCCTTGCTGGCGGCTGATCTTTTCGGATGACGGCTTGCGCACGAAACCCTTCGCCTCTTCGACCGCCGCGACGCGCAACGCGAGTTTCTGGGCGAGGAGCGGGCGGTTGAAATCGAACGTACCGCGGACGCCGCCGTAGCTGTCGGCGCGCAATGTGACCTGCGAAATCGACCGCGTGGCGTTCGCGCGAATCGGAATGTAGTTCACCGTGCCGGCGCTGCCGCCGAGGCCGAAGATGTTGGAGTTGGGCCCGCGGGAAATTTCGACACCGTCGACGTTGTAGGTGTCGAGCGGGATGCGGGGATTCACGGCGAAGCCGCCAACCGCGATGTTGGCCCGGCCGACGCCCCGGATGCGGTTGGCCTGGGCGGGGCTGTTCTGGATGTTGTCGACTACGCCGCCGTTGCGGTTGGTGGTGAAGTCGGTGAAATTGCCCGTGCCCTCGGTATTGGCCTCGTAAAGAAAGATGTCATTCAGATCGAGAACGGCGGTGTCCTCCATCTGCTGTTTGGTCACCACCGTGATCGAGGAACCGAGATCCACGAGTTTGGTGTTGAGGCGCGTGCCCGAGAGGGTGTTCAGCGCTTGGTAACCGCGGTCGGTCGAGGCACCCACGACAAACGGCGAGAGTTCGACGATGCTGTCGCTGGTGGAAGTGGATTTGGCAACATCAGCGGGGCCGATCGGACGAACCGCCCGGCTCGGATCGGCCTCGACGTTTTTTGCTGCTGGCTCCTTCGCGCCCGACCGCAGGCTCAACGCGCCGGTCGTTTCATCCTGCACCGCCACGAGGCCCGTTCCGGCGAGCATCTGCGTGAGGGCATCGCGCGGCGGGAGATCGCCCGAGACGGATTTGGTGCGCACGCCAGAAACCAGTGCGGTCGGGAACAGCACCTCAAGACGCGCCTGCTCGGAGAAGACCTTGAGCGCCTTTTCGGCGTCGGCGGCCGGCACGTTGAAGGTGCGCTTCGCGGGTTCGGCCGCCGGCGCGAGTGACGCCAGCATGAGGCAAAAGGAGAGGGCGAGCGCACGGCCGCGATGGCGTTTATCAGCAAATCGGGGTGAGGAGATAGCGGGGTTCATCAAGAATAGGGACGAGGCAGCGGTGAAAATCTGTTACGAGCAGCGTAGCGTTTTTCCGCCCGGCAACGAGAGGGCCGGCCAACCGGGTCAGGGCGAAACACGTAACATATTTCGGCGGGCGTAGACGCGCAGGGTCGCTGGTTGTCCGGTGTTCAGAATTCTGGTATGGCTGTTACGTGTTTCGCACTGACCCCGTGCCCGTGTTGCACAACTGCCTACAGCCAGGCCCATGCGGGGACGACTTCCACCGGCAGGCCGTCCACTTCCAAGTTGTCGCGCTGGGCGAGTGTGACGACGACAGCTCGACGCTTGCCCGGCAGCGCGCACGCCTGCGTCAAGCCGGCGAGTTCGCGGTCGCGGTTGAAGGGCGTTAGTTCCGCGCAAACCTGGATGGCGTGATCGCCAGTGACAAAATCACACTCCCAGGAATTCTTCTCGCCCGCGTAAGAGGGCGCCGCGCCCCGCTGCCGGAGCGCAAGAAAGACCGCGTTTTCCAGTCGATGGCCTACGTCGGGGGTGAGGTTCGGCGAGTTCACGCGGCGCAGCCCGTTGTCGACGGCGTAGTACTTCGCGGGCGCGACCACGCGCTGTTTGAACGACGGACTGAACTTTGGCACGGCAAAGAGCAGGTAGGCGTCCTGCAGGTATTCGACGTAGCGCGACGTTTGGCCGACCGTCGGTATGGCGAGCGCCTTGGTTAGGCTTTGCAGCGAACTCGGCTGGCCCGTGTGGGCTAATAGGAACAGCGCAAGGTTGAGCACATGCCGCGACTCGCGCAGGTGGTGACGCTGGGCGATGTCGCGCTGCACGATGTCGCGCAGCAACTCCCGCAGGATCTGCGGGTCGCGCTCGGGCAGGTAGCCGGGAAAGCCACCGTGGTCGAGGAACGCGGTCAGCGTGGCCGCACCGCGCTTGCCGCCCGCGTACGCCAGAAACTCCTGGTAGTTGAACGGGAAGACCTCGAACGAGCGATGGCGGCCGGTCAGTTTCGCCCCCAACTCCCGCCCGAGCAGGGACGCATTTGAACCAGTGGCACAGACCGCGAAGCCGCGATCCAGGAGCGCACGCACCAGCCGCTGCCACTCAGGCAGTTCCTGAACTTCGTCCAGATAGACCGTCTTGTGCACGGCGAGTTCTTCAATCACTTCAAGCAGCGTCGGGAAGTCCTGCGGCCCCAACCCGTACAGTCGCGTGTCCTCGACGTTCAAGTAGAACGCGCGCGTGCCGCCCCGCATGAGCTGTGCCTGCAGGATGCTCTTGCCGCACCGCCGCACACCCGTCAGCACGAGTGCGTGCCGGGTCTGCACGGGCAGCGTCGCGGCGAGTTCGCGCCAGACTTCCGGTTTAGGCGCCACGGGTGGCCGCTGGTCCTGCAGGATGCCGAAAAGTGTATCTCGTAAAAACACAGGTGTGTGCTATCACGAAATACACCCGGCACGTCAATCTCGTTGCCATCGCCCGGAGGCGGCTGGCGCATCCCGATAGTGCCAGCCAACGGGGCGAGCAAAGGCGAAACTGTTCCGTTCGCCCGACGGCGACGAACTCTGCGGCATCATGCGCGAGAACAAGCGCACTGGGACCAGCCTGATGATGTTCAGCCGCGATGAGGGGAAGACGTGGAGCCGGCCGGTCGACACGCCCTGGGGCCTGACCGGTGATCGCCACCACGGCATCCGCTTGCCCGATGGCCGGCTCGTGATCGTGTTCCGCAATTCCGCCCCGCTCGCGCAGTCGCACGTCATCGCGTGGATCGGCACCTACGACGACATCAAGCAAGGTAAACCCGGCCAGTATCGCATCAGCCTGCTGCGCACGTTCAAAGACGGCTGCTATCCCGGCCTGCACCTGCTTCCGATGGCACCATCGTCGCCACGACCTACACGACCTACCGCGAAAAGGACGGCGGTTGCTCGATCGTGAGCGTGCGTTTCAAGATTGAGGAGATTGAAGCACTCTACGCGCGGACGAATCCATGACCACCGCACACGGGTGCGACGCGGGAGGGGTTGGCGACACTCCCCATGAAATCCGCGGAGAAACAAGCTTCGGCTCCGGCTTCACGTGTCGTTGGCCGCCGACGGCGAGGCTCGGTCGCGATCACAACGGCAACCGGAAGCGACCGCTCACTTCAAAGCCTGCAGTCGTTTTCCCAACTCAGCCAAGCCGAGCACCTCGGTTTTAGCATCCAGCGGGAATCGGTCGTCGCCCGGATAAACGACAAAGCGTTTGGCCGGCTTCAGATCGGCGCAGGCGAGATGAAACCCCCGTTCCAATTTCGGCGCGGAGCTGCGCTTGATTTCGACGGCCCACAATTTGCCGCCCGGCAGGGTGAGGACCAGATCGATTTCCGCGCCGGCCGCGGTCCGGTAGAAGTTAGCCTCGGTCCCGCGGGGTGCCAGAACGAGCAGGGTCTCGAGGACGAAACTCTCCCAGCTCGGGCCGACCACGGGGTGCCCGAGCAGTTGCTCCTTGTTCCCCAAGCCGAGCAAGGCGTGGACGAGGCCGCTGTCGCGCACGAAGACTTTCGGCGATTTGACGAGGCGTTTGCCGACGTTGCGATGCCATGGGGACAATCGGCGCACGAGCAGCAGATCGACCAGCAGATCAAGGTAGCGGGCCACCGTCTTGCCGTCGACGCCAAGCCCTTGGGCCAGCGTGGCCGCGTTGTGCATTCCGGCCTGATGGTGCGCGAGCATCGTCCAGAAACGCCGCAGCGTTTCAGCCGGGATGCGGGAGCCAAACTGCGGAACATCGCGCTCAAGATAGGTGCGGATGAAATCTTCCCGCCAGTCCAGGCTGATCCGGTCGTTTGCAGCCAGGAAACTCGCGGGAAACCCACCGCGAATCCAGAGGCGGTCCATCCGGTCGCCGTCGACTTCAGTCGCATCGAAGGGAGTCAACTCCAAGTATGAAATCCGCCCGGCCAGGCTTTCGCCGGACTGCTTCAGCAACTCGACCGAAGCCGATCCAAGGAGCAGGAATCGGCCGCCTGCTTTCCCGCGCCGCCGGCCCTGATCGATCAGTCCGCGCAGAATCTGGAAAATCTCCGGCGCACGATGCACCTCGTCCAAAATGACCAACTCGTCTTCGTGCTCGGCGAGGTAGCGGCCCGCATCCGCGAGCTTCGCGCGGTCGGCCGGCGATTCGAGGTCGAGATAGAGGGATGGTCGCGTCGCTCCAATCTCCAGGGCTAGCGTCGTCTTGCCCACCTGCCTCGGCCCTAACAGTCCAACGGCCGGGCTATGGTCGATGGACTCGTCAAGTTTGTCACGGATCCGGCGTTTTATCATCCTCGCAATAATGGCGTGTATTGCCAGATTTGCAAGGATGCCATTTACGCACTTCGGCGCGCTCCGGGCCGCCATCACTTGTTCTCTTCAGACGAGAGAAGGGGGAGGGAGGGATTGGCGCGATCCCCTTTGCACTTGCCTCACCCCGCACCGGCGGCAACGGCTTCGACGCAATTTTGGCCCACCCTGCCTTGAATCCTCCGACGCCCCAACTCCTGCCGAACGCCGACGAGAACCGCTGGTTCTCCGAGGAGGTACAGGTGCACGAACCGTCGTTGCGGGCGTATCTGCGCAGCCAGTTTCCTTTCGCGCCGGATATCGACGATGTGGTGCAGGAGTCGTTTCTCCGGCTGTGGCGGGTCCGCATGGGTCAACCGGTCCGCTACGCGAAAGCTCTTTTGTTCAAGGTGGCGCGGCACCTGGTGATCGACACGGCGCGGCGAAAACAGATTTCCCCCATCGACCACGTAACAGATTTGGCCGCCCTGCCCGTCATAGATGATGGAAGGCCGAGTCCCGCTGAGGCCGCCTGCAAACGCGACGAAGTCGTTTTGCTCGCCGCCGCCATCGATGCCCTGCCCCCCCGTTGTCGTGAAATCCTCATCCTCCGCAAACTCCGTGGCGTGCCGCAAAAGGCGATCGCCGCCCAACTCGGCCTCTCGGAACAAACCGTGCAGGTCCAGGTGTCCCGCGGCGTGCGCCGCTGCGAGGAGTTTTTGAGAGCCCACGGAGTTCAGCCCTGATCCGACCATGAGGCGCCCTCCCCTCTTCAATCGCGACCGCATCCGGGCGGACGGCCGACCGATTTCCGCGGCGATTCGCGAAGCGGCGGCGGACTGGGTGGCTCGCCGCGACGCCGGGTTGAGGGCGTGCGAGGAAGTCGACTACGCCGCGTGGCTCGAGGCGGATCCCGCGCATCGCACCGCCGTGGACGGACTTGATTTTGCCTGGAGGACTTTGGACCGACCGTTGACGACCGGAACAGCTGACGCCGTGCTCGGCGAACTCGCGGTGCGGGCGCGGCTACGGCGCCGGCAGCGTGCGGTCGCGTGCGGACTTGCCTCGCTCGTGTTGCTGGTCGGTGCCGGCCTCGGCTGGCAGGCGCTGCGCCCGGCGTCCGATCTGAGATCGCCCGCGGTGGTCTCGGCCGTTGTCCTCCTGCCGTCGATCCAAGCGTTGCCCGATGGGTCAGTGATCGAGTTGCGCGACGGGGCGGAGATCAAGGTGGAGTTCACGGCCGCCCAACGGCGGGTTATTTTACGACGCGGGGAGGCCTATTTCAAAGTCGCGAAGAATGCCGCCCGACCCTTTGTCGTCGCGGCGGGCGGAGTGGAAGTGCGTGCGGTGGGCACCGCCTTCTCGGTCGATTTCGGAAAAAACGTGGTCGATGTGCTGGTCACGGAAGGCAAAGTGGTCGTGGCAATGGCACCGGCCGAAACCGCGCGGATCGACGCGACGCAGCCGAAGTCCGAACCGCTCCTGGTCGGCGCCGGTCAAGGCGCCACCATCCCGACGACTGCGCCGCAACCCGGGTCGGAAAGTCGCCCGGTGTCTGAGGCGGACGTCCAATCGCGCCTCGCATGGCGCAGCCCGCGCCTCGATTTCTCCGGCACGCCGCTGATCGAGGCGGTCGCTCTGCTCAACCGTCACAACCGCGTGCAGTTCACGATCGAAGATCCCGGGTTGGCGCGGACGCGCGTCAGCGGAATCTTCGGCGCAGTGAACACGGACGCCTTTGTCCGCCTGCTCGAATCCAGTTTCGACGTCCAATCCGAGCGACGCGGACCCGACGAGATTGTCCTGCGACGCCGGCCGTAGCCTCAGACCTGACCTCAACGGGTGATTTCGACTGAGCGTGGAATGGAGTTGAGCCCGCCGCGCCGATTTCACGCTGGGCAGGGAACGGCGGGCTGGGCAAGTTTTGGGGCTGGCACAAGTGCAGTTGCCCGTGTTTCCCGCTGGAGTGAACTTCATCGCGCTGTTGGAGAGCACGCATCTGATTCATCGGCTGCTGCCCTTCGGCTAGCTGCATCCCACGCAGGCGGGTGGCTTCGCGCGCCAAGTCCGCGAGTTTGTTCGCTCGCGCCCGCAACCGAACGCCGATTTCAGCACCCTTGGTTGGACGCTCCGGCGTGGAAAACAGGATTGATTCGCCTGCTCGGGGTGTTCACGGTCCCCGCTCCAAGTCGGACGCTTAGCTCAGTTGGTTAGAGCACTAGTATCACACGAATAGACAACACGTTATCGCACTTCTCCCCACCTGATCGCAAGTGCTTTTTTCAGAGGTAAAATCGCCCCGCAAGCGTTTTCTCCGTTCTCCCAATTTCCTCGAAAAATGCCCAAGAAATGGCCTCTGGTGTAGAAAACCCCTGTAGAAAAAATTGGCTGCAGAAAGTGGCTTCCGTGTGACCCTGGTCCTCTCGCCAGATGAGCCTTCTTGCAGCGGGCTGCGCACCTTGACTTGTCATCGATAGCGAACGCATTAGCGTTGCTCCGTTATGCAAGTCGCGACTGCCAATCCCGAAGACCTACGGCGTTTTTTCCACCAGGAGATCGACCGCATGGAGCCGTCTCGTCTAGAGGTTCTAAACCGGATGCTCCAACAACTGAAACTCTTTGAGTTGGCGGACCAGATCGACCGAGGATTCGACGCGGATCGGGCGGCGGGTCGCCTGTCGCCCGACAAGGTTGCGGAGGCGGTTCGAGCGGTGCGTCGGGATCATCCCTATACATGAGGGTATGCCTCGACACGAACTCGCTGCTTCCGCTTTTCGGCACTCGTAGTCACTTCGCTGACATCAGGAACGCTCTTTTGACGGGGGATTTGGAACTGGCCGTTTCCACGGCGATCCTGCTCGAGTACGAGGAAGTGATCACGCGACTTTCGGGTCGGGAGCGTTGGAACCAGATAGCGGTGCTCTTCGAACACTTGGAGGCACTGCACGGCACCGTCCATCGGATTGATTCAACCTTCCAGTTTCACGTCATCACCGCCGATCCGGACGACAACAAGTTTGTCGACTGCGCGATTGCGGCACAGGCCGAATTTGTCGTGACCGACGATCAACATTTTTCCCCATTAGCAACCTCGGGTTATGCCCCGAAGGTCGTAACGCTCGAAGGACTTCGTACGGAACTTGCCCGCCGAAAACCGACGGGCGAATGAGGAGCGAAGCGCGATGGACGGGGCCCTACGGCGCTCGTAGATTCACCATGGCCGTTTGGCGACGTTCTGCCATCGCGTAGGCCGTTGGTTCTTCCGCCACTCCCCGGGGGCTGGGGCGGCGTGAGCCCCAGCAAGCTTCGCCCGCGCCCGTCGCGGGACGTGGCGTAGCAAAGCATCGCAGGGATCGATGCGCGGAGCTCCGGCGACACCCACCAGGCCGCAAACCCCACCGTTACGGCCCCTTCATATCCGGATCGATGCGCTCGACGCCGATGAGCGCCGCAAGCAGTGAACCCACCGGCGGGGCCCGGAGCGGTCGGTGGGAGCGCGGCGAACACCGTCAGCGACGGCTCCCGTATTCAATCGGCCCAGCCGTCGCTCGGGTTGCGCGGCAAACGGGCCAGCGGGCCCGTGCCGCCAAGCAAGCCCGAACGTCGGCGGCGTGGCCGCGGGCGATTCGCCAACCATCCGCCGACTGGCGCGCACTTTTTGCCGAAGGCGCTCGCGTCGGACGAGCGACGGAAACTCACCTGGCCCCTCTGTCACTCGTGAGGAAAGCCAGCTCAAACTCCTGGGCGCATCTTCATTAAAGCTAAGTACGCGTAACTTTAATAAACCTACGCCTTATTCAAGCTTCGCCCCATGAATCGCCCCGAAACTGGGGAGCATGTCATCTCACGGCCGTTGGAGACGAAACGGTGCGTGCCTTACTCTCTTCGCCGAAGACACCCGCCGCACGCAGGCCATCGGCCGTGGCGCCGCCAACGCTCTGCGCGTCCTCGCCGCCTTGCGCCAGCGTCCGGTGCTCAGCCTCAAGCAGCTCTGCCTCACCAGCCGCATGACCTTCCCCACCGCCGGCAAAGCGATGCACCATCTTGTCGCTTCGGACCCGAAAACAGGATTGATTCGCCCGGCCGGGAGTCTCAGCGTCTCGCCTCCAAGTCGGACGCTTAGCTCAGTTGGTTAGAGCACTAGTATCACACACTAGGGGTCCCCGGTTCGAGCCCGGGAGCGTCCACCAGCCTTCGCTCGCTGCGCGAGCTACGGCTCGGCAAGCCAGCCACTCCCAAGCCCAGCGAACGCGTCCGATGACCTCTAACCGCGAAGGCTGCCGCGCCGCAGCCCGCAGGGCGCAGGCGGGCCTCGGCAAGCTCATGAGTGGTTTTTCTTACGTTTACACCCTTCAGTCCGAGTCCGACCCCAACCGTTTCTACGTAGGTCTGACCGACGATCTCGCCGCCCGTCTGGCCAAGCACAACGCCGGCGGAGTTCCGCACACGCTGACGCTTGCCAAACGCAATGCAGCAATGCAGCATTACGGCATGACCATCACCCTCCCATTGAGCAAGCGCGGCAGTCTCACTTTACCGCCCGCGATCCGACAGAAGATGGGCCTCGACAAGCTGCCGAATCCCATGGTGCTGGTCGAAGAACGCGAAGGCGGGCTGTTCCTGCAGCCGGCGGTTGCCCTGCCGGTGCGTGACCTACCCAAGAAGCAGATCGAGAAGTGGATCGCGCGCGACGAGGCGGAGATGGCGGCCTTTCGCGCCAGCCCGCGCAAGACCAAGCCGTGAGGCTTTTCCTCGACACAAGTGTGCTTCTCGCCGCGGCGGGTTCAGCTGGCGGCGCATCCCGCTTTGTAGTCACGGAGGCAGCGGCCCAAGGCTGGGCCTTGGTGACCGCCGACTACTGCGGCGACGAGGTTCGGCGCAATTTGTCGAAGCTGGTGTCGTCTGCCCCAAACACCTGGCAGCGGATCATTTCGCCGACGCTGGAAGTCACTCCAGTGCGGCTGACACTGGATCGTCCGATCGTATTTCCAAAGGCGAAAGATCGTCCCGTGGTGATTTCTGCACTGGCCGCGAGGTGCGGGTGGTTGCTCACTTTGGACGAGACCGACTTTCACGGGAATCTCGGAAGTGAGATCTACGGAATGCGAATCGCCACGCCCGGTGAGTTTCTGATCGAGCAACGTCAGGCAGGAATTCTGTGAGAGCAGCAACCAAACGGCAACCGGCGTGATCGCTCACTCTGTCGCGAGTGACTCCGGGAGTGTCCACCAGCCAACTCCCAAGCCCAGTTAACGCGTCCGATGACCTCTAACCGCGAAGGCTGCCGCGCCGTAGCCCAGCTTGGCGAGCGGAGGCGGACTCGTGCGGGGCCGCGTCGGCTTGGCCGCCCCGGCTATTTCCTCGTCTTCACCGCGCGTTTCCTCCCCGGCATCACGGTCCGGCAAATCTCACACCCGGTGCCGTCGCAGCCTCGGGCGGTGCAGTGCTCGCGCCCATAAAAAATAATCCGCAGGTGCAGCTGGTTCCAATGCTCGCGCGGAAAGAGCCGCTTCAGATCGCGCTCCGTCTGCTCGACATTCCTGCCGTCGGTCAGCTTCCAGCGTTGCGCGAGACGATGGATATGCGTGTCGACCGGAAACGCCGGCACACCCCACGCCTGCGCCATCACCACACTCGCCGTCTTGTGGCCCACGCCGGGCAACTCCTCCAACTCCTCAAAAGTGCGCGGCACCTGCCCACCATGCCGCTCGACGAGCAGGCGCGACAAACCCGCAATCGCCTTCGCCTTCTGCGGCGACAAGCCACAGGGGCGGATGATCCGCTGAATCTCCGCAACCGGCACGCGCATCATCGCCGCGGGCGTGGCGGCGACGGCAAAGAGCTCCGGCGTGACTTGGTTCACCCGTTTGTCGGTGCATTGCGCCGAGAGTAGCACCGCGATCAGCAGCGTGTAGGCGTCCCGGTGCGCCAGCGGGACCGGCGTCTCCGGGTAGAGCTCGGCCAGGCGGCGATCAATGTAGGCGGCGCGTTCGGCACGGGTCATGGGGGATCTGTCGGATGCGAAACGGCGCGGGTGCGCAATTCGAAAATGATGCCGTGCTCCCGCCGGCATTTCGCCAATTTCTCAGATTTAGGTTTTCGCGCAGCGAAAACCTCCCGTAGGGTCCGGCGAAATCATGTCCTCGCTTCGCGACCTCCTTGCTCCCACCGATTCCTTTGCGCGCCGTCACCACGGCGACAGCGCCGCCGACACCGCCGCGATGCTCGCGACGCTGGGCTACGCCTCGCTTGAGTCGCTCACCGCCGCCGCCGTGCCCGCGGCGATCCGGCGCGGTCCTCTCAACCTCCCCGCCCCTCTCGGCGAGAGTGCCGCGCTCGCCGAGCTCCACGCCATCGCGCGGGAGAACCGTCTCCACCGCAGCTTCATCGGCATGGGTTACTCCGGCACCGCCACGCCGGGCGTGATTCAGCGCAACATCCTCGAAAACCCCGGCTGGTACACGGCGTACACCCCATATCAGGCCGAGATCTCCCAGGGCCGGCTCGAGGCGCTCCTGAATTTTCAGACGCTCGTCACCGAACTCGCCGGCCTCGAAATCGCCAACGCCTCCATGCTCGACGAGGGCACCGCCGCCGCCGAGGCCATGATGATGTGTCACCGCTTGAAGGAGGGCGACACCGCCGCCCACCGCGTGTTCTTCGTCTCGGCACGCTGCCATCCGCAGACCATCGACATCGTGAAGACGCGGGCCAAGCCCATCGGCCTGGAGGTCGTGGTTGGCGATCACCGGACCTTCGCGATCGACGCGACGTGCTTCGGCGTGCTCGTGCAATACCCCGACACCACCGGCTCGATTCACGACTTCGAAAAATTTTTCGCCGCCGCCCACGCCGCCGGCGCCTTCACGATTGTCGCGACCGATCTCCTGGCGCTCACGCTGCTGCGGGCGCCGGGCGAATTCGGCGCCGATGTCGCGGTCGGCTCGGCCCAGCGCTGCGGCGTGCCGATGGGTTTCGGCGGACCGCACGCGGGCTTCCTCGCCACCAAGGACGCCTTCAAACGCCAGATGCCCGGCCGCCTGGTTGGCGTGTCGAAGGATGCCCAGGGCGATCCCGCGATGCGCCTCGCCCTCGGCACCCGCGAGCAACACGGTCGCCGCGACAAGGCCACGTCGAACAGCTGCACCGCCCAGGTGCTCCTCGCCGTGATGGCCTCGATGTATGCCGTGTACCACGGTCCCGAGGGTCTCAAGCGGATCGCGCGCCGGGTCAAAATGCTCACCGAAGTCCTCGCCGCCGGCCTGCGTGCGGCCGGGCTGACGCTTAACGACGAGCCCGTGTTCGACACGCTCACCATCAGCGGAGTCGACGCCGCCAGAGTTCACGCCGCCGCCACCGCCCAAAAGTTCAATCTGCGCCCGATCGACGCCCGCACCGTCGGTCTCTCCCTCGACGAGATCACCACGGTCGAGGAAGTGAAAATTTTGCTTTCCTGTTTCTCCGCGGGTGCCGATCTCGAAACTCACCTCTCGTCACTTGGCTCCGCAGCAAAGGAATTCCGCGCCCCGTGGGCGCGGAATTCCTCCTTCCTCACGCACCCGACCTTCAATTGCCACCACACCGAGCACGAGATGCTCCGCTACATCCGGCGGCTCGAGGCGAAGGATCTCTCGCTCTGCCACTCGATGATTTCGCTGGGTTCGTGCACGATGAAGCTCAACGCCACGAGCGAGATGTTCCCCGTGTCGTGGCCCGAGTTTGGCCAGTTGCATCCCTTCGCGCCCGCCGACCAGACCCGCGGCTACCAGAAACTTTTCTCCGACCTGGAACAGTGGCTCGCGGAAATCACCGGCTTCGCCGCCGTCTCCCTCCAGCCCAACGCCGGCTCCCAGGGCGAATACGCCGGGCTGCTCGTCATCCGCGCGTACCACGAGTCGCGCGGCGAGGGCCATCGCCACATCTGCCTCATCCCGACGAGCGCGCATGGCACGAATCCCGCCTCTGCCGCGATGTGCGGCTACAAGGTCGTGCCCGTCGCCTGCGACACGAACGGCAACATCGACCTCGCCGATCTGCGGGCGAAATCCGCCGCGCACGCTCACGACCTCGCCGCGTTGATGGTCACGTACCCGTCGACCCACGGCGTGTTTGAGACCGGCATCAAGGATATCTGCGCGACCATCCACACCCACGGCGGCCAGGTCTACATGGATGGCGCCAACATGAA
>SXSC01000383.1 GCA_005792355.1 Opitutaceae bacterium
ATTGAA
The DNA here is from genome assembly GCA_005792355.1 of Opitutaceae bacterium. Lineage (GTDB taxonomy): Bacteria > Verrucomicrobiota > Verrucomicrobiia > Opitutales > Opitutaceae > ER46. The sequence goes on from SXSC01000383.1 coordinate 7, forward strand.
TTTGCGGCATTCGTCTCCCTTGCCACGGCTGGTTCCCGCCTTCAATCCCGGACCGGCCCAACTCAGGTTCAGGTCTCTTTTTCGTTCCTCTCTCCACCTCTTCGCTTCAGGTGCAGGTCAGGATGTCTGAGGCTACTTTTGGGAAGCAGGTCGCGAGGTGGGGGCTGCCCGGGCGGCGCGAGTCCTCAGAACGACCGAGTCACCGTCACGCTCCAGCGGCGCGGCTGCTGAAACAGATACCGCCACGTGCCGGTGTTGTCCTTGTCGGTGATGATCAGGTCGTCGTTGTCGAAGAGGTTGTCCACGTTGAGCTGGGTGCGGAACGAGCCGAATTTGGTCTTCCAGTCCTTTGCCAGCATGGCGTTCACGAGGACCACCTCGCCGCCGTACACGGGGGCAAGATTCCGGGTGGCGTCGTAGCCGGTGACGGGTTTGGAACGGTAGTTGACGCCGCCGCCGAGGCTCAGGGTGTCGTACCACGCGCCGCCCTGCCGGAGGGTGTAGGCGCCGAAGGCGTTCACCCGGTAACGCACCGCCTGGCGGGGGGCCTGGCCCTCGGCGCGCCGAATCACGGCGAGCCAGTTGTCGGCGCTGCGGATCGCGTCGGCGATGGTCGGACTCACGTTGGTGTCGATGCCGGTGTAGGGCGCCACCAGCGGCCGCGTGGCGTTCTGCTCCCAGAGCGTCCGGTTCCCGGCGACGTAGGCGCCCGAGCGCGGCAGGGTGTTCGACTGCTCGACCTCGGCCTGGCTCGCATTCAGCGTAAAACGGATGGCGCGCGAGGGATTGGCCGTGACCTCGACTTCCCAGCCGCGGCCCGTGTTGTCCACGCTGTCGCGCGGGCTCGTGATGAACTTTTCCGGCCGTCCCAGCGCCTCCCAGATCTCGTTGATCGCCGGGACGAGACTCGTGGTGATGGAGGCGTTTCCCGCCTCGCGGTTGGACTCCGTGAGCTCGTAACGGGACACCGTCAGGTTGACCCGCCCCGACCACAGGGCGAGCTTGACGCCGATGTCGGTGCCCTCGCCGAGGCGCGGTCCCATGGGCTGATCGTTGATGTCGATGGGAGTCTGCGGCACAAAGTTGTTCGCGTGGTTGTAGACGAGCCCGAGCCAGGGCAGCGGCCGCACGACAACCCCGTAGGTGCCGGTGTTGCCGTCGAAGTCAGTGTTCGACTGCCTGGCCTGCTTGATACTCCACTCGCGGGTGACGGGATCGCGGGTGGCGTTGGCGCCGTTCCAGAAATCCTGCGCGTCGTGGCGGATGCCCCAGGTCGCGACAATCCGGTCGCGCCACACATGGCTCTGGCCGGCCAGCATCAGGGAGTCGGTGGTCGTCGTCTGCACGTTGCTCGCGTCTCGGGTCCGGCGATACCCGGAGGTGATGCCATTGACGTTCTGCAGCGGAAACTCGCGGGGATTGAGGGCCCCGCGCTTTTTCGGATCGGAGGAGCTGAAATCGAGGTAGGTGCGGCGCCACAGCTCGTTCGCCGCGACGGTGATGTCGAGCGGATAGGCCGCGGTGCCCGGCGGGGTGACGTTCACCTCGGTCTGCTGCGCGGTGAAGAAGTCATAGGTCTCGCTCGAGGCCAGGGCGGAAAACCGGTGGAGACCGAGGCCGCCCTGCCGGAGATCAAGTTCATAGGCGGCCGTCAGGCGCCAGGTGCGGGTGTCGTTCTCGATGTCCCGATAGGCCGCCTGGCCCTGGACGTAGAGCCGGCCGGCGTTCGGATTGCGCTGGCCGGCATTCGCCGGCAGCGCTCCGTTCGGGAGCGGCGTGCTCGGGATGAGGGCGTTCACCTCGCCAAAGGCGCCCATGCTGTTCCAGGTGACGCCGAAGTCCGCGCGGCGCCAATCCTGCTGGCGGTTATAGGCGAGTTCCAGGACGACCTCGCCGACGCGCTGCTCGATGAACGCCGACCAGGTGCCGTAGCGGTTGTCGGAACTCGTGCCGGGTCCGCCGAGATAACTGGCGCGGGGGATGAGCGAGAAATCGGTCAGCGCCCGGGCGTTGCCGGTCAGCGACGGCGCCCCGGGGGCCCGCGTCGTCTGGCGCGTGCCGGTCCAGGAAACGAGCGGCGTCGAGCCCAGCGGATCGTACACCACGAAACGGTTGCCGTTGGCGATGGTGCCGGCGATGGGCTCGGTGTTGCCCGCGGCGATGGGGCGGCCGGCGGCGATCCACTCCCCCGTGTAGTCGGCGCTCGGCCAGGGCATGGCGTTGAGCTGCTCGCGGTCGGCGTACTCGCCCTGCACGCGGATCTCGGTGTTCTTGAAAGGCCGATACGTCGCGGCGAGCGCGCCGCCCAGGGTCTTGAGGTACTCGAATTCGCGCCAGCTCTCGCGGTCCTGCCAGAGCACGTTGGCGCGCACCGCGAATTTCTTCCCCACACTCCGGTTCACGTCGAGCGTGGCGCGGTAATCGTCCCAGCTGCCCACGCGCACCTGCACCTGATCGGTGGACTTGCCGGACAGGCGCGCGCGCTTGGTGGTCGTGTTCACGATGCCGCCGGGGCCACCGACGCCGAAGAGGATCGAGTTCGGCCCGCGGGAGAAATCGAGCCGCTCGGTGTTGAACACGTCGCTCGACACCCGCCAGACGAACAGGTCGCGGCCCAGCGTGGCGCCGGTGAAGCCGCGCACCTGGATGTTGCCGTCACTCTGCTGCGCCGAGGCCAGGCCGGTGTAGTCGGTGAACTCCCGCGAGGCGTTCATCGCGTACTGCATCGACTCCATCGTGCTGAGCGCGCCAATGTCGTTGAGAAAGTCCTTGGTGAAGACGGAAATCGCCGCCGGGATGTCCTTCAGCTCGCTGTTGAGCCGGCTGCCGGCCAGCGAATTGCTCGCCGCGTAGCCCACGTCCTTGTCTACCGTGACTTCAAAGGGGGAAAGCGTGATGGTGTCCTCCGCCCGGGTCGACTCACTGTTCCGAACGGCAGCGGGAGGGGCCGATTGAGTCAGCGCGGCATGAGGCAGAAGCAGGAACGGCAAGACCAAGGAAACGTATCGGTAGTTTTTCATCTGGGGTCTGGGATGGAGGTTAAGAGTACGGGAGGCCAACAGACGCGCCGCCCCCGTCATTGCGCGGCGTTTTCCGCGGTGACATTGGCTGCCGGACGGAGGAGCAGTTCCGCCTTCACGTCGTCAACATAGGAACCGGCAAACGTAATGGGCGTCGCGGTCGGCTCCGGCTTGGTGCGGTTCACTCTAAGGTGGACGACGAGAAACCGCGTGGCTGCCGGCAACGTCAGACGAGCGGAGACGCGCTCCCACGTCGCGGCCTCGCGATCGGTGCGCTCCTGCTGCTGCCCGCTGAGGCCCAGATGGCTCTCATACCAGTCGTCCCACGTCACGCCACGGTGGACACGTGGATCATGCGCGAAGGCAAACAACGTCACGCCGCCCGCCAATTCCTGCCCCGCCCCTGGTTCAACTTGGTTGAACCACGCCTCGGCCTGGGCCACGACCCGACCGGTCTCGATCTCGGCGCGATAGGCCGCGAGGTCGATCACCCGGCGTTGGTCACCGACGTGGCTCAGGCGCGAGTTCTCGCCCACATAGTCGGAGCGCAGGAGCCGCAGCATCCGTGCACCCGATCGGGGTACGATCCCAGCACCCGCCGTCGCGAGCTCGGCATGATCGCCGCCCCAGGTGCCGATTTCCTGCGGCACGCCTCCATTGCCGGGCACCAAACCCGTTTCGAAACCATCGGCGAGCAACGCGGCCAGATGCCTGGTCGGCTCGGGCGTCGGCGGCGCGACATAGGCCCAGACGACAGACGTGAAGGCCGCGCCGAGCGCCAGTCCCGCCGCGATCGGCGTGCGAACGCCCCGCAGCAACACGCGGTCGAACCACGACCCGCGCGCCGCCGCCTGCGGCCCAAGCTTCCCCGGCGAAACCGGCGCCGCGTGAGCCGCATCCGCCGCGAGCTCCCGCAGGCGCACCTCCGCCGCCGCCAACGTGCGCAATTGAGCCCGCGCCTCGGCGCTCGCGAGCAACACCGCGTTGAGGCGCGCCAGTTCCTCGTCCGAAATCGTCCCGTCGAGATAAGCCAAAATGAGCTGGGAATGATCGGTGTTCATGAAGATGCCTCTTGTTTTAGGGACCCCTCGACGCAGCGCTGCACATCGACCCGGATGCGCCGCAGCAATTGATAAAGCCCGTCCACCGAGCGACCGGTCCGTGCCGCGATATCCTTGATCGCCGTCTCGGACGCATAACACGCCAGGAGCAATTCGCGCCGCTCGGGGGGAAGACGATCCACGCACACCTCCAGCGCCGCCATCTGGCGCACCCGCAGCGGCGTTTCGCCCGCACCTTCATCGGCGAGCAGGGCGATTACCGCCTCGTCGAGCACGAGCCGGTCGCGGGCCCGGTCGCGGCGGAGCCGCAGCGCCTCGTAGCGCGCAATCACGCAGGCCCAGCGGGGGAACGCCTCAGGTTCGCGCAGCTCGGAAAACTTCCGCCACGCCACCAGCGCGACGTCCGGCATCAGTTCATCGACATCCGCCGCCCGCGAAACGAGCGACCGCAGGTAGCCGCGTATCACCGGCTCGTGCCGCGCGAGCAATTGCATGAAGATTTCATGCGATTCGCGGGCATCGGGCGGCGGCGGGGTTGGCATGCGGAAAAGAGTGAATCACTGAATGACTCCTGATTCGCCACCAATCTGACGAACCATTTCCAAAAAACAGGCGGCGACAGATTACTGGCTGCCCGTCAGGTCGCGGACCTGCATCCGAAAGTCGCGGAAAAAAAGAGGCCCGCCCCTCCCTGCCTCAGCTAGAAACTAAACGTATTCGTCAAGAATCACCGCCGTTCGGGCGGCCGGCGCACGGTGGATGCGGAAACCCGGCCAGGCCCCACCTCCGATCTAGCTCCCGAGCAGGCTAGCGCTCGGCCAGCGGCGTCCAGCGCCGGCCGTCCGGTGAGGTCAGCAGGCCCAAGGTGGTGCGATCCTGGGCGTTGGTGCCCATCAGGATCATCAGCCACTGTTCGCCGTCCCGCCAGACGAAGGGCGCGCCGAACTTGCGCGCCATCCATCTCTGCCGGGGAAACTCAATCGGGCCTTCGAGCTTCCACTGGATCAGATCCGGCGACGTCGCCAGGGCGAGGTGCTGGTTCTCCAAACCTTCGCTGTAGATCATCGTCCAATGATCACCGGTGCGGATGATCATCGTGTTCTCCACGCCGTCCGGCGCCGTGGCGGAGAAGCCGATGAGCGGAGCGTCGCGCGAGAGTATTTCCCACTGCTGCAGTTGCGGGTCGCGCGTGCGGGCATGGCCCATGAGATTGGCGCGAATGGATTTTCCGGCGGCGCTCGTGCGGGAAGCCGAGCCGACGAAAAAGCAGTGCAGCGTGTCGCCATCGACGACAAAGGTCGGATCGATCACGCGCCTCGCGGTGTTCCACGGCAACTCGGCGGCGGCTTCGAGGAAGAACTTTGGCGCGGACCACGTTTTCAGATCGGTCGATTCACTGAAACACAACCTCACCGGCGAGGCGGGATAACTCTGGTAGGGCAGCAGCCAGCGCCCGTGCCACGACACCACATCGCCGGGCGAAGCAAATCCCTTCGGCGAAAGATCCCGGTCGTGCTCGAAGTGGATGAAATCCCTCGTGAAAACACCGGCGACCGCCCAGTTGGCCGGATTGCTCCACGGCCCAACCGTGTAGCGCGAGTAGAACAACCGGTAGCCGTCAGACGTCTTGAACACGGAGGGATCGCGGAGATTGTCCGGGGCCGTCCAGACGGGATTGCGCAGAGCATCCAGATTCAATCCGGCGGAGACCGCGGGCTTTTTCAGGAACGGCCCTTGGTCATTCCAAAAGACCTCCACGTCCTTGTCCTTCGGCAAGACGATCGCGCGCGCGCTCCGGCCCGCAAGGCGCACCTCGACCGTCTGGGCGATATCCGACCGCAACACCGCCCTCACACCGTCCCCGTTCCACTCGAGCTGGCGCACTTCGATCTGACCGCGGGCGCGAATGCCTTCGATCTTCCCCGCCGGCCAGTCGCGGGGCGTGGCCGGGAGCAGGTCGAGCCAGCCCGGCTGCGAATCCACGAGCATGCGCGTGATCAGCGCGGGCAGGCCGCCGCAGAGGTCGGCGTTGAAATACTGGTTGGGGTTGTGCGCGGTCATCAGGTTGGGCCGCCAGTAGTGGTGCGAGAGCCAGTTCACGATTTCGCCGCAGGCCTCGCCCTGGCGCAGACTCGCGGCCGCCAGGCCCTGCTGGACGATGCCGAAGGCCATTTCTCCCGGCGGGCGTCCCTTGGGGCCTCTGCCGCCAGGGGCGAATTCCGCGCGGCGTACGTCGAGCCGCTTTTCCAGGGCGACGCCAAACGCGGTGCGCAGGCGCGCGTCTTCCGCGATGTCTTCCGGCAGCCCGCTGAAGAGCTCGTAGAGGTGCGAGGCGTGACGATGGGCCTGGTTGTCCTCCAGCAGAGGCGTGCTCCACTCCTTCACCGCGCCGTCATCGCCGACCTGATACGCTGGCAGCTGCGCGGCGAGCGAGCGCCAGCGGACGATGTCGTCGGCCCCGACGCCGAGCGCCTGGCTGGCGGCGATGCAGTTGCGGAAAAGCTCCCGCGCGACGCCGAGATCCATCGCGGCATTGATGCAAGCCTGCGAGTCGCTGTTCGCCGGCTGGTTTTCCGGCGAATAGCTCGGGCTGAACACCAGCTTCCCGTCCGGTCCCGGGACGAGAAAGTCCTCATAGAACAGCGCGGCCTCCTTTATGAACGGCAGGGCCCGCTCGCGGAGAAACTTCCGATCACCGGTGTAGAGATAATAGTCGTAGTAGAACTGCGCCATCCAGCCCGCGCCCGCAGTCCAGAAAGTCATTGGCCACGTGCCGTCGAAGTGGTTGTTCCACCCGTGCGTGCTGGCGCGCGAGGGGACATGGATCCCGCGGCAGCGATACAGCCGCTGCGCGTTGGTCCGGAACTCGGGCAAGTGCGCCTCCAGATAATCGAAAAACGGCAACAGGCACTCCGCCAGGTTCGCCGACAGGTTGGCGCCGATCGCGCTTTGCACGTTGCCGTTCAGCGTGAAGTCCCCCGACCACGGCGGACTGTAGGTGCCGCTCCAGATGCCCTGCAAGTTGGGGAAGAGTTCGCCGCTGCTGGAGATCACCGCGTAGCGGGCCGCATCAAATTCCTTTTCCAGCAACGCGCGGGGGTACTTCACGTCGCGGGCCTTCGCCAGCAGTTCCTCCGAGGGGAGCTGGCGATCGGCGCCGCCACCGAGATCGAGTCTGGCGCGTCTAAACATCTCCCCGTGCACCTGCGCATGGCGGGCGAGCAGGGCGGGAAAGTCGGGGGTGATCCGTTCCAATCCCGCCTGTAGCGCCGGAATTTTTGACTGGGAATAATCCTGCAGCAATTCGATGCGGCTCAGCACCAGCACCTCGTCCGCGCCGCGTACGATGATTCGGCCGCCCTCACCCGTGCTCGTGCCGCCGCGGACCACCACCCGCGCCACGACTTCGTAGCCTTGCAGGCTGCCCGGCCAGCGTCGGCGGAAACTACTCCGGTAGGTCAGCCAACCGGTCTCGGCGGCAGCGAGGGATTCGCTGACGCCCTCGTTGAACGCCTTCTCCCCGTTCCATCCCCCTTGGCCCTTCGGGGCGCGCGGCGCCAGTTGCAGCTCGCAATCCAAGGCCCCCGGCTGCGGCGCCTGGATTGCCAGCACGACGACGTCGTCGGGTCGCGAGACGAAGAGCTGCCGCTGAAAAGCACCGCGGGTCTCGGTCCATTTCACGGTCGCGACGCCGGTCGCGAAATCGACCGTGCGTGCGTAGTGGGCGACCGCGCCGTCGGCGCCCATCTGCACCCGGACGTCGCAGGCCGGCACATACGGGTCCGTCCACCGCTTGGCGCCGAAGCCCTCCTGCTGGGAAAGTTCGACGACGAGATCGGCCGCCCGCTGATACTTCCCCTCTGCCAGGAGCTGGCGGATTTCCTTGAGCCGGCTCCCGGTGTCCACCGGAGGGCGCGGTTCATGCAGGGGCATGAAAAGACGGGCGTGGTTGAGCACGATGGTCTCGTCAAGGGGCTGACCAAAGACGAGCGCGCCGAACTTGCCGTTGCCGCTCGTGAGGGCGTGCTCCCAGTTCGTGGCGGGCTGCGAGCTGACGAAGCCGCGTTCCGGACTGGGAGCCGAGGCCGTGGCGAGCAGCGGCGAGAGCAGCAGGGCGGCGGTGATGGCGCGGAGCGCGGAGCGTGTTCTCATCGGTGCAGGTCGAGGCAAATAGTGTTGGGGAATGGCAATCTGGCGCAGCTCTTCTCACCGCGGAATGGGCGCGGCGCAACCAGTGGATGCAAGGGGTGCGATCCGTGGACCGCGTCTGCAATGTTCCCGAGCTTGTACAGTATAAGCAGCCGGAGCTGATCCACCGCATACACCGCGATCTGGCGGACTTCAACCCGCGGGTCCTCGCGGCCATCGGCACGGTGTTGACGCCTGACCTCAGCGGCCCTCGCTCGGCCCGACCCGGAACGCGGCAGGGCGATCAACGCCTGCAGCCATACGCCGCCGGCCTCGGTTGACTTTTAACTCGCCCTGGTAATTATTCGACTATGTCCGATAACGTTCTTGGATACCGGGCCGTCCTCGGCGCCCTGCGCCGCCGACTGGCGGAACCTCCGCCCGCCAAGCTGCAACTCCTGGTGGGCCCACGGCAGGTGGGCAAGACCACGCTGCTCCTGGAGATCGCCCGCACCGCCAAGCGCCCCGCCATCTATGTGAACGCCGATACGCCGGAGGCATCCTTGCCGACGTGGGCCGATGCGATGTGGCGCGAGGCGGAGGAAAAAGCCGCCCATGGGGTGACCATCCTGCTGATCGACGAGATTCAGGCATTGCCGCGCTGGAGCCAGTGGCTGAAGGCGCGGCATGATCAGGTCCGGCGTAAACAACTGCCCCTGCACGTCGTCGCGACCGGCTCCTCGTCGCTGCAGGTTGGATCGGGCGCCCGGGAAAGTATGGCGGGGAGGTTCGAGCGGCTGATCCTGACGCATTGGGGGGCGCAGGATCTGATCGATCTCGTCGCAGTACCGGCGGCCGTCGCCGCGGAGAAGATCGTGACCCATGGCGGCTATCCCGGGGCGGTGCCTTTCTGGAATGACCGTGAGCGCTGGCGCTGCTATCTGCGCGACGCCATCATCGAGCCGGCGATCGGCCGTGACCTGCTCCAACTAGAGCAGGTTCGCCGGCCGGCCCTCCTGAAACAGGTGTTCGCCCTCGCCGCAGCCCATCCGGCGGAGATTCTCTCCTTGGAGAAGATCGCCGGCTCGCTGGCCGAGAAGGGAGCACTGGAAACCATCGCGCATTATCTGGAGCTGTTGCAGCAGGCGTTTCTCGTCGCGACCCTGCAGAAATTCGCCGGCGATGAGATTCGCCGGCGCCGGGCTCCACCAAAACTGGTGGTGCTGAACAACGCCCTCCTGGCCGGCAGCCGTTCGGCCCCGCCTCCGGCGGCACCGGCCAATCCCGCGGAATGGGGTCGGTGGCTGGAGAACGCGTGCCTGGCCCACTTCGTCAACTCCGGGCAGGAGCTCTACTATTGGCGCGAGGAGCCGTGGGAAGTGGACGGAATGAGCACGGGTTCATGGGGTCAGTGGCTCGTGGAGGTGAAGTCCGGTCCGTTCGGTCACAGCGATCTGCGTGGGTTGGCTCAGGCCACCCAAAAATTTCCCGCCTTCAAGCCAGTCGTGCTCTGCGATCCCGGCCGGGAGGACATCGCCCAAGCCGCCGGTTTCACCGCCAAATCCTGGCCGGCCTTTCTGCTGACGGGATTGGCCCCTTAGGAGGGGCGGCCCCTCATTCGGTTTTAGCCCAGACCTCCACCCCGCTCAGGCTCAGCGGCTCGCCCGCGTCGGACGGGATCGGTCCTCACCTCGCCTGCATGGTCACGCGCGTTGTGTGCGGGCCGACTTTGATCCGTGTCTCCTCCAGCGAGCGCACCTGCTCGCCGCCGACGAAGAGACCGTCGATGGTGACATCCTCGACCCGCTCGGTGGCGCTCCAGCCCTCGATGATGCCGGTGGCGACGGGTGTGTGGATGTTCCGAAGCGTGACATGCGACAACACGCTGCCGATCGGCGGCCGCAGTTGAAACAACGTCTTGGCGCGCTCGACATAAATGTTCTCAAACAGGATGTGGCGGGTCGGCGCCTGTTTCCTGGCGAACGGGTAGTTGGACGGCCGATACTCATGCGGAGACAGGAACACGGGAGAACCCGTGTGCAGGACATCGATGTTGCGGAAGGTGACATCATGGGTGCCGCCAGTCTGTTCGCCCCCAAGGTTGATAATCTTGAAGGGATTGCCCCACTTGTGATGCCAGACCACGCAGTCTGTGATGACGGCTCCGGCTCCGCTGCCCTCAGGCAGCAGCGCATCGTCGTTGGTCATCACGAAACAGTCCCGGCACGTCGAACCCGGCCCGACCCTGACTCCGTCGGTGTTGCCATAGAAGGAGATGATTTTGAGATTGCGAAACGTCGAGTCGCTGTTGCCGAAGCCCATGTTCCAGTGGACGCTGTCGAGGAGGATGCAGCCTTCGATTCGGCCTTGGCGCAGCCCGCCCTCCCAGGCGGTGATGCCCCGCCCCCAACCCTTGGATCGCGCGAAAAACTCATTGTCGCCGCCGTAGATGATGCCCCGTCCCCGCAGCGTGAAGTTCTGCAGCGGTCCCTCCGCCTTGGACTTACGCAGCGTGCCTTTGACCACGGCCCCGCCGTCGATATAGATCGTCTCGCCGTCGCGGATCGGGCGCTGAAAACCGATATCGTGAATGCCCGGGCCGAAACGTGTCACATTCGGCCCCGACGGGATGTCCGTGTCGGGCGCATCCGCCAGGATGACGAGCGGATGAAGCTCCTCGTCGCTGGTCTTGAGCACGATTTTCCGCGGCTGATCCATCGTGAAGCAGACACGCCCGTCGCTGACACCGGCCTTGATGCCCAACCGTTGCGGATGGAGGCTGGCCTGCGTGAAGCCCCTCCCGTCCGGGGATGTGACCTCCAGGGTTACGGCCTCGCCCGAAAACGAGAAATAGCAGAAGTGCGCGTCGGTGATATAGCCCTGCGGAATGAGCCTGCCGTCCACGTCTTTTCCCGCCCGGTTGTTCGAGGCGTACACCGTGGTTCGCCGGCCGTTCACGGTCACGGCATAACGTTCCGACTTGCGCAGGTTCTGGAACGAGCTGAGGTCGCCGGGATCGGGGTAGATCACCACCTCGGCTACGGCCGGCGTGGCGATCAGAAGACTCAGCAAAGCCGCGGCGGCGGCGAACTCCCGCCAGGTATCCATGGCATCTATGAAGGCTCGCTAGAACACGAACGAGTTGGTCACATACCAGCGTCTTTCCGGCGGCGTGCGGACCGCGGCGGGTTTGCCATCGGGCTGGGCGTTGATGGCGATGAGCGCCTGATCGCCGCAGAGATTTCGGACGTTGAGCTGGATCTTCCAGTTGATTCTGTCGCGGAAAATCTTCCGGCCGTAGCTGATCCAGCCATCGACGTTGAGTTCGTCGGGCGCGTAGTACGGATGCTGGATGTCGACATTCACGACGCCACGCGCATCCCGTGAAATCGGATAGCCGATCCCCAGCTTGTCCTGCCAGCGGGCGGCGGCGCCGAGGCCAAAGCCGTTCAGCCGCCCACCGAAGAGCGAGCTGCGGTCGAATTGATAATTGGAGACAAGATTTACGCGCCATTTGCGCTGTTCCGCGCTGGCGACGCCTTCGCTGGCCAACGTGGTGGCCAGGGGCACGTCGATCATGGTGGGGATCGCCGACCCGATGGTGGTGACGACCGCGGGCAGAGGATTGCCGAGCACGTGGCCGGCGGGATAATTCCCGATGGGACGGTTGCTCAGCTGCTGCCAGATCGGACGCATGCGGTTGATGAACTCGCGGCTTCCGGGTGCAATATCGGTTTGTACCGTCACCTGCCGGGAAATGTTGGCGAGAATCCGCCAGTTCTTCGTCGGGTTGTAGATCAACTCGAACTCGCGCCCCTTGGCGGTGAAGTTGGTCGTGTCGGATCGCGTGAGGAGCTGTTGATAATTTGCCGAGATATTCTGCGTCGCCGGGCTGCCGGTGACCACAAACTGGTTCAGCTGCCGGAAATTCGCCGGCAGGGCGCTGAACAGCAGCGCGATGTCGGCGGAGCGATCGATGCCGGGATTGATGTTGCGCTCCTGCTCCCAGAACTGAGCCCATTGCAGGACGGCGTTGTTGTAGGCCGTATTATAGGCTGGGGAACCGAACGATAAGCCGATGACCGAGGTCTCGAACGCGTTGGCACGCAGGATGAGCTTGTCGTGGAAGAGTGAAAGGTTGAAACCGTATTCCTTTGTCTTGCCGGCGGGCGAGGCGAGTGGATTGCCGTAGCCATCGGTGCGATTGGCCTGGGGCGTGAAGTTTTCCGCGCGGTTGGCAAACACGCTCAAGGCGGTGCCCGGTGGCAGGCGCACGAGTTTTTGCGGCCATTTCAGCACCCCGCTATAGGTCTTGGTCTCCTTGGCCGTGACGAACGCCGGCGTGGAGGGAAAATTGAAGTCGCCCAACCCGTAATGCGCCTTGGTGGGATTGGCCGGAACGAAGACGATGTTTTGGCGAGTGTTGAAATCCTCGTCGCGACGCCAGCCGAAAAGCGTCACGAAGTGCTCGGCGAGCCAGTGACTCTGCAACACAAGGGCCTGGGATTTCACGACCTCGCGGCCCGCGGATCCGCCGCCGTTAATCTCGAGCAACGTCGTGGGATCCTTGACGAACCGGCCCTGCGCCGTCGAACCGGCGGGCGCGGAAAAATAGTTCGTGTCGAACTTGAGCCCGGGCTCGAGGCCGCTGACCCGGATGGGCGAGAGCCGCAGCGGCGAGCCATCGAGGATCGACGGCCCCATGTAAACAATCGCCACCGGTCGACGGTTGAAACTGTCGGGGGCGGGGTTGATGGCATTATACAGCGGGTCGTCGCTCACCAGTCGCGTGGTGTAGGAAATCGACTCGACGGCATTCTGCTCGGCCAGACCAGTGATTGCATGCCGCCCGAACCAGAAGCCGGCCCTGGGACCCAGGTCCTTGAAGTCGTATTTGATGAAACCCGTGCCGCGGTAGGATTCGTTGTCATTGATCGCGTTGCCGAAATTCGACTGGCCGTAAATCGCAAAGGGGCGACCCAGGTTGGGATTTGGGGTGCCGTCCGGCAGCGTCTGCGTGAGTTCGATGCGGATGTGTGAGGTATTACCCTGCTGAAAGAAATAGTTCCGGCGGCGGTTGATGTATCGCTGCCGATCGTAGGCAAATTCGAAGCCCAGACGGTCTTTCCAGGCCCGCTGTTCCAGACTGACCGTGAACGCGCGATAGTTCTCCATCTGCCTTGAGGTCTCATCGATAATCCGGCCGGAAAAGTCGAAAGCACTCTTATCGGTGAAGGTCTGGGTTTTTATGCCCGCAGGCGCGAGACCTCCGGGTGCGCCAAAATAAAATCCGCTGACTTCGGAGATATTGCGGGTAGCGTACCACCACCCATAGGGAGGGGCATCGGGCGCTCCGTCCCGGTTGATGGTGGGGTGAAAGACGTTTTGGCGAATGGCATCGACGACCGTGCCCGGCGTGTGACCGGCGCCGATGTAGGCAGCGGCCGGCACGTTATCGGCCGGATTATTGTAGACCAGGGTTACTCCTCCAAGACGCTGCTCTCCTCCGACGAGATAGGAGAGAGGCCGGCTGTTGAAGAATACCGTCTGGGCATTCTGCGTCGCGGCGTTGGGGTTCCGGGCCGGGTTGTCGTAAAAATCCCAATCGAAGTAAGGCCGCCCCAGCCCTTCCCAGGCCTCGGTGTAGCTCTTGAAAGGCAGTGTGGAGATCGGGCGGTTGGCGTAGTGCCGACCGTGTTCGATATTGGCCCGCACCACCGTGGATCGGAACGGTTCGTAGGTAATCGCCCCAAAAAGGCGGCGCTGATGCTCAAAGGCCGGGCGCTGATTGAACTCCTCGTCGTCGGCCAAACCGATGACGCGCACCCCGAGCTTCTTCGGGATGAGCACCCGGTTGAAATCAAGCACCCCACGAACGGCATTGTTGTTGCCGTAGCGCGCTTCGATCCGGTTGGCGTTGCGGGTCGTACCGGCCTTCGATGGCGTATAATCCACTACTCCCGCCGGGCTGCCCACCCCGAACAGAATCGCGTTGGGGCCGCGATTGACCGTTACGGCATCGATATTGTAGCTGTCGAACGGAATGCTGGTGCGAAAATACCCGCGCGCGTTGTTCAGACCCAAAAGCCCGCGGGTGCGAGCGGGGCCCTGCGAGCTCTGGCGGGGACCGTCGGCGACGACCTGAGCCTGGTTGATGTCGCCGGCCGCACCGGAGAAATTGCCGCCGGGGCCGGAAGTCTCGGCGTTGGTGCCGTAGATCAGCAGCTCGCGCGCATTCGTGACGCCAAGGTCGTTCAGAAAGTCCTTCGTGTAGATCGAAATCGACGCGCCGAGGTCCTGCACCGGCGTGTTGAGCCGCGTCCCGGCCAGGGTGTTCGTGGCGACGTAGCCGGTGTCGCGCTCGCTCGTGACGGTGAACGGCGACAACATGACAGCCTCTGCGGCCACCTTGGTCGTTTCGATCGGCGAAGGGAGCGTCTGCGCTTCGGCGAGCGGCGAGGCGAGCAATGCGAGTAAAGTGACAAGGCGGGCGCGGCAGAGCGATGGTTTCACTGGGTTTGGGGGTTGGAGGGAATCTGAATCCGGAGGACTGGAGAAGTGAGGGCGACGGCAGTGGAGGTGACGGGCAGGGCGGACGTTCGCCGGCTTGGTTTCAGCAACGGAAAGCGAAACCATGCCGGCACTGGACTAACGGGGCAGACGATCGGCGCTCAGAAAACTACTAGATCTATTTTGCGAGCGGGCAGTGAGGGGTGCGTTTGTTAATGGATGAATGATAGGAAACTGGATGTTCAGCTGGGTACGGAACGTGGCGGCGACGTGTTGGGTGTCATCGGTTTCAATAAATGATAGGAAACTGGATGTTCAGCTGGGTACGGAACGTGGCGGCGACGTGTTGGGTGTCATCGGTTTCAATAGACGAGCTCCCGGAAATTCTTCACCCGATGACACACCGAAGTTGCTTGAAATCGGCATCCGTTCCGCCATTTTGCGCCTCAGAATGGCATTCATTCCGCGAATCTTCATGCCGGGACGCGATCACTTTTTCCTGCTTGGGCCGCGTGGCACGGGCAAGACGCTTTGGTCCACCCATCACTATCCCAAGGCGCTGCGGATCGACCTCCTCGACCCGGAGACCCTGCGACTGTTGTCCGCCCGGCCGGAGCGGTTGACCGAATTGGTGGAGGGCAACCGGGACAAGCCCCAGGTCATCATTGACGAAGTCCAAAAATTGCCGGCCTTGCTGGAGGTCGTGCATCTGCTGATCGAGCGCAAGACCGGTCAGCAATTTATCCTGACGGGATCAAGCGCCCGCAAGCTGCGCCGGCAGGGTGTCAATCTGCTGGGCGGACGGGCGGCGCAAAAGCACTTGCATCCCTACTTGGCGGCGGAATTGGGCAAACGGTTCTCGCTGTCCGCGGCCTTGCGCCAGGGGATGCTGCCGCTGGTGTGGGCCGCCGACAACCCCGCGGATATCTTGAAAGCCTACAACGGACTTTATCTGCGGGAGGAAGTGCAAATGGAGGGCCTCGTGCGCAACGTCGGATCGTTCGCGCGGTTTCTTGAGGCGATGAGTTTTTCGCACGCCGGCGTGCTCAATCTCAGCAACGTTTCCCGCGACTGTCAGGTGAGCCGGAAGACGGTCGAGGGTTATCTGGAAATCCTGGAGGATTTGCTGCTCGGGTTCCGTCTGCCCGTCTTCACCAAGCGGGCGAAGCGGGAATTGGCGACGCACCCGAAATTTTACTTCTTCGACGCCGGGGTGTTTCGCGCCAACCGGCCCAGCGGTCCCTTGGATGCGCCGCAGGAAATTGACGGATTGGCGTTGGAGGGGCTGGTCGCCCAGCACCTGCGCGCGTGGTGCGATTACTCGACGGGGAATCACCAACTGCACTATTGGCAGACCCGCTCGCAGGTTGAGGTTGATTTCGTGGTTTATGGCGACTCGGGACTTTATGCGGTGGAGGTTAAGAACTCGACGCAGGTGCGCTCCGATGACCTGCGGGCGCTTAAAAATTTTGCCGAAGACTATCCGCAAAGCCAGCGTTACCTCGTTTACCGGGGAAAAGAGCGCTTCAAACGCGACGATGTCCTCTGCCTGCCGGCCGAAGAGTTTCTGTTGGGGCTGCACCCCGGGGAGTTTCGGCCGTGAGGCGCACGCGGGTAGTCGAAGATGCGGTTCCGCTCCATAGTTGTTTTCGGGGTGAATGATAGGAAACTGGGTTTTCAGGGGGAGTGGATCCAGGAGGGGTTTAAGATGTTCTCTCTGCTGTAAAGTGCTTTTTCATGAAGATTGGGGCGAGTTGAGCGCGAGGACCCAGGAGCCATGTTGAGTTTGATTGCGGGTGTGCAGCGCCTCGTCGTAAGGCGTGCGTGACTGCCACA